>JAZLAZ010000015.1:0-1174 GCA_045613445.1 Candidatus Enterousia sp. | reverse complement strand
TTGCACCAAATTTGCACCAACTCATCGGGGCATTTAACACCTAAGAGAAGTCCAACACCGCATCAAATGCGGATATCTTTTCTTGACTAAATTGATGCGAAACGATAATAAGTGTTTTGTCTTTAATGGATAATAACAACTCCTCAATTCTTTCAGCGGTTTCTGTATCTAAATTTGCAAGCGGTTCGTCCAATATTAAGATATCTGTATGCCGCAAAAGTGCACGGGCAAGACAAATTCGTTTCTTTTCTCCACCGGAGAAATTGCTTCCATCCTCGGACACAACACTGTTTAGCATATCTGTTGAAGCAAATTTTTCTAATCCGACAGAATTTAAGGCAGACAAAATATCTGCATCAGTAACATTTTGATACATCGTTAAATTGTTTCTCAATGTATCATTGAACAAGGTTGCTTCTTGTCGAACTACGGTCATAAAACCGTATGTGCTGTTGAAGGTATCAATTCTGTTGTCATCAATATAGATTTCACCACTATTTACATCATAATACCGCAACAACAGATTAACCGCCGTAGTTTTTCCACATCCGCTTGGACCTTGCAACAAATAGCGTTTCCCTTTTTCAATGGTCAAATCTAAACCATTTAGAATTGGTGTTGCTGAACTGTATGCAAAATGTACATTCTGAAATTTAATTCTATCCTTAAAGAAGTAGTCTGTATCAACCTCTTGAACTGGCATTGTGTCTTTAAGGAACTCGTTCATTTTTTGACATGTCGGTTTTATCGCAATGAGTTGTCGAGTGATACCCGCCAACGAAATCAAGGGATAAGACAGTTGGTCAATCATTCCGATAGCAACAAAAAAGTCGCCCGCGGAAAAATCGCCTTTCCAAACAAGCCAAGCAGAATATGCAAGAACGATGAAATATGATAAATAGGAAATCAAGGTGGTTATCAGTTGAGCAACTGCATCCAGTTGTGATTCCTGTAAACATTTATCCATCGCCGTATCGTTGACCGACTTGAACTTAGAGATAATTTTTTTCTCTGTTGAATAGTTTTTAATAATTTCAAAACCAGACAACAAGTCTGTTGCTTTTGCAAGTGCATTTTCTACCGCTTTTATTGTCTCAGACTGTGCCTTTTGCAACGGCTTTTCAATCAGTTTTGGAATATATAGCGGTGTTGTAAGTAAAGCGATTGTGATAAT
>JAZLAZ010000014.1:0-4077 GCA_045613445.1 Candidatus Enterousia sp. | reverse complement strand
CGAACCTGATTTTCTTTAATTCCATATCTTGTAGTTGTCATAACTAATTACCCCATATTATTTTTTGCCTGCTGCGGCTTTTTTGTTTGCTGCGTGACCTTTGAAAGTACGTGTTGGGGCAAATTCACCCAATTTATGACCAATCATATCTTCTACGATTGATACAGGAATGAACTTATTACCATTGTGTACTTCGAATGTCAATCCAACCATTGGTGGCACGATCGTGCTGCCACGGGACCAGGTCTTGATTGGTTTATGGTCGTTTTTTTCATTTGCAACTGCTGTTTTTTTCAAAACAGAAGGATGAACATAAGGACCTTTCCATACTGAACGAGACATCATTTACTCCGTTTTTTTACTTATTATTTCTTTTTCGCCAAATGTCTGCTGCGGATAATCATCTTTGCAGTACGTTTATTGCTACGGGTACGATATCCCTTGGCTGGAATACCTGTACGTGATACCGGTTCGTGGCCCTTAGAGTGACCATTACCACCACCCATTGGGTGATCTACTGGGTTCATTGCCATACCGCGAACTGATGGACGGATACCCAACCAACGTGCACGACCAGCTTTACCCAAATTGACATTGCGTTGATCTGGATTAGATACGCTGCCAACTGTTGCCAAACAATCGGAATGAACCTTACGCAACTCACCGCTGTTCATTTTAATCTGTGCATAAACGCCGTCTTTACCCATTAATTGAGCATAGCAACCAGCACTGCGAGCCAACTGACCACCAGCACCTGGTTTTAATTCAACATTATGTACGATTGTACCGATTGGCATATTTTTCAATGGCATTGTGTTACCTGGTTTAATATCTGCATGCGCAGCCGAGATAACAACATCACCTGCTTTCAAATCACGTGGTGCCAAAATATAAGCACGTTCACCGTCTGTATATTCAATCAATGCAATAAATGCAGTACGGTTTGGATCATATTCCAAACGAACAACTGTTGCAGGAATGTCCAATTTCTTGCGCTTAAAATCAATTAAACGATATTTGCGTTTGTGACCGCCACCCTGATGTGGAACAGTTACATGACCAAAATTATTGCGTCCACCTTTGGACTTCAAACCAACTGTCAATGCCTTTTCTGGCGCACCACGGTGCAATTCACTGCGGTCTACCTGTGTCAAACCACGTGTACCTGGTGTTGTTGGCTTATAATGTTTCAATGCCATTTTTTCTTACCTTTGTTTATACCTTGACACTAGCATCCATTTATTCTGGGTTCTCTGCCAAGGCCGTTTATTATACTATATATTTGCGGACAAATCCAGTTTTGCATCTGCCGGCAAAGATACATATGCTTTTTTAACAGTGCGTTGTGTACCTGTGCCACGACCACGGAAAGATTTAACCTTACCTTTAACAACAACAATGTTTACCTTTGTTGGTTTTACATTGAAGATTGCTTCGACTGCACGTGCAACATCTTCTTTAGTTGCATTTGCTGCAACTTCAAAAGCGACACCGTTATTTTCAGACAGTTTTGCTGCCTTTTCCGAGATAATCGGACGACGCAGTATATCATAAATACCAGCTGTCGCCACAACTTTTTTCTCTGCACTAACTTTTTTTTCTGCCATTTTGTTTACCTTCAATTCTTATCTATTATGCCAATCTTGCTTCGACTGCTTTTACTGCATCTGCTGTCAAGACCAACTTTTCATGTTTCAGAATATCCAAAACGTTCAAGCCCATTGTTGGCAAAACATCGATATTTGCGATATTTGCTGCTGATTTCTTGAAGTTTTCATCTAATTCTGTTGCGCCTACGAACAAAGCAGATGCGATATCCAATTTTT
Source organism: Candidatus Enterousia sp. (assembly GCA_045613445.1). Lineage (GTDB taxonomy): Bacteria > Pseudomonadota > Alphaproteobacteria > Rs-D84 > Rs-D84 > Enterousia. The sequence continues at coordinate 2,251 of JAZLAZ010000014.1, read as the reverse complement.
TTAATTGTTTTGCAAACGCATTTGTTTTTGCAGCTGCCAATTTTTCAGAATCAATGATAACCAAGCTGCCATCTTGTGCCTTGGAAGACAAAGCCATTTTCAAACCCAAAGAACGGATTTTCTTTGGCAAATCAATGCTGTGGTCACGAACAACTGGTCCATGTACAACACCACCGCCACGCATGTGAACATTATATCTTTCACCCTGACGTGCATTACCTGTCTTTTTCTGTTTGAAAGCTTTTTTACCACTGCCCGCAACATCAGATACAGTTTTAACTGCATGTGTGCCTGCGCGTTGTTTTGCACGTTGCCATGTAACAACACGGTGCAAGATATCTGCACGTGGTTCCAAACCAAAGATGCTGTCAGTCAATTCAACAGAACCAACTTTTTTGCCATCAAAATTTATAATATCTAATTGCATTTTATTTACCTCGCTCTTGCTGTCGTTTATTTAATTATTCTACAACAGCTTCTGTTTCGGTTGCTGTTTCTTCAGTTCCTGCTGTTTCTGTAACAACTGTTTTTGTTGGAACTGGCAAATCTTTGTGTTCTTTTTTAACTGCGTCTGTAACCAGAACAAATGTACCATTTGCACCTGGAACTGCGCCTTCTACGAAGATTAAATTTTCTGCTTCGTCCGTACCGAACACTTTCAAGTTCTGAACTGTGACAGTTTCATTACCCATCTGTCCAGCCATCTTTTTACCTTTCAAAACACGACCTGGCCATTCACGCATACCAGTACCACCGATAGAACGATGAGCTTTCAGAACACCGTGGGTTGCTTCTTTACCGCCAAAGTTATGACGTTTCATTGCACCCTGGAATCCTTTACCTTTGCTTGTTGCTTGGACATCAACGAATTGACCGGCAACAAAATGAGATGCCAACAATTGTGTACCCGCTGGGATAACACAGTCGTCTGACACACGGAATTCTACAACCTTACGATATGGTTTTAAACCCGCCTTTTCCGCCGCAACAGCCTGTGGCTTTGCAACATGTTTTGCCTTTGCTTCACGCAAACCTAAAATATTTGCGATATAGCCGTTCTTTTCTTGCGTGCGATTTCCAATGACAGTGCAATCACCAACAGACAATACTGTTACTGGGTGTGCGACACCGCCATCATCATACAGTCGCGTCATTCCTATTTTTGTTGTAATTACTCCGCTACGTTTCATTTTTTTTGCCTTTGTTTATGCCAGTTGGTTGGTCTGATTTATTATTGCTCTCACCAACACTAGCAGTTATTTTTTATTTTACAATTTAATTTTTACATCAACACCTGATGCCAAATCCAACTTCATCAAGGCATCTACTGTCTGAGGGGTTGGATTTACAATATCTACGACCGCTTTATGATTGCGGATTTCGAACTGTTCACGTGATTTTTTATCAACGTGTGGTGAACGGTTGACTGTAAATTTTTGAATCAATGTTGGCAAGCGAACAGGACCGACAACGTCTGCGCCTGTACGTTTTGCTGTTTTAACGATTTCTTCGACCGATTCCATCAAGACGCGATGATCAAACGCTGTCAACTTGATGCGAATTTTAGATGCTGGTACCATTATTCGTTTTCCTTATATTTATCTGGGCGGTAATCACTGACGCTTTTAATTCAGTTACACCGCCCAAGATTGTTTAATTATTTAATAATTTTTGATACAACACCTGCACCAACTGTGCGTCCGCCTTCACGGATAGCAAAGCGGCGGCCTTCGTCCATAGCAATAGGTGCAATCAATTGCACTGTGATACGAACGTTGTCACCTGGCAGAACCATTTCTTTGTCTGCTGGCAATGTAATTGTACCTGTTACGTCTGTTGTGCTGAAGAAGAACTGTGGACGATAGTTAGAGAAGAATGCTGTATGACGGCCACCTTCTTCTTTTGTCAATACGTAAACTTCAGCTTCAAAGTCTGTGTGTGGTGTAATAGAACCTGGTTTGCAGATAATCTGACCGCGTTCTACATCTTCCTTCTTGGTACCACGCAACAACAAACCAACGTTATCACCGGCTTCACCTTGATCCAACAATTTGCGGAACATTTCTACGCCTGTAACTGTTGTTTTCTGTGTTGGACGCAAACCAACGATTTCACATTCGTCACCAACTTTGATAACACCAGATTCTACACGACCTGTTACTACTGTACCACGACCTGTGATAGAGAATACGTCTTCAATTGGCATCAAGAATGGTTTGTCAACTGGACGTTCTGGCATTGGGATGTATTC
>JAZLAZ010000013.1:0-105159 GCA_045613445.1 Candidatus Enterousia sp. | reverse complement strand
AATAATTTCATATAGCCTGTTACGGTTGTCATTGTTTCCATAACCTGTTTCATATCCATAATTTGAAAATCATCAACTGCATCTTCTTTCAATCTGTGTCTTTGACGTAACAGTGCGGTTATTTGTTCAATTGCCAAATTGTTATCGGAATCTGCAAACAGTTTTAATGCCACCATATTAACCGAATTTGGGAATCTTGACCCTTGTAATCTTTTTTTCAGGGTTGTGATTGGAATAATAATCATGTCGTCCTGACTGCCCATTGCGGAATCACCTTTGGCACGTGTCACACCGATAATAACAAATGGTGTATTTTGTACACGGATAATTTCCCCCACTGGATTTTTAGGCAATCCCAATTGTTCGGCTGTCTCTGGTCCAATAACTGCATATGTTGACGCATTACGAACCGCCGATGTATCAAAGAATGTTCCATATTCCATTTCTATATTCTGTACGGTTGTATAATCTGGATATGCACCAACCATTGATGTACCCCAGTTTTTATTGCCATAAATTGCCTGAGCTGCGCCATTTTGCACAGGTGTTACAGCCATAACATCTGGTAAACGACCAATAAATTCAGCATCTTGAATTGTCAATGTATTACGGTTACCTGTTCTGACACCGGCTTGTTGGGCGGCCCCAGCACGAATCATGATTGTATTTGTCCCAAGTGACGAAAACTGATCAGTAATTGATTTTTGAACAGTTTCCCCAACCGCAACCATTATCACAACTGCCATTACACCAATAATAATTCCCAAAACCGTCAGGAATGAACGCACTTTATTTCCACTGATAGACAGCCAAGATTCTTTCAAAATGTCATTAAATGTCATATTTACCCCCTGCCCTAACTTACAGATTTCTGTCGTCTTTTGGAATTTTGCCGTCATAATTGATTTTCCCGTCACGAATATGTATCAGTCTGTCCGCATATTTCGCAATATCAAATTCGTGTGTAATCATTACAATTGTAATTCCCATTTCTTCGTTCAGTTTTTTGAAAAACTTTAAGATTTCATTACCCATTTTACTGTCCAACGCACCTGTTGGTTCGTCTGCCAAAATAAGTTTTGGATTACCAGCCAATGCACGTGCAATTGCAACGCGTTGTTTCATGCCACCAGACAACTGTGTCGGCAGATAACTTTCAAAATTTTCCAAACCAACGCGTTTTAACATTTCACGCGCACGGTCTACTCTTTCACTCATCGGCAGTCCACGATACATCAATGGCAGCATAACATTATCTAAAACACTGCGCTTTGGCAGCAAATTAAACTGTTGAAAGACAAAACCAATATGCTCGTTTCTGACAGTTGCCAATTCATCAGGTGTCAAACCTGTTACATCACGACCGTATAATTCATATGTACCTGAACTGGCCGTATCCAGCGCACCGATAATATTCATGCAGGTTGACTTACCAGAACCACTGGGCCCCATAATCGCAACAAACTCACCGGCTTTGATTGTAAAATTTATGTCAAACAGGACCTGCTGTTCACCGCCAAGTTCCAACGGAAAACTTTTGTTGATATTTTTTAATGAAATAATATTTTCAGCTGTGCGTTTCATATAATCTCTCTCTGTACAGGATTTATTATAACATATTTTATATTACATATATAAAAAAAACACCGGTATAAACCGATGTTTTTAATCATATGGATTTTCTGATTTATCATATTCAATAATAATAGGCAAATGTTCCCACTTTAACGCAGTTGCCAATCCGCGACGCAAATAACGCGTATAAGATTCTGGTATATCAGATGCACCACCAACATTGATTGTTATTTTCATCGGATGACGGCCCGTTTGACGCGCAAATTTAATCTTCATTGGACGCTTTAGACGCGACAACGGTGGCTGTCTGTCTGCAACCAACTTTTCAACAATTCGATTTATTAAACTGGTTGGGGCCTGAGCCATCGAAATATCCCACTGTTCATAAATTCTGCGGAACATATTTTGAACACCAGTGCCCGTTTCAGCAGATACAGCCAATATCATCGGCTTTATAATCTGGTGAAAAGAATTTGAAAACTGATGTTTTAATTTCAATAATTTTTCATCACGCAATTCAGGTTCAACCAAGTCCCATTTGTTCAATGCCACACATAAAATTTTTCCTGCATTATAAACACGCGACGCAATACCCAATGCTTGATTTTCAATATTCTTGGTTGCGTCAACCATCAGTATCACAACATCTGCCTTGTCAATTGCATCCAATGACTTTAATGCAGACAGTGTTTCAACATCGTCTGTAACACCAGCCTTGCGACGCAGACCAGCAGTGTCCATCAAGACAATGTCACGACCATAAAATTTGGTTGGAATTTTTACTGTATCACGCGTAACCCCAGGCGCATCCATTACAATTTGTCTTTTTTCGCCTAAAACACGATTTACAAATGTCGATTTACCAACATTTGGCTGACCCAGTACCGCAATCTTGATGCGATTATCTGGAACAGATTCTGTTTGTTGTTCAGATATTACTGGTTCACCTGCGATTTTATCCAAAAATTCATATATAGCATCAAATCCGCGCTTGTGTTCTGCAGAAATCAATACAGGTTCACCAAACCCCAGTTTGTAAAATTCATGAACATTTGATAAACGCTTGTCCGATTCGCTTTTATTTACTAACAATAATACTGGCGCATGGCTTTTGCGCTTTACCAAACGGGCCCAGTCAAGGTCTTCGTTCGTCAATCCCGCACGTCCATCAACAACAAACAATATTGCATCAGAATTTGCAATCGCAGAAAACGCCATATTGGTTGAATCCAGCGCAATGCCAGAACGCGCGTTTTCCAGTCCAGCCGTGTCATACAGCGTGTACGAACGATCACGAAATGTACCAGAAATCGTGTCGCGTGTAACACCTGGCCTGTCATGAACCAACGCATCACGCGTACCTGTCAACGCATTAAATAATGTGGACTTGCCTGTATTTGGGCGTCCTGCAATAGTTACTTTTATCATCTTTTTTTCCATTGATTTTTTGTAATTATAAAGCAAAAATATAAATAATCAAATGGGGGTATAATTATGAAGAAAAAATTTAGAAACGCGCTGAAACACATCCATGATGTTATTGTAAATCCCAAACGCTATTTTACCAAGATTGTTGCCGATGGAAACATGGAAGAATCTATGTTAAAGGCTTTCTTGTATGGTTTGATGGGCGGATTATTGGTTTTGTTCATCAGATTGCTTGGTGGCGCATCAATTACATTGGGGGCTATATTCACAGCAATTATTATAGTGCCTGTACTGGCGGTTGCATTATTGTTTGTCATGGGCGGACTGTTGATGCTGGTATCAGAAATTACTGGCGGCGAACGTGATTGGGAAATCGCAATCAAAGGTTTGGCATCTGTATTCTTTATATACCCTGCGATACTGGTATTAAATGCATTGGCGTTTAACTGTGTTTCAATATGGGTTATCAGTATGATGGTTGATATATATATTCTGTTCTTGTTTTATAACATATCACTGTATTGCATGCGTGGAAAACGCGGCAGTGTGATTCTGGTTATCGCAATATTAGCACTGTTTATGTTCACAGTGTATGCCACAGATTACAGAATCGGATGGTTTATGCTGAAAAATGCAGGCGCAACATTGGCGTGCTTGATATAAAAAAATCCCCAAATTGGGGATTTTTTATTTCGCAGGTGCGATTATAATTGATTTTGTTCTTTCGTCTGGTTTTGATTTTGATTCCATAGTACCCTTGTCCCCAACGACATCTAAGACACGCGCGAACAATTCTGGCACAGCATCTTTACCACGCGCCAAAACCTTTTTTGACCCCTTGGTCATAACAGAAATTTTTACCTTGTTACCATCAGCTAAAAATTCAAAAACTTTTTTCAGTTTGATATTCAAATCGTTTTCTTCGATAAAAGGTTTAATCCAAACTTCTTTTAATTCTGTTGTTTTTTGATTTTTTTTCGCCTCTGACGCGCGTTTCTTCTGTTCGTACTTGAATTTACCATAATCCATAATTTTCACAATTGGAACAGGCGCATTCGCGTTCATTTCAACCAAATCCAGCCCATCATCCGACGCAATCTGTAATGCTTGATTTATTGGCATTACGCCCATATTCTGTCCATCAGAACTGATAACTTGTACAGTCTTGGCTGTAATGCGATTATTCATACGTGGTCCCGTATCACGGCGATTATCACGATTAAATGCAGGTTTAATGTTCGACTCCTTTATTAAACATATGCAGATTATTATTTAATTTTATGCGTTTTTCAAGATATTTTGAACATTTTGCAATGCAGTCCAAACATCGCGTTTGGCGGCAGGCTTTAATATCAAATAATTCGGATGAAATATTGGCATTACTGTTATACCACTGTCCATAACAACGGGCATTCCATGCGATTTTGCCAAATTTATATTCATATATTCAAATGCAGGCAATGTACCGAGTGTTAAAATGACACTTGGTGATAATAATTCAATCGCCTTGTCAACAAATGGACGCGCTAAATCCAATTCTTCGCGTGTGGCAGTGCGCCCACCAGGTGTTCGCCAGAATAACATCGGTACAACAGATACATTTTCGCGTGACAAACCAATTGCGTTTAACATCTTGTCCATCAGTTCACCAGCACTACCTGATAATATTATACCAGACGCATCATCATCAGAACTGGGTATATCTGTCAATATCAACATTTTACCATCACCAACATGCGGCAGTACCGTATTTGTTGCGACAGAACGCAACGGATGATTGAATTCTTGAATCATTCGATTTAATGACGCAATATCAGTTGGACGCGACGCCATAGAGCGCACCGTATCCAATGATATCGACTGCACCGGTGCAATTGGTGGAACAACAGATGATACGCGCCCTGCCCCAACTGATGGAGTCTGCTTGTCCATGTGGGTAGCATCTGTATTCTGTGGCAGTGCAGTTGAAATTTCAGACAGTTCCCACTGAACACCAGACAATGCAAGATCACGCAATGCATCTTTGAACATTTTTGTTTTTCCTTGATTTTTTCAATGTTGTATTATACAATATAGCACGAGCAACAAAAACTCAAGGGAGTATTTTCATGAAAATTAAAAATTTTGCTTTGTTGGCTGGTGTTGCAGGCTTGTTGGCTGCATGTGGTGGTTCTATTGTTGAACCAGCTGACTTGAACAATCAACGTGTGTTCTTTGATTTCAACTCTGCTGAAATCTCTAAAGAAGCTAAAAACAACCTGTTGGGTCAGGCACTGTATATGAAAAACCACGAAGATGTAAAAGTTCAAATCGCTGGTAACTGCGACGAACGCGGTTCAACAGAATACAACTTGGCTTTGGGTGCACGTCGTGCAAACGCAGCAAAGGCTGTTATCGTAAATGACGGTATTGATTCTAAACGCATCTCTACTATTTCCTATGGTAAAGAACGTCCATTGGTAAAAGGTACAGGCGAAAAAGTTTGGAAAATGAACCGTAACGCAACAACAACTGTTAAATAATTCAGTTATTGTATGAATACGACGCCCCAAATCGGGGCGTCTTTTATTTTACCCCATTTTGTGTTGACAAAGAATATATTTGTGATATGTTTGTCATATGTCAAAAACACAAAATCTTTTTAATAATGTTGTTGATTATATCCTGCCGATTGGCGGTTTTGTCCGCAATTTAAAATATGCGATGGTTTTTAAAACAACACACTGGTGCTGGTACAATTGTCCACACTGTTGCGAAAATTCAGGCCCACACAGACCACGCGAATTTATGCCTGAAGATGTTATAAAATACTATATAAATCAGGCAAATAATGATACACGATTTAACAAGTCTGTTGTCTTGACAGGTGGGGAAATCATGGCATCTTATAAATTTGGCCCGCAAAATTATGTGCCAAATATCATGAAATATATTATGGATTCCGGCACAGGTCTTGATATTAAAACAAATGGTGCATGGGTACGAACACCGCTAAAACAGGTAATTATCAATGACTTTAAAGACTTGGCGCAAAATTATCAAAAATGGTTGTCTTTGTTCCAAATTTCATTGTCTGTGGACAGTTTTCATCATAATGCAATTCAAAACAATCATGAAATTATACGCGAATTAGCAAAATGTAAAGATGCCAGAATTATGGTGCATGTATCTGGCTTTAATGACCAAACCGATATTATGGATAAATTTATAAATGAACTGAAACAAGACAAAGAATTAAAAGTAGAATTTCTGCAAATGATGTCTGCAAATTCTGCCCCAATTCCAGTAATCCTTATAAATGATGGCGCTGTTTTTTTACAAACTTCTACGAACGCACAGTTATTTAGTGGCGGGCGCGCTGCAAATTTACCAAACGCACAACGAATAAAATACCCACAATTTAGTTTTGCAACACGTGACGGTTGTTTACTGATGGCATTTGACACAATGGGATATGTCACATTAGGTGAAAATTCAGGCCGTAAAATTCATACTACTTGGCGCAACCCAGACGGCACACCGCGTCCACTGGCCGACATTAAACGAGATTTAATAAAAAGCGCACACTTTGAAGAAATCAGACAAATTTTAATCGACACAAAACAAATGTTTACAAAATAATATAAAAAAAGCCGGCAAATGCCGGTATTTTTAACAAAAATAGCAAACATATAAAAAAACCGGTGTTTGCCGGTTTTTTTTCAAGACTTTTAATTTAACAGTTTTTCAACCAATTCAAATAACTGGGTACGGGTCGAAAATGATAATATTATACTGCCCGCCCCGCCACGACGTTCTGACAATTTTACAGACACACCCAACTCCTTTGCAATCTTCTTTTCAATATCGCGAACCGTCGCTATATCAATCGTTTTCGCACTGTGCTTTCGTGAATTGGATGCGCGCGGTGCGGACTTTACCAGTATATCTGTTTCTGCAACTGATAAATTACCTGCAATGATTTTATGCGCCAAATCTTCGGGATTTGCTGCAACCGCAATCGTGCGTGCGTGCGATGCAGATAATTCACCCTGCCCCACCAGATTTTGCACACTGTCTGGCAAAGATGTTAAACGCAACATATTACGAATATAACTTTCTGATTTGCCAATCAAACGCGAAACATCTGGCAATTCATAATCGCAACACTCCATCAAGTTTTTATACGCATTTGCCTCTTCAATTGGATTCAGGTTTTCGCGTTGAACATTTTCAATCAATGCTATTTCCATTGCATTCGTATCATCAATCGTTTTTATCAACGCAGGGATTTCAGACAACCCCGCCATCTTGGATGCACGATATCTGCGTTCACCCGCAACAATTTCATATAAATATGGACGATTGGAGACACTGCGTAATAAAATTGGCTGTAATACGCCCTTTTCTTTTATAGACGCAGACAAATCTTCCAATTCTGTATCAGTAAATGTTTTGCGCGGCTGATCTGGATTTGCACCAATTTGCGCCAACGGAATTTGTTTTACAACAACGCGTTCATTAGGCGTCAACAATGAAATATCCGGTATTTTACCACGAACTGCCTGCAAATCAGCCAAACCGCGTCCCAAACCAAACTTATTCGCCATCATAACCTCCTTCGGTTCTTTGAACTACTTCGGTTGCAACGCGCAAATACGCCTGTGCACCGCTCGAATTAAAATCATAGAACAATGCTGGTACACCATGACTTGGTGCTTCGGACATACGAACATTACGTGGGACAACTGTTTTGAAAACAACATCACCAAATGCAGCACGCACATCATCATCAACAGCACGTGTAACATTATATCTGCGTTCGTACATCGTCAACAAAACACCCAAAATTTCCAAATCCGGATTCCACTTTTCTTTGACAACAGATATAGTATCCATCAATTGTTGAACGCCTTCTAGGGCAAAAAATTCGCATTGTAACGGCACCAAAACACTGCTGGCCGCAGCCAATGCGTTTATTGTCAAAAAACCCAACGCAGGCGGACAATCTAATAAAATATAGTCATAATGCGACAAAATCGGCTTCAACGCATCACGCAAACGAAATTCACGATTTTCCATATCCAGCAAATCAATATCAGCACCGGCCAGCGCCTGAGAAGAAGGCAACAAATGCAAACCCTTGACCGCAGTAGTCAAAATATTATCAGTAATATTTGCTGTCCCCATTATAACACCATAAACACTTTGCAAATGCGATGCACGTTCAAACCCCAACCCAGTACCTGCATTCCCCTGTTGATCCAAATCAATCAACAAAACACGTTTTTTTATCGCTGCTAGTGATGCACCAATATTTATCGCCGTCGTCGTTTTACCAACACCGCCCTTTTGATTTGCAAATGCAATTATATGCGTCATTTCCCTTTCCTATATTTTTTATACAACAATATAAAAACCCACCGATTCGGTCAAGGACATAAAATCAAAAACAAGAAAATAAAGTCAAAACAATTAAATAACATTATTTTCATATGAAACAAACATTATTAAACCACAAACAAAAAAGCCGGATTTTACCGGCATTTTTATTAAAAACAACTAAATAACACTGTACTTTCAATCAATTATCAACAATTTCACATGAAATCATCAACAAAAATCAACAACTATAATAAACCCATCACCAGTCTTGGATGGATATAATGTATAATCAAATTTATATTTTTGTTTTGCAACCGCAATTTCCGTTTCTATTTCCCGGCCTTTTAATAAAAAAAGCCGGTATTTTGTTTTAGAAACATAATCCATTATCTTTGTCAACGATGCAAATGCGCGCGCTGTGAACACAAATTTATCACTTTTTGCCGGCAACTGCCGGACATAATCTTCGACGCGACCATGATAAATCGTCAGATTTTCCAGTTCCAACTTTTCTTTGACCGCCGACAAAAATGCAACTTTTTTCCCAATTGATTCGATACAGGTAACATTCCACCCCAATATCGCCAAAACAACCCCTGGGAATCCAGCACCACTGCCCAAATCAATTATATTCACATCACACGGCAAAATGTCCGCCAATTGTGCAGAATCCGCAAAGTGACGCGTTTTTACATCTGCCAATGTACTGGGCGCAACCAAATTCATGCGTCCAGACCATTCTTGCAGTAAATTTTCATACTGTTCAAATTTGACATTATTCTTCATAAAGAGTATTCTATCATAATCATGAAAAAAATTGAAAGTTTATTTATCAGCATCAGCCTGTTTGCAATTCTAATTGCCACGGCTGTTGCAACATGGCAATTTACAGGAAAATCAACATCAGACGACGTGTATCATTTTCCAAACACACAATACGGTGCTTTCTTAGCAGCACAACACGCAATATACGCAAATGATTTTGAAAACGCATTATCTTTTACCCAAGATTTACAGGATATAGATATTACAGTTGTAAACAACACTAAGATTCTATCACAGTTTTTAGGTGGCAAAATGCCACAAGATGTTCAGTTGTTAAAAAACGAAAAATCAATACCTGCAAAGTTTATATATGAAGCATGGCTGGTCAAAAATGACAACTGGAAAGAAATGCATAACCGACATAAAAACGATACTTCGGCATTGATTGCACCATTCAGAATTTGGTCTGCAATTGCAAATGATTGGCGCACAAACACATTTAAATACATCGACAAATTACCAGTCAACGATTCATGGCGCGAATTCGTACGCGGACAGATTTATGCCGAGTTGGGCGACATTGACAAAGCGGCAAAACACTTTGATGCTGTAAACCCAGACTTCATGAACATAAATGATTATCTGTACATAATGTCGTTTTATACACATCATAATATGTCTGACAGGGCAGAGGAATTAAAAACAAAGTACACCACCAGACCCGCAGGCATGTTTTTAATGAACTTTGATAAAATACCAGACTGGTCGTTATTTTCTGGTTACAAAAACGCATTGGCATTCAGCTTGTTACAAAATGTATCACACACACAGATTTTAATGTATTCGGATATGGCGATGCTGATGCTGCGTTTTGCAGAAGCAATTGCACCAGAAATGACAAAAAACACAGATGCAATAAATTATTATCTGGGACAGTTTTTTTATACAAACACCGGTAATTATCAACATTATTTTGAAAAAATCGAACCAAACAGCCCGTTTTATCCGTTTGTCGCGTTACGAAACACCGAAAAGACCGGCAATTTTACAGAACTGGAACAGTCACTACGTGATTTTCCATTATTTGTACCATCTGTAAACAAGCTGGTTGGCCACTATATAAAATCAGGTAATAAACGCGCCGCATTACGCGTTGTAAATCGCGCAATAAATGATAAAAATATAAATGACGCGGGCAGGGCGTTTTTTGCAAAAACACGTGCACAGATACATTATTCTTTTGGCGATTATGATGCGGCACAATCCGATATAAAATTGGCATCTGATTATTTGGCTGTTGATGCAGAAATTGTATCTTTGCAGGCAAAAATATGGGCTGCACAGAATAGAGAAATTGAAAACGCATATCAGTACGCAATGACATTAGTGGCACAAGACCCAAGCGATATTATGGCATGGGACACACTGGGAACTGTTGTTGCTGTACGCGAAGGCGCATATGCCGCACTGGAAGTATTGGAACGCGTTGGCGAAATTTCACAATCACATTCGCCATTATATCTGCACTTGGGGGACATATATGTATCAATTGGGGAATATGACAAGGCCCGCGAAGCATATATGCGTGCAATCGATTTATCTGATGATGGACTGACGGTCGTCCCCGAAATTGAAAGAAAAATAAGGAAACTAAAATGAAAGTAGGCGTAATTGGCGCTGGTGCGTGGGGTACTGCACTGGCAATAACTGCAACACGCAGTGGAAACGAAACGATATTATGGTCATATGACGGTCAATATAAAGAATTTGACGACGTTGTATTACCAGAACACTTATCCGTAACAAGCAAAATGGACGACATTAAAGATGCTGATATATGGCTGATTGTGACACCATCTGCATTCTTTCGCGAAACACTGAAAAAAGCACGCAATTTCTATAATGGCCAACCTGTTATTATTTGTACCAAAGGCGCAGAATGTTCAACCGGTGAATTTATGTCTGAAATTTTGCACGATGTATTACCAGAATGTATTGATTTTGGTGTTCTGTCTGGCCCACAATTCGCAGCAGAAGTTGCGATGGGTTATCCAACAGGTTCAACACTGGCCGGAACAAATAATGCGATTGTTGCAGCAGAACAAGCATTAAACAAATTATATCTGGAACCAATCAGCGATGTTATTGGGACAGAAATATGTGGCGTTGGAAAAAATGCAGCCGCACTTATCAGTGGTTATAACTCTGTTATGGCAAGTGGTGAAAACGAACGCGCACTATTATTTACACGCGTATGGGATGATGTCGTCAAGATCGGTGTTGCATCTGGTGCTCAGGTTGCAACTTTCTTGAAATTATGCGGATTAGGCGACTTATACCTGTCTGCAACCAGTGTGACCAGCAGAAATTATTCTGGCGGTATCGCGATTGCCAATGGACAAAAACCTGAAGGCACTGTCGAAGGTATCCATGCATTATGCGGTCTGATTGAACGCGCCAAAACACTGGGGGTTGATGTACCAGTTTTGACAGAAATGAAGCAGAAATTAAAAATATAAAAAAGCCGGTAAACACCGGTTTTTTATTACAATATACATTATAAAAAAACACCGGCATTTACCGGTGTTTTTATGCCAATTCTTTGACTGTATTTGTCTTGGCGTCGTATACACGCGGAACACCATCATAACGCAACGCACGATGATGCTTTGGTATTAAATATTCTGGTATTGGAGATGATTCGCCCATTCTTACCTTGGCTGCCATTTCTTTTTGAACAGCATTTTTTTCATAAAAATACCATTCACCATCCGCTTCGATCGGACGATTATAATACCCCTGCATCAAAACGAGCTGTTTTCCTTTTGACAAAGTCATTAAATCCATTGGACTGAATAAGTCTTCTTCTTTGGTAACTTCTGTTTCTTTACCATCTGGACCTTTTTCTTTTTTCTTGGTCTTTTTCTTGCCAATCATATGTGTAAAACGTTCTGCAGTTGCTGGGTCATTCACACGCAAAATAACCTTGGCCGCAGTATTTGCAATAATTGTGTCAGCAGCCTTGTCCCCATACTTTTCTGCAATCTGGCTGATATCCTGACCGACAATCAAATATGATACTTTTTGACCGCGTCCAACCGCGGGACCACGAATAATCGCCTCTAACTTATTCATTGTTGGCATTTCGTCCAATACAAACAGGGCAGGGTAAGGCCCCAATTTTTGGCCATGGTTTATATTTTCTGGTTTATTTGCAATCAAAAAGTTTGACAATAATTCAATAAACATACTGGTTATTGGACTGAACGCAGGCGCATCCGCAACATTCATAGACAAATATATTGTTATCGGCTTCATCTTGCCGTCTGTTGGATCAACCATACCGCGCATATCGCTAAAATGAATATCTGAATGCCGCGTATGTTTATTTACCGCAGGATGACGGAATATGTTTAACCCCGCGTTCATTGTTGAAATAACAGAACCGCGTTCTTTGTCCGGTGTATTTGCCAAATTTATCAGTGCAGATACGGCATCACTGTCATATGAATACAGACGTGCTTCGTTCACAGCATCATTCAAAAAATCCTTCATTGGGTCTGCCATCATAACCATTTGGTCACCTTGACGCTTGCGTTCTTCGATTTCATTGGCGACTTTTATTTGACCTTCGACATACCATGCAAGGAACATTGGAATTGATGCTTCGGCACCATGCCATTCTGATGGTAATCCACCCCATGTACCAACATGTACATAGTTATTAATATTTAATTGCCCACGTTGTAATAATGACATCGCGGCATATGCGTTTGGATCAGATGTCATTGTCATATAATAATCCATCAATACGGTCGCATCTTGGGAATCAAATGTCCCATTTTTTAATCTGTAATAAAAATAGTCGTTTGCCTTGGCGCGTTCAACCTTGGATACAATAAAGTTTATAAATCCAGTCAATGCAGCACGTGCAGTATTTGACCAATGTGGATCTTTGGCATTTTCTTCGATAATAGAATTTACAATAACTTGAATATATGTACTGCGTTCTTCATCATTATCAGGAAGATTTTCTGGTGACAATGGATTCCACGCAGGATAATAAATTCCACGTTCTGGTTCATCACGCGCCGCCCAATTCATTATAAAAACAGGACCAATTGATGCACGATATGCAGATGTTATTTGTTTTAATTCAGGCTTTGGGTCGTTGATAATCATCGAAACATCATCACAGCCCAGAATTGTTGGAATAACAACACCCTGTGTTTTACCAGTACCAGCAGGCGCCAATAATAATGCAGACAAACATTCGTCCATCTTTAATGGTTTATTCTTGAAATACCCAAGAACCATCATAAAACCTTTGAACAGCCCTTCTTTGTTTTTATAATCTGCGCCCATTTTCTTGATATCTTCGGCATTTGCCTTGCGCGAGGTTTTTTCTTCAAATTTATCCTTGGAATGCGGATTAAATTCATCTGTCATCGTTGCATCAGCCAAGAAATAATAACCAATCAATGGTAACAGTGGTGTTATACATGCCAAATCAGGTCGCATTATACAACGTGATATCCAATGCGGAATTTCCGCCAATACCGATAGCCCACAAGAAGATAACATTTGTGAAAAATAAATCCCAATCCACTGTTTGGCCGCAGGAGACCAACCATAACGCCATATATGCTCTACAGGAAAGGTGCATGCAAACATTAATGCAGCAATCAACCATATAATAACAGACCAACGAATAGACCAAAATTCACGCGCCAGTGGAGTCTGTTCATGTTCTTTGTATGAACTGGAACGGAAAATTCCCAAACCTTTTCCTTTGCCAGATGCTGATAAAAAGTTGAATTTAGTTGCCATGGTGCTAATATTATATCAGAAAAAACACAATTTATAAATCAGGAATTATAAAATTATGAAAAATATTCCAAGAATTTTCATCGGTAAAGACATTCAAACCGGTACTATAATACCAGCAGATAAAGATATTATTCATTACCTGACGCGCGTTATGCGAACCGATACTTGTTTGGTATTTGGTGACGGTAACGAGTATAATGCAAAATTATCTGATGATAAAAAATCATTGGTCATCGGTCAAAAAACAGGACATACAGATCCATCAAACAATATAACACTGATGTTTGCACCAATAAAACGCACCGACGATTTAATAAATATGGCAACACAAATGGGAGTTTGCGCATTTCTGCCAGTTATAACAGAAAGAACCAATGCAAACCATATAAATTGGGAACGAATGAAAAAAATCGCAACCGAAGCTGCCGAACAATCTAATCGCAACAGTGTTCCTGTAATACACACACCGGTAAAATTTTCTGAACTTGATTTGAAAAACACAGTTTTTGCAGATGAACGCGCTGCATACGGTCATAAAATGCATAACGGGGCAGGGGACATAAAATCAATATTGATTGGCCCCGAAGGGGGGTTTTCAGAATCTGAATTTCATGCACTGGACAATGCTGGCGCTGTTGGAATTTCTTTGGGTAAAACAATATTGCGCGCCGAACTGGCAGCTGCAATCGCAATCGCCAAGGTGGTATAACATGGGAATTAGAATTTCAAAAGTTATCGCAGATTCTGGGGCTGCATCACGCCGCCGTGCCGAAGAACTGATTTCATTGGGGCAGGTTACTGTAAACGGAAAACTTGTGACAACACCTGTATTCTTTGTCGAAGAAGACGATGTAATCGAAATAAAAGGTAAGAAAATCACACAAAAAAATGGATTGCATGTTTATATGTTCCATAAACCGATAAACACAATGACAACCACGCTGGATCCACAAGGACGCAAAACAATATACGACTGTTTGCCAGACGAATATAAAAATTTGAAATATGTCGGACGATTGGACTTCAAAACAACTGGATTATTATTACTGACCAATGATGGCGAATTTGCACGCAAAATGACATTACCATCATCAAAAATTACACGCGTATATATTGCAACTGTATCTGGACATGATTTTTCAGGTCTTGACGCGGCGCGCACCGGAATAACCGTGGACGGCATAAAATATTCACCAATGAAAATCGACCATATCGGTGGCAGCAATTTGCGCGTATCAATATGTGAAGGAAAAAAGAACGAAGTAAGAATTGTTTTGGCAGCATGTGGATGTCCTGTACACAAATTGCATCGCGTTTCGTTTGGTAATATAAAACTAAAAAAATTACCTGTGGGAAAAATTGAACCTGTACCACAGAAAACAATTGACGAATTGTTAAAATCTATTTAATATTCAGTTAAAAGGAAGGGAGATTTATAATGAAAAAAACACCTGCTAAATCTACTAAGACAACAAAAAACACAGTAAAAGTGCGGCCACTGGCGTCTAAGCCAAGTGTTAAACCTGCAAAAGTCAAGGCTGCAAAACCATGCTTTAACCCATGGTCTGTGTCGATTTATGTTTATTGGTTTATTATTTTATTCTTTATCGCTGCAACTTTTTATATCTTGGGGCGCAGTCATAATATACAACCAGAAACACCTGCTGTACAAATTACAGAAGAAGTTTTGTTGCAATCAGGTGATTATTATGAAAGTGGTAAAACAAAATTGACAGCAGGAAACATTCCAGATGCAATTACAGATTTAACAGCTGCAATTGATGCAGGTGCAGCATCTGTTGATACATATATTTTACGTGGGGAAGCGTATATGCAATCTGGCGATTATGCAAATGCAATGGATGACTTTAATTCTGTATTGGCAAAAGATCCTGCAAACGCTGTGGCATACTATGACCGTTATTTGTTAAATACTCGCTTGGAAGATTATAGTGCTGCAATGAACGATATCAATAACGCGTTGGCAGCAAACACAACAAACCCAAATGCGATTTTGCAAATGCGTGACTTATATGCAAAACGCGGTAAATTAAACCTGTGGCTGAAAAATTGGCAGGGCGCAGTTGCAGACTTTACAAACTCTTTGGCACGTCCAGAAGGTACTGTTGATCCAACAGTATACGCAGACCGTGCAGAAGCATACACTGCAATGGGTAGCTTTGCAGATGCAATCAACGATTATTCTTCTGCTGTTCGTGTTATTTCTGAACAAATCCAGGGTGCACAAACAATGGATGAACGCGAAGCATTGTCCAGCAAAGCAATGAACTATTTTGAAAAATCTGCCGCATTAAATTTACAATCTGGAAATATTGATGCATCACGCAGTGATTTAGAATCAGCATACACAATTGCAGTTGCATTAAACGATTCTGAAACAGCCGCAAGATTAGAAGGTTTAATCGTTGAACTGAATAATCAAGTCGCACAATAAATATTTCAGCAAAAAAACACACGCCCATATGGGCGTTTTTTTTATTCTTGAATAAAACCACCAGATTGCATCTTCCACAAACCTGCATAAATACCACCACTGCGAACCAGCTGATTATGTGTGCCACATTCTGCAATTTTTCCGTGTGACATAACAACAATCCTGTCCATGTTACGCAGTGTAGACAAACGATGTGCAATTACAATTGTTGTACGACCATTTGATAGTTTATCAAATGATTTTTGGATAACAGATTCTGTTTCTGAATCCAGTGCAGCTGTTGCTTCATCCAAAATCAATATTGGTGAATTTTTCAAGAAAGCGCGCGCAATCGCAATTCTTTGACGCTGACCACCAGATAATTTTATACCACGATCACCAACCAAAGAATCATATCCGTTGGGCGATTTTTTTATAAACATATGCGCAGATGCATGTTTGGCCGCATCTGTTATCTCTTTATCTGATGCACCAATCTTGCCGTATTCAATATTTTCACGAATTGTTCTGTTAAACATTGTTGCATCTTGGGGAATAAAAGATATGTTTTTGCGCAACGAATCTTGGGTTACATGCTTTATGTCTTGCCCATCAATAAGTATTCGACCACTGGTCGCATCATATAGACGCATCAATAAATTTACCAGTGTTGTTTTACCAGCACCAGACAACCCAACAATACCTATCTTTTCACCGGATTTAATATCAAGTGATAAATTATCAATCACAAAATTTTTGTTATACTTAAATCGCAAATTTTCAATTTTTATATTCGCAGCATCAACCTTTAATTCTGGTGCATTTTTATCGTCTTGGATTGTGATTTTTTTGACCAACGCATTATATGAACCTGCGGCATTTCCCCAACAACTGATAAAGTTTTTAATACTCATAATTACAGAAAAAGCAATCGAACTGATTCCAGCATAAACAGCCAATGCAAAAGAGATATCTGCAATAGTTGACTTACCAATACTGTACATATATCCAGATAATATAATAAATATTGTGAAACAAATTGTGTCCATTACTAAATTTCCAGGTGCCCAGAAAAAACGCGACCAAAAATGTGAAGCGTTTGCATCTTTTTCATATTTCTTTCGTATAGGTTCTACTACATTTTGTTCGTATTTCGCATTTGCAAAAATCTTGACCACCATAAAATTAGACAATGCATCTAACAAACGTCCCTGTAATATATTGTGCGCTTCGGTTCGTTTACCTGACATGCGTAATGATTTTTTTACAGTACACAATCCCCAAACAATACGAAACATAACCGCAAATGTAATAACTGCAACATATTGCCATCCAATCGCTGCCAAACCTGCAGCTGTCAGCACAAATGTTATCAGTGCACCAAACAAACTGCCAAAAAATGTTTCAACTGATTCAAAAAAAGATTCTGAAATTCTGTGAATTTGACTGCTGATTTTTCCAGGCATTGATGCAATGTAAAATTCTGCGCTTTGTTCAAAAACATATTTGTATAAATCTGTTGATATTTTATTGTAAGATGGGTATTTGATAAACTTATCAAATGTATACCAACGCAGTATAGATGCACACCACTGTGCCCCGCGCATAAGAAAATATGTCATCCCAACAAAAATAATTGTATGCATAATTTCTGATTGCGGGGTTGATTCTAAAACTTGGACTGTATTTTTTAGGTAATATGCAGGTAATACAAACAAACCAAATGTATCAATGATTGCAAGTACAGAATATAACAATACAACCAACCCACAATAACGCCAGAAATTTTTTATATAGAATCCTAAGACGCTTGATGGAAACTGCATAAAATACCTCTAAATAGAACCTTATTATTATATCATAAAAAAGGTCGGCGAAACAGTGATTTTATTTGCAATACTGGAAATATGTTCTATAATTCCCACGGCGAAGAAGGAATTGTTCTTTTGTGTATCTGTTACAGGATACAGAAACGAATGATTTTTCTTCGCGTAAAAGAAAACTAAAAAAATATGGAGAAAATAAATGGTATTTGGCTTATTCAAAAAAGACGCTAAATTAAACAATCCTGTGGCAGTGGAAATCCAATACGGTGATGAAACACTGCGTTTAGAAACAGGCCGTATGGCAAAACAGGCAAATGGTTCTGTTTTGGCAACAATGGGTGAAACAATGGTTTTGGCAACAGTATGCGCAGAAAAGGCAGCTGTCGAAGGACAAGACTTTTTCCCATTGACTGTTGATTATCAAGAAAAATTTGCATCTGCTGGTCGTATTCCTGGTTCACGCGATAGACGCGAAGGCAAGGCTTCAACAGCAGAAACATTGACTGCACGTTTAATTGATCGTCCAATTCGTCCACTGTTCCCAGAAACTTTCAAAAACAAAGTTCAAATTATTGCACAGGTATTTTCATATGACAAAAAAAATCAACCTGATATCTTGGCAATGATTGCATCATCTGCTGCGTTGGCATTGAGCGGTGTTCCTTTTCAGGGACCAATTGGCGCAGCACGCGTTGGTTATGCAGATGGTCAATATATCTTGAACCCATCAAAAAAAGATGTTGAAAATTCTGAAATGGATTTGGTTGTTGCCGCAACAAAAGACGGCGTATTGATGGTTGAATCAGAAATCGGCGAACTGGATGAAGCAACTGTATTGGGCGCTGTTAAATTTGGTTTTGATGAACAACAGAAAGTTATAACAGCAATCAATGAACTGGCAGAAAAAGCAGGTAAAGAAACTTGGGCAACACCAGAAAAAACACCAGAACAAATCACAATGGAAGAAAACTTTGAAAGTTTTGCTGGCGACATCGAAGCAGCGTTGCAAATCAAAGAAAAGTTGGTTCGTTTAGAAACATTGGCATCGATTCATACTGCTGCCAAAGCGCGCATTCCTGAATTATTTCCAGAATCTGTTCGTGCAACATCTACATTGGAATCTTGGGCAGATGAAGTTATTGAAAATCTGACTGCACGCATTATGCGCAGTAATATCTTGGCAGGCAAACCACGTATCGATGGTCGTGATAACAAAACAGTTCGTCCAATTGAAATCGAATTGGGGGTTCTGCCACGCGCACACGGTTCTGCATTGTTTACACGCGGAGAAACACAGGCGTTGGTATCATTGACATTGGGCGGTGGTAAAGATGCATTACCAATCGAATCACTGGACGGTGCCGAAGAACGCGACTTTATCTTGAATTATAACTTCCCAGGTTATTCTGTTGGCGAATGCAAGGGTTTAAAATCCCCGGGCCGTCGCGAAATTGGTCATGGTAACTTGGCATGGCGCGCAGTTCATCCAATGGTACCATCACGCAGCGAATTTGATTATGTAATTCGTATCGTATCTGATATCTTGGAATCAAACGGTTCTTCGTCGATGGCGACAACATGTGGCGCAACATTGGCAATGATGGACGGTGGTGTTCCAATGAAACGCCCTGTGGCTGGTATTGCAATGGGTCTGATTAAAGAAGGCGATGATTACGCAATTCTGACAGATATTTTAGGTGACGAAGACCACTTGGGCGATATGGACTTTAAAGTAACAGGTACAGACCAAGGTGTTACAGCATTGCAAATGGATATTAAAATTACATCTATCACATTTGAAATTATGGAACGCGCATTGGCACAGGCAAAAGATGGCCGTATGCATATCTTGGGCAAAATTGAAAAGGCAATAAAAAAGCCACGTGCAAAATTGTCTGAATACGCACCACAAACATATACAATGAAAATCAATCCAGATAAAGTTCGCGAAGTCATCGGCAAGGGTGGCAGTGTTATCCAAGCGTTGGTTCGTGAAACAAACACAGTTATTGATTTAGAAGATGACGGTACTGTTAAAATTATGGCAGTTGCAAAAGAAGATGCAGACAACGCAATCGCTCGCATCAAAGAAATCGTTGCAGAACCAGAAGTTGGCCAAATCTATAAAGGTACAGTATCTGGCATGAAAGATTTCGGTCTTTTTGTAAAAATCATGAATGGGTTCGAAGCAATGGTACATATTTCTGAAATCACAGGCGAAAGATTGGCAAAAATCGAAGACGCCAAGATAAAAGAAGGTGATACTGTTTATGTCCGTTTCTTGGGCGCAGATAAACGTGGAAAAACACGTATGTCTATGGTTGGAATAGACCAGAAAACAGGCGAAGAAATCAAGAAATAAGGATTTTACGGTAATGAAGCCTGAACAATTGACTTGGACAGATAAACAATGGGCAACCTATCTTGGTTGCTCAGTCCAAGAAGTTCCAAATATCAGAGCATATGTACGCGCAAACTTTTTTCCTGTCATTGAACAAGACAAGGACACTAAAGCATACAATTTTGTTGTTACAAAAATGTCAACCAGTATGGCAGGCACAAGAAGAGTTATGCCTATGATTTCTGACAAGAAAGTATTTTCTGATTTGGAATCTGCCATAACACATGCAAACAATGAAGTAATACCAAAACTGGAACTGACCAATTTTTGGTCTAGTGCTTTGTATATTCCACAACGCGCGTTACAGATGTTGCATATAAAGGAGAGATAATATGGACATGGAAACTTTAATGGCACAGGCAGCCGAATTGCAGAACAAGGTTGCAGCAGCCCAAGAAAAGTTGGCACAAACAACTGTCAAAGGAATTGCAGGAAATGGTGCATGTATTGTTGATATGACTGGAAAATACGATGTATTAAAAATCACAATTCATCCAACTGTATTACAGCATGGTGCGGATGTGGTATCTGCAAATGTGTTGGCCGCAATCAATGATGCCAAGACAAAAGCAGACGAAATCATCAACCAAGTAATGGGCGAAGCAACCGCAGGTATGCCAATGCCACAATAATAAAAAAACCGGTTTTTACCGGTTTTTTAATATTTTTTCCAATTAAAAGACGCCAGGAATTTTTCCATATCTTGCGGCGTTTTTATTTTTTTTCGTATGTTTTGACGAAGTTTTTCAGCGGCAGTATTAAATTGCCTTGCGACTTTTTGCATTTGTTTGGTTTCTTTGGTATCTGCATCAATTTGTGGCGATGGTACATCTTGCAGAACATGTTCGGATAGCCATGTTTTTATTTGTTGATAATAATAAGAATCAATCGGTTTGCCATCCATCGCAGATATCAGCAATGTATGTGTGCCATAATATGTTCCATCAATCATCGTTTCATAATCATTAGCATGCGTATATTTGTTGTCAGACGAAAACATACCGTGTTCAATGCCTGTTCTGTGATAATCTGTCATAATTTTTTCATTGCTGGCAACATTGCCTTTGATGTATGTAAAACCATTTTGTTCCATCAACTCACACATCGCTAAATCACGAGATTTTTTAATCAGTAAAGCATTGATTTCTTCTTCATTCATATCAGAATACTGAATAGTGTTATCCCCCATTAATAATTCTTGTCGCATTTTTGTAGAAAAGTTTTTCGTTCTATAGTATGCATGATTATTTGGTGCTAATATATACAACTTGTCAGCAGGCATCTTGTCAGATGGCGCAACAATCATTGTAGAATTTGGCATTTGCATACCATCATCAGGATCTGGCAAGAAAAATGTATCAACTGCTGAAAAACGACGTGGTTTACCATTTAACGCAATGATATCAGATAGGGGGGCAATCACTACATACGGCATATAATCCCAATTGCCTTGTAAATGAGATTCTACAATATGATTACATGTAAAGTGCACTGTGGCACGTGGCTGAATATAATCAGTGGCATGCGCAGTCGTTTCAATCGTATATCCCCCTTTTTCGTTCTTTTTTGGATAAAATCGTGTTGCATGCACTAAACATATCTTATCTATATTTATTAAAGAGGGCGATGTGTACTGAATATCTTGGTAATAATCACCGCGTTTCTGCTGATTTAGCTTACGCATAGCTTTAATCTTGTTGATATGATTGCTTTTAGCATTTGTTTTTATTTTCCCCAACAATTTGTCGCATTCTTGGTTAAACAATTCGATAATATCTGGATTGTTGTGCTGTAACAACGCATTCAAAGTTTCTATAATATCACGCCTTGCAATGATTATTTCCGTTTTTCTAGAAAATATATTTTTACGTTTTTGTGTAATTTCAAATAAGTCCTGGGGTATCTTTTCTTGTTTTTTGATTTCAGAATAAAAAGATTCTTCCCAGACATAATCGCCAAATTTTTTATACCCATCAGCAGATATATAACCACAAGAATCCATAAATCTGTCAATTATGCTTTCCGCAATACGAACAAAATCAGCTTCGATACCTTTTCTGTTGGCTGTTTGTATAATATTTTGTAAGTAATTTATATTATTAGTTCTCATTATAATATAATTATATCACAATAATATTGTGCGTTCAGTATTAAATTTTTCTGATACTAAATTCGCAACCGCAATAATTCTGGCGATAAAATTCTGATTCGCGATTTATTTGTATTCGCAGATTTTCATCCCACTTTACCGGTAAATATTTGATATCAGAACAAGACTGTTGTGCTGCATTATCTACCTGTGTTTGATTTTTATGTCGTGATACACCCAGCACACTTGCAATTGCATTATAGCCATTTTCACGTGCAAATTTTACAGCGCGACAAAATCTGTATTCAAAGCATAAACTGCAACGCGGTCCGCGTTCTGGTGCAGATTCATATCCACGAACAGCATCGCGCCATGCATCATGGTCGTATTCCAGAACCACATATTTTACCCCCAACTTTTCACAATATTTAATCTGTTCTTGCATACGCTTTGTATATTCTGATTCTGGAAAAATATTTGGGTTATAAAACAAAACAATAAAGTCAGACACACCATCAATTTTATTTTCGCAAAGTTGTTTTATAGCACCTGCGCTGCACGGCGCACAACAAGACAACAAAACAAGACGCGTATCTGACATATTATTTATATTCTGAACCGATTTCGTATTCCGTACCCAATTCAATGATGTTTGTATCATCGGAACTCTGTCCCAGTTCTGATGCACTGCACATCATACCAAATGATTCAACACCTGCAACTGTACGCTGCGCCATTGGTTTTTTCATGCCTGGCAACTTTGCCCCAACAGGTGCCAAAACCCCACGCAAACCAACACATACATTTGGCGCGCCACATACAATCTGTACAGTTTCATTAGCGCCTGTATTTACAGACAGAATATGTAAATCATCACGGGATGGATGATTTTTAACAGCAACAATTTCTGCAACAATTGGTTTTGGTGAATTGTCCTGTTTTGGTGCATATTTTTCAGTAATTTTTGCCACTGTTTCATCGTCGATTCTGTTGAACAAGTTTTCTGGCACAACAAATACTGTATTATCCGCAATACGATGTTCGTATTTTGCAGGCCATGAAAAATCTTGCTTGTCTGCAAAAATATTCTTCATTTTTTCTGCGGCGTTTGGAATAAAAGGCTGTGATACGCGTGCATATAAATCAATCAGTTGAAAACATTCATTCAGCACGCTCCCAGCACGATTTATATCACCATTTTTAACCAACGTCCATGGTTCCATCTTGGTCATATATTCGTTACCAATTGCGTACAGGCCGCGTAATGCAGTAATTGCATTTCTAAATTCGCAAGATTCTAGTGCGGATGTCAGTTCGGATAGTTTTGCATTTATTTCTGATTCCAGTTCTGGATTCTTGTCACCAGAATTTGGTACATTGTTACCAAAGTTTTTCTGGGTCAATTTACAAACACGGCTTACAAAATTCCCCAACATTCCGTTCAAGTCTTTATTGACAATATCCGCAAAACGCGAAACAGTAAAATCTGTATCATCTGTTTCTGGTGCACTTGCCAACAAGGCATATCGCCAACAGTCTGCGGGTGCGATTTCGATTGCGCTGTCCAAGAATATTCCGCGTTTCTGAGATTTAGAAAATTTACCACCTTCGAAATTCAGAAAGTTCATTGCTTTTAACATATCGACAGTTTTCCAGTTGTCGTTCATTGCCAACTGTTGTTCTGGGAAAAATACGGAATGGAATTTAACATTATCTTTGCCCATAAATTGTGCATAGTGTGCATCTGGGTTTTTCCACCAATCTGCCCAGTTTTCATTTGCAGCCTGTGAAATTGAAACATATCCCCACGGTGCATCAAACCAAACATAGAAAACTTTGTTTTCATAACCTGGTTTATTGACAGGTATCCCCCACGGCAAATCGCGTGTAATTGATGTGTCACGCAGTCCTTCGTTTGCCCAGCCGCGTGCGATTGCTGCTGCTGATTTTGACCACTTTGGTGCATGATCTGCCAACCATTTTTTCCAGCTATCTTCGACCTTGGACGCTAAAAAGAACAGGTTTTTTGTTGGTCTGTATTCGATATTTGTGCTGTTTGATATGGTGCTGCGTGGATTTAACAGTTCTGTTGCTTCGTATGTTGTGCTGCATTTATCGCATTGATCCCCGCGTGCATTTTCATAGCCACACTTTGGGCATGTTCCAACCATCTGTCTGTCTGCCAAGAACATATTGTCATCGACACAAAAAGGTTGCACAGTTTCGCGTTCTTGGATTAAACCTTGTTCGTCCAGTCTGGTAAACAATTCGTGAATCAGTTTTTCTTGTTTGTCTGTATGTGTTCGCCCGTACAGGTCAAAAGACAAAGAAAAATCTTGGACAGCGCGTAAATGTTTTGCATAGTATTTATTGTTATATTCTATTATTGGCAAACCTTCGGCTGCGGCCCCGACAACAGCAGGTGTTCCATGTTCATCTGCGCCACAAACAAACAACACATCGTAATTCATTGCACGACAGAAACGCGCATAAACATCACTTGGCAGATAGCAACCAATTAAATGTCCCAAATGCAGTTCGCCGTTTACATATGGTAATGCAGATGTGATTAAAATTTTTTTTGCCATTATATAATTTCCTTTGCCTGTATTATTAAAAAAATAGACGCCAACGGGGCGTCTGTATGATTCCCGTTGATTATTTTTATAAGATTAAATTTGCATTCGCATTATTTATTTGTCCTTTTAAAAATCTGGTGGGTGGTATTGGGCTCGAACCAACGACCTTTACGATGTCAACGTAACGCTCTAGCCAACTGAGCTAACCACCCATTGCGTCAAAGATTATATCAAAGAAAAACAAAATTGCAAATATTTAATAAGATACATTATTCATAATAAAAATGCCGGCTTTTGCCGGCTTTTTTTAATCTTTTTTCAAAAATTCTTCCAACCAATGATTATCAAAGTTTAATTGCTTTACATCCTTGTTGTTCAACAATTTCTTTTGTAGTGGAATTGTTGTTTTTACACCTTCGATTACAAATTCATCCAATGCACGCATTGCACGCATAATACATGCAGGTCTGTTTTGTGCATGTACAACCAACTTTGCAATCATAGAATCATATGTTGGTGGAATTGTGTACCCTGTATAAACAGCACTGTCCACACGAACCCCCAAACCGCCAGATGGCGCATACAATGTAATCGTCCCAGGATTTGGAATAAATGTTTCTGAATCTTCGGCATTTATGCGAAATTCAATCGCATGTCCATTTGGAATTACATTAGATTGGTTATACCCCAATTTTTCACCGGCAGCAATGCGTATCTGTTCACGAACCAAATCAACACCATAAACCATTTCTGTTACAGGATGTTCAACCTGTAATCTGGTATTCATTTCCAAGAAATAGAATTTTCCATCTTCGTACATAAATTCAAAAGTGCCCGCATTTGTATACCCCATCTTTTTTGCAGCATTTTTACAAATTTCTATCATATCATCGCGCTGTTTTTGCGATAATGCAGCCGCAGGGCATTCTTCCATAACCTTTTGATTTCTTCTTTGCAATGAACAATCGCGTTCACCAAATATAACAACATTTCCGTGTTTATCGCCCAAAACCTGAAATTCAATATGCCGTGGATGCAATAATAACTTTTCCATATACAATGTATCATCACCAAATGCAGATTTTGCCTCGTTCTTGGTCAATTGATATGCTTCAGCCATATCAGACGCAGACATAACAGGACGCATTCCACGACCACCACCACCAGCAGACGCCTTTAACATAATCGGATAACCAATCTGGTCTGCAACATCCAGCGCATGTTCCAATGATTTTAATTCACCATCAGACCCAGGAACAACAGGTAAACCACATTCTATTGCTGTCTTTTTGGCGTTTACCTTGTCACCCATTTTGGTAATCATATCTGGTTCTGGACCAATCCAAATCATACCATGCTGTTCAACCTTGTGTGCGAAATCTGCGCGTTCTGACAAAAATCCATAACCTGGATGAATCGCATCTGAATTTGTCAATAACGCAGCTGTCAAAATTGCAGACTCGTTCAAATAAGAATCACGCGCCGCCGCAGGACCAATACATACAGATTCATCCGCCAACTGTACATGCATCGCATCTTTGTCTGCGGTTGAATACACCGCAACAGTACGAATGCCCATATCACGACATGCACGAATAATACGCAGTGCAATTTCACCACGATTGGCAATTAAAACTTTTTTTATTTGTGACATAACTTTTATTCAATAACAATTAAAGGTTGATCAAATTCAACAGCCGCACCATCTTTGACCAAGATTTCTTTTACAACGCCGTCTTTGTCTGATTTGATTGGATTGAATGTTTTCATCGCTTCGACCAGCGCAACTGTATCACCAGATTTTACCACACTGCCAACAGAAACAAAAGTTTCTGCACCTGGTTCTGGTGCCAAATATACAACACCAACCATCGGCGATTTTAATGAATATCCATTTACAGCGGCTTTTTTTGCGACAGCATCTGTTTTTGTATCAGTTGCAGGTACTGCAACAGTTGTTGCAACCTGTTGTTTTGATAAGTGAATATGTTTGCGATATACGCCAAATAAGAACTGGCGTTCCAAGTTCAATTCTGTAATTCCCATATCATCCATGAATTTTGACATAGATTCAACGGGTGCACGCAAAGACATTTTGTTCCCTTTTTGTTTTAATTATCTATCTCGCATTTATTGAATTTTACCATAATCGTCACCATTGTCAAGGCACAGGGTCGTACCCAAATCCGCCATGCGGCCTGCATCGACAAATGCGCTTGATCCCCAAACAAGAACCACGAACAACACCATATTTTTCAATTGCTTGTTTCATATATTCACTGCATGATGGGATATATCTGCATGCGGCGCGACCACCAATTATCGGTGAAATAAAATTTTGATATATATGCACCAAATAAATTGCAACTTTTTTAAGCATTGATTTCTTGTTGTTTTAAGTAATGTAATGCCTTGCGCATGGCGGTGCGACCAGATTCACGGTCTGCATCCAATATTGCATGTCTGATAACAAAAATATAATCCAAATCATCACGCAACATTTTTTCATTGTATGCAATCCAATCGCGTATCAGTCTTTTTGCACGATTTCTGTCGGTGGCATGTTTGAAGGTCTTTTTTGTAACAACCAAACCATATCTGGCATCATCTGGGTATTTTGCAGTCTTGGCACGAACCAAGAAATACGCACAACGTGCAGTCGGGTCATTTTCACCCGCAATAAAATCAGAATGTTTTTTTATCGTATCTCGTATCATATCGGGCTATATATTACCACAATATATAATAAATCAAATAAATTTATGGGCACGCCTTGATTTTTTGAATATCCTGATTTATAGTTCAAAAAAATAAATTTTATATGATGGGGTTAAATATGTA
This sequence comes from Candidatus Enterousia sp., assembly GCA_045613445.1. Classification (GTDB taxonomy): domain Bacteria; phylum Pseudomonadota; class Alphaproteobacteria; order Rs-D84; family Rs-D84; genus Enterousia. Next base: position 77,027 of record JAZLAZ010000013.1, on the reverse strand, counting down.
TAACTGGTTGATGAAGTTTTTTTCTGCAGACATGGCAATTGACTTGGGCACTGCAAACACACTGATTTATGTCAAGGGACGTGGTATCGTATTAAACGAACCATCCGTTGTTGCGGTATCAGAAAACCGTTTGATTGGCCGCAAAGAAATCTTGGCTGTGGGAACAGAAGCAAAACAGATGTTTGGTCGTACACCCGGAACGATATCTGCAGTTCGCCCATTGCGTGACGGCGTTATTGCAGACTTTGAAGTTGCCGAAGAAATGATAAAATACTTTATTCGCAAGGTTCATCATCGCAGTCCTTTGGCTGCACCATTGATTATTATATGTGTACCATCATGCGCGACCCAGGTTGAACGACGCGCAATCCAAGAAGCTGCCGATGCTGCTGGTGCACGCAAGGTTTACATCGTTGAAGAATCAACTGCGGCTGCGATTGGCGCAGGATTACCTGTGGAAAAGCCTGTTGGTTCAATGGTTCTTGATATCGGTGGTGGAACAACCGAAGTTGCTGTTATGTCTTTGGGTGGCATTGTTTATTCGAATGCCGTTCGTACTGCTGGTGACCAAATGGATATTGATATTATTGACTTTGTTCGCAAGTCAAAAAATTTGTTGATTGGTGAAAACACAGCAGAAGAAATTAAAAAGAGAATCGGCAACGCAATATTGCCAAAAGATAAAGACAAAGAATTGACAATGAAAATCAAGGGGCGAGATTTGATGTCTGGCACCCCAAGGGAAGCCGTTGTTACAGAATCACAAATCGCATCTGCGTTGGCACAAACTGTTTCCAAGATTGTAAACACTGTTCGTCAGGCATTGGAATTGACACCACCAGAATTATCCGCAGATATTGCAGATTTTGGTATTGCAATGACAGGTGGCGGTTCATTGTTACGCGGTTTGGACACTGCGATTCGCATGGCCACAGGATTACCTGTATTCTTGGTCGACAATCCATTGGCGTGCGTTGCATGTGGCAGTGGAAAAATGTTGTCGAATCTGGACAAGAACAAGCATGTTCTGCAAACAATGTATTAAACAAAAAAGCCGGTAAATACCGGCTTTTTTTTAACAAACATTGCACCTAGGGATGTGGGTTCGGGTCTTGTAGAAAGTCCTTTTCTTGTCATGCAGTGTCTGCGATGGGTATAATACATGATTTTATTTGTTCTTGCAATCGGCACATTTTCCTGCGTACGAACAAAATTGTGCTACGGGACATTTTTCACATTTTGGTCGCTGTGCCGTGCAAACATATCGACCATGCAAAACCATTACATGGTTTACAACAGAATGATATTTTTTTGGTATTTGTTTTAATAATTTTTCTTCAACTTTTTCTGGTGTATTGTCTGTATCGCTAACCCAACCATATCGATGCGCATTACGAAAAACATGAGTATCAACGCCAATATTTGGTGCACCCCATAATACATTACAAACAACATTGGCCGTCTTTTGTCCGATACCTGGCAATTTCATCAATTCATCACGATTATGATATCTTTGTGAAAAAGTATCAGATATATTTTCGTCTGCTAATTTTTGCGCCAATGCGATAATATTTTTTGCCTTGTTATTAAAGAAAGATATAACACGAATATGTTCACGCAATCCATCAAGCCCCAGTTCCAACATTTTTTGTGGTGTTGGTGCAACAGCAAATAAATTTGGTGTAACTTCATTTACTTTTTTATCTGTTGCCTGTGCTGACAAAATAACCGCCACAGCAAAATTAAATTCATTTGTGTGGTACAGTTCTGACCGTATTGTCATATCAACGGTTGGTATAACAAAATCAAAATATTGCTGTGGTGTCATATATTTTATATTTCTTTGTTTAATTTTCGAAGTTGTTTTATAATGTTATCGTTATGAAAATATTTTACAGTACTTTGCCATTTTTTCCTGTTATTTTTGATTTTGCTGCAGTTCTTGGATTTTCTTGTTTAATCTTTCTTTATCACGATGAATAAATTGCATCAAACGCACAACCAGTTCTGATTCTGAATCCAATGTTATTTGATGTTCACAGGTCGTTGATGTGTCCCTGCCCATCAGACATTGAACCTTTGCACATTTTCCCCCAGGTGTTAAATATGAACAGTCTGAATCTATCTTTGCACAGTATAAATCATTTGGATATACATCAATTGGTTTTGGAACAATTGAAACGACGCGGGGTGTATCGTTATGAATATTGTATAGGTATTTGATTAGAAATTTATTTTGATTATCAGTAACACCAACAACATGTTCACATGGTTTGCTTTCTTCAAATTCTGTCATTATTCCGCATGTTGTACAGCGACCATCAACTGTCTTGTTCGGACATTTACGACCAATATTACCACAATATAATATTTTGTTTGTTGGCATTTCCATTCCTTTATTTTATTTTTATTGAGTATAAATGGTATGCACGCGTTTGTTGTTGTGCGTTATATAAATCACGCACAATACAAAGTGAAAAATTATTTGTACACTTTGCATTGCTGTTAAACGCACAAATAGTATTCATACATGCCATTTTATACCCCTGTTTTTTATTATGCTTTTTTTACAGACACAGACAAATTATAACCTTCGATTTCTGTATTGTATTCACCATCGCCAATTTGCATATCAACAATCAATGCATCACGCATTATGCGCTTTTTATGCTGTTCAATGGCGTTTGCAACCGCAGGATCTGAATTATATGTCAGAACAATACGATCTGATACATCCAAACCCGCTGATTTGCGTGTATCTTGAATAAAGCGCAGTGCATCATTTGCCAAACCTTCGGCAATCAGTTCCGAATTTAATTCTGTATCCAATACAACAACAGCTGTATTATCTGGTAATGCAGCACCAGAAACACCATTTTTAACAGTTAAACGATTTTCAAATTCGTCTGCGTTTAATGTGTGACCTGCGGCCAACAATTTATCGCCAACAATTTCATATTCACCGCGTTTAACAGATGGAATTATATCTTTTAACGCACCACCAAGACGGCTGCCAATTTTTGGTGTAATCAGATAAATAAAACTGTCTGCAACTGTTGCAATATTTGAATCGAATTTTACAGATTTTACATTTAATTCATCTTTGATTATATCTGCATATTCTGGCATATTTACACCCGCCACAGTCATTGATGACAAAGGCAATCGATTACGCAATTTGTATTGTTCACGCAATTGTTTACCAACAGATACAATTGATTGTACACGACGCATATCATTTACAATTTTTTCATCTGTATCAGATACTGTTGGCCAATCTGTCAAATGAACTGATTCATCATTTGTTAAATTGCGATAGATATATTCTGAAATGAACGGTGCAAAAGGTGCCAGTACGCGACACAGTGTTACCAATACAGTGTATAGAGTATCAAAAGCATCTTGTTCTTCGTCCCAGAAACGCGCGCGTCCGCGTCTGATATACCAGTTGTTTAATATGTCCAAGAAACGAACAAATTCTTTTGTTGCAATATCTGGCTTGTATTCGTCCAACGCAGATTTTACAGTCGTAACCAGAACATTTAATTCTGACAAGATATATTTATCCAATGCATTATCTGTCGTTTCAATCAGTTTTGCAGTCACATTACCTGCATTTGCATACAGTGTAAAGAAGTGATACGCGTTCCATAATGGTGTTTGGATTGTTTTTGTTGATTCAACAAACACCTTACCATCTTTGTCAACAGGAACTGGCTCTGCCTTCATAAAGTTTGAACCCAATATATACAAACGCACAGCGTCTGCGCCATATTGTTCAATTTGTTGTTCTGGGTTTACAAAGTTCTTTAATGATTTAGAAAATTTCTTTTTATTTTCATCAACAACCATACCGTTTGCAGATACTGCCTTGAATGCAGGCTTGTCAAACAATGCAGTCGCCAGAACCATCAATGCATAAAACCAACCGCGTGTTTGGTCTTGGCCTTCGATAATATAGTCTGCTGGGAATGTTGCATTAAATCTGTCTGAATTTTCAAATGGATAATGCAATGAAGCCCATGGCATAGAACCACTTTCGACCCAACAGTCCAAAACATCAGGTATACGCGTCCAACCATCGCGTGTCAATTTATCCAATGTTGGACGATGCAGATCTTCAACCTTTACACCAAAGAAATCTTCCAGTTCTGCGATCGAACCAAATACTTTGAATTCGCCATCTTTTTCCCAGATTGGCAATGGCATACCCCAGAAACGATTTCTGGAAATTGACCAAGGACGCGCACCCTCTATCCATGTGCGGAATCTTTCACCCGCACTGGTCCAATTCACAGTTGCGTTGTTTGCCAATAATTTGTCTTTAATTTTTGGTACATCAATATACCAAGAATCTGTCGCACGATAAATCAATTTTTCTTTACTGCGGTCACCAAAAGGATAGCTGTGTTTATATTGTTCTTTTTTTACCAAACGACCATTTTGTTTTAACCAATCCATAATGTGTGGGGTTGCAGAAAATATATTTTCACCAGCAAAATCAGTTACTGTTTCATCAAAGTTGCCATAATCATCAACATTTAACAATACAGGGAATTTCGCATCAAGATTTTTTGCTGCCCAAAAGTCATCTGCCCCATATGCAGGTGCAATATGAACAATACCTGTACCATCACTGTCGGACACATAATCCGCAGGTATTACTTGGAATAACAAATCAGATTGCCCAGCATAGTATGGGAACAGTGGTGTATAATGTTTGCCAACCAAAACAGAACCCTTGATGCATTCAATTTCTGTTGCGTTTGTAAATTGTTTTTCATATGCAGCCAGTCTGCTTTTTGCAACAACATAAACATTCCCATCTGTATCTTGCATACGCAGATATTCCATATTTGGATTTACAGCCAATGCACTGTTTGCAGGTAATGTCCATGGTGTTGTTGTCCACGCAATAACCCTGTCACCATTTTCCAGTTCAAACCAAACAGTTACAGCATCATCAACAATTTCTCGATAGTCGCTGGATGCTTCGGAATTAGAAATAACAGTACCGTTTACCCAATCATATGGATTTACACTGTAATCTTTGTACAACAGACCTTTTTCATACAAAGACTTTAATGTCCACATTACAGATTCCATATATTTTTTATTCATGGTTTTATAACCATATTCATCGCCGATTTTTACCCATCGCCCCATGCGTTCAATAAATCTGTCCCACTCGTTTGTGTATGTCATAACATCTGTTCTGCACATATCACAAAATGCATCCATACCACTTTCTGCAACAATATTTTTTGCAGATTTACCCATCTTTTTTTCAACAGAATTTTCCGCAGGCAAACCATGACAGTCCCAACCAAGTTCACGATTTACATAACGTCCATTCATTGTTTGAAAACGCGATACCATGTCTTTAACAACTGTTACACCCAAATGTCCCCAGTGTGGTAATCCATTGGCAAATGGGGGGCCATCAAAAAAACTGAACGGATGTCCCAATTTTGTTTTTTCCAAAGTTTTACTGAAAGTGTTATTTTCACGCCAGTACTGTAATACTTGTTGTTCCAGTGCCGGAAAGTCTGCGCGTGGGTCTGTTTTTGGGTATGACATATCTTATACACTCCGTATTCTCTTTTATCATTAAAAAAAGGCGCCTATGCGCCCCAGCCACCGCCAAAGCGCAGTGCCAGTTATCTAATAATAATTATTGTTGTTTGTTTCATGTCGTGAATTGTACACACTAAAAAACCAAAATGCAAGTATTGTATTATAATATTGACAAATAAAAATCCTGTGGTATGTTGTCTTGAAAATAAAGGTTTTTAATCATGAGTGCTATTTTTCCATACGACACAAATAAATCAACAGAACAAGATATTTATGAAAGTACACAAGCTGCATTAAACGGCAGAACTGTATCAAAAAAAATAAAACCATTTGTTGCCGGTAATGACGAACAAGAATGGATAATCAAAGGATACGAAAAATATGTTTTTGTGTTTCATACATCAGATTATGGCAAAATTATAAATACATTGGTTATATCCAAGGCGGAAAAACACCCTGACCAACAAGATGTGTCAAAAGAAACTTTTAATGACAAAGAATTCATTACCAAAATGTATAAATTGTTTGCAGGAAAAGAACGTGAAATGCTTGAACAAAAAAGACAAGAAATGCGGGCGCATTTTATCAGCGAATTCAAAACATATATGAAAAAATAAGCAAAAAGGGGTAAAAATGACAACCGAACAAGTATTAAACACTGTAAAATCAGCCACCAGAATTAAACAGTGGCCAAATGAATACCGTGTTTATTCACCAGATGGTTTTTCGTTGATTTATTGCAATAAAATGGGGCAAGTAACATCGTTTGTAACCAATCTTGATGGCGCTGTATATGTTTTAACAGATACAGAAAAAACACAGTTACAATCAGCATTGAATTTACGTATGAAACAATTAAACATAAAATCTATTTTTCAAAATCCACAAATTCAAAAATAAAAATCCCCAATCGGGGATTTTTTTATTTCTGGTGCCGGTAATAGGACTTGAACCTACGACCCCCTCATTACGAATGAGATGCTCTACCAGCTGAGCTATACCGGCATCTACGCACAGAATACTACATAACAAAACTGCATTTATCAAGACTTTTGTTTTGTATAATGTTCTTTGATTGCTTGTTCCAACAGATGTTTCATTTTAACAACCGTTCTTAAATGTTGTTGTTTTGACATATCATATGGTAAAAAGTCACCAATATCTTCTTGTATTTTTTTTCCAAACTTCTTGGTTGATTCTTTTATTGCAACATTCGCAGGAATATTTTTATAAGGGTCAATATATGCCTTGCCTTCCGACTTGTTTATTGCCGCAAGATATATGTCATAAGTGTCATTGACCCCTGGAATTTCATCGTCATCCCAACTGAATTCATTCATATAAACAAATACACCGCTTTTGGGATTAAGTTTTCCAATAATCATCCAATCATAATAATTATATATGCAATAACGACCGAAAGTATAGTTGGTAGAATCGTTTGTTTGCTCTACCAAAACATTATTCATACGCAGTTCATAATAAATATTTTTTTTAATACCTTCTCTCATTGTAAAACCTTTATTTGTTTCCACATTTTATTTTACGTAATACAACCATAATACCGGCAGGCGTCATGCCAGAAATGCGTGACAGATCTGCAATATTTTCAGGACGCGATGCATTTAATTTTTCAATCAGTTCATTTGTTAGTCCTGGCAAGTTATCGTATTCAAAGTCTGATGGTATTTTTAAATCTGCATCACGTTTATATGCCGCGATTTCACGTTCATTTCGCGCAATATAACCCGCATAGAATTTATCGTTTTGGGCAATAATATCTTTTTTCTGATTGTATATTTTTTCATACCATGCATTTGTTGTCAGTCCCAGTTCAATACCAATTTTTCCAAGACGTGCAATTGCATTATCACAACGCAATGACAGACGATATTCAGAACGCGATGTAAACATACGATACGGTTCATCAACCCCCAATGTTGTTATATCATCAATCAATACGCCAATCATTGCATTTGTTCTGTCCAGTATCAGTGGTTCTGTATTCAATGCATATGCGGCAGCATTCGCGCCTGCAACCAATCCTTGGGCGGCAGCTTCTTCGTATCCGGATGTTCCGTTTATTTGTCCTGCAAAGAACAAAAACGGCAAATCTTTGGATTGTAACTTATCGTTTAATGCGCGTGCGTCAATCGCATCGTATTCAATCGCATAACCATATCGTACAATTTGTGCTGTTTCCAAACCTGGGATTGTACGAATCCATTTATCTTGTTCTGCCGCGCCAAAGCTGGTTGATATACCATTTGGATATATCAAGTCACTGTTATAACCTTCGGGTTCCAAGAAAACATGATGTGATGTATGTTCTGGAAAACGCATAACTTTATCTTCCAAACTTGGACAATAACGCGGCCCAGTTCCAACAATATCACCATTATACATTGGTGCGTTTTTTATGTTTTCGCGAATAACATTATGTGTATTTTCTGTTGTATGTGTAATAAAACAAACACTGTCATAAACATTTGTTTCATCGCCATCTGCAAACCAATCGTGTGGTGTGTCACCTGGTTGAATTTCACAAACAGAAAAATCAATCGAATCTTTTTTTATACGCGCAGGCGTTCCTGTTTTCAAACGCAAAATTTTGAATCCATTTTCAGACAAAATATTTGAAATTTTTTTATCCGCATCTTGATATGTTCCGTCGTCTTGCAAGCGACCAGATGATATCTTTTCATTTCCGCGTGTAACAACACCCTGCAAAAAAGTACCTGTTGTCAGAACAATTGATTTTGCAATAAATTTATTGTTTACAGATTTGTTTGTTAAATCTAAATCGGTTACAGGTTCGAATAGCACTGTCAGATTTTTATATTCAGATAATATATCAATAATTGCATTATGATAAAAATCTCTGTCAATTTGCGCGCGCAGTGCCTGTGTCGCAGCACCATGTGTTGCATTTAATGTTCGCCAATGAATACCAGATCTGTCTGCAGCACGCCCCATAACACCACCCAGCGCAGTTATTTCAGCAACCATTTGCGATTTACCTGGACCACCAATGCTGGGGTTACAAGACAACGCGCCAAGGTCTGATTTTGCCTGTGTCATCAACAGGGTATTTGCACCACGGCGCGCAGATGCAGCAGCAGCTTCGACCCCTGCATGTCCACCACCAATAACAATAACATCAAATGCTTGCATTAAAAGCGTCCCATACCACCATTTACATGTAAAACTTGACCGTTGATATATGATGATTCTTCACTGGCCAAAAATATGCATGCATTTGCAATATCTTCTGGTTCACCAAATCTGCCCGATGGAATCTGGGCCAAATATGTTTTCTTTAATTCTTCGGGTAAAACATCTGTCATTGGTGTTTTGATAAATCCAGGTGCAATTGCGTTGGCTGTTATACCGCGTGATGCAACTTCGGCTGCGATTGATTTTGTCATTGCAATCATACCGCCTTTGCTGGCTGCATAATTTGCCTGACCAGCACCACCGATAACACCGATAATAGATGCCATATTGATAATGCGTCCATATCTATTTTTCATCATTGGCATAATTGCGGCACGACACATCTTGAAACAAGAACGCAAGTTTGTGTTTATAACATCTTCAAATTGTTCATCTGTCATACGCATCAATAATGTGTCTTTTGTTATACCAGCATTATTGATTAAAATATCGATTTTGCCGGCTTTATCAATTGTTTCCATTATCAGTTCAACAGCACCACCGTCTGTTGCTAAATCGCATGGAATTTTGATGTATTCATCATCAAATTCTGCATCCATTTTCGCAATATTGCGACCAGATACAACAACTGTTGCGCCCGCTTGTTTAAGTTTTTTTGCGATTGCGCCACCGATACCACCTGTTGCACCTGTAATCAATGCAACGCGTCCTGTTAAATCAAACATTTTATATCTCCAATTTTTTTGCAATTATTTTATCTGTAATGCGCGAACACAGACCTGTCAAAACAGATCCAGGACCAATTTCAATCATATCTGTAATACCCAAATCTGCCATATTCAAAACACTTTCACGCCAACGAACACCATGCGTCATTTGATAAACAAGTGCTTCTTTTATTTCATTTACATCTGTAAGTGGTGTACATGTTTTATTTGAAATCAGTGGAACAGATGGTGTTTTGAATTCCACAGATTCTAATGCTGTCATCATTGAATCGGCTGCGGGTTGTTGAATACGACAATGTACAGGAACAGATAACGCCAATGGCATCGCGCGTTTTGCACCCATATCTTTAGCCATTGTCATTGCTGATTCCACTGCATCTTTGGAACCAGAAATAACAACCTGACCCATACTATTATCGTTTGCGACATCACAACCTGCCTTGTCACATATTGCACGCAACACATCAATTTCCATCCCCAGTATTACAGCTGTTAAACCATGCCCAACCGGTACGGCACTTTGCATTGCGTTGCCACGTGCGCGCAATAATTTTGCCGTATCACCAACAGATAAAGCACCCGCAGCACATAACGCGGTATATTCACCAAGGCTGTGTCCAGCAACATATTCTGGCAATTGTTCACCACTGGCGCGTAACATTGCAATAGATGTCGCCATAATTGCAGGCTGAACATTTGCAGTCAATGTTAAATCTTCCATTGGGCCATTGAAAATAATATCTGATAATTTTTCACCCAGTGCCGCGTCAACTTCATCAAAAACAGCGCGTGCCGCAGCATTATTATCATATAAAGCTTTACCCATACCAACGCTTTGTGCGCCTTGACCTGGAAATACAAAAATTGATGCCATATATAACCTTTTTTTTATGTTACTGGTTGTATTATAGACCCTAAAATTTCTAATCGCAAATATATAATAATATTGAAGTTATACCTGCAAAATGTTATCATCCCAACACAAATAAAAGGGTATAATTATGACAGAAAAAAACACAAAAGTTTTAATGGAAGCAGATATGTCTTTTCATCTGGGAAAGTTAAAGGTTTGCGATAATATCTCCCAAGAAAAAGCATTGGAATTAGTTCGTGCATTATCAGAAAGAAAAGCAGATAAACAATCTTGTGCTGATGATGTTGTTGTTTCGTACATCACACAATATTGGCTGCACAATGATATAAATTTACAAAATTCACCTACAAGTGAATTATCCATAGATATTCGCCTTAGAAAAATGAAATGCTGCAACAAAAGAAAGGTAAAAAACGAACGATCCGATTCAGAACAATGTTTACACAACATGCAATGTGGTTTATGCAAAGACAAAAATGTTTACCAAACAATCGGGGTGATTTTATTCCCAGAAAAATATCAGAAACAAAAATAAAAAGCCGGTATTTACCGGCTTTCTTTATCTTCTTGGACCACCACCCATCGGTCCACGCATCATTTGGTTATTTGGATTTGATTGCATTGAACCAATACGACCTGTGATAATCTTATCACCAACCTGAATTTCATCAGAAATAATTTCCGTTTCCGTTGCTGTTGACAAGCCTTTGGTATATGGAATCATTATCATTTCATCATTACGCAAAATTGCTAAATGTGTTTGTGGTGTTGCACCATTTGCAATATCGGTTATATGATCAAAATTGCGCACCAAGAATGCAGAATTAGATGTTTTCCATACATTGTCGCGTTCTGAAATTATAATCGTTACAAATGCGGTCATTCCTGGCATTAAACGTAAATCAGAATTGTCTACATTTATAACAACCGTGTATACAACAACATTTGAAGTTGTTGTTGGTGACAAACGAATTTGTCGAACAACACCATTAAATGTTTCTGTTGGATATGCATCAACAGAAAAAGTTACATTTTGACCTTCTTTTATAACACCAATGTCCGCTTCGGATACAGATGTTTCGATTTGCATTTTTGTTAAATCTTCAGCTATTTCAAACAAGTCTGGTGTTTGAAAAGATGCAGCAACCGTTTGTCCAACATCAACCTTGCGCGATATAACCGTTCCGTCCACTGGTGATACAATTGTTGCATATCCCAGATTTGTTACAGCACGATCATATGTTGACTGTGCGCGTTTAACAGACTGTTCTGCCTGTTCATATTGTGTTTGTGATTGTTCCATTTCTGCGCGTGAAATAAAGCCTTCGGCATACAGCATCTTGTTTCGTTCATATTCATTTTTTGCAAAATTTCGTTGTGATACCGTACTGTCCAAAGACGCGCGCGCTTCATCAACAGACGCCTGTAACACAGATGGTTCAATCGTCAGTAATATATCACCCTTTTTAACCTTGGTATTAAAATCTACATACAGGTTGTCAATTGTACCAGATACCTGTGATCCAACATTTACAGTATTCACAGGTTGAATTTCCCCAGTTGCACTGACAACATGACGCAAATCACCGCGATTAATATTTATTGTTGCATATTCTTGTTTGCTATCCGATTTACCTGTGAAAAATAATATACCAGCACCAACCAAAACCATCAGTAATAATACCCACCATTTTTTACGCCATATAAAACGAAAAATACGACCAAAAATAGACGAGTGTTTTTTCTGTACACTCACAGGAACATTTACAACTTTCTTACTTTTCGCCATCTTCTCTCTCTCCTTCTAATTCTGCCTTGATATCGCCAACAGCCAGCGCAACAGCCGCACGTTTTGTAAACAAATCATATTTTGCAGCATTGTTTTGTTTTTCTGCACTGACCAATTCAGACTGCGCTGTTTGCCAATCCAACATTGTTGCACGACCAACCTTGTACATACCAGCTGTGACGCGTTCGCTTTCTGTTGCAGACTTTAACAAGGTTTCTGTTTGTTTTAACACTGTTTGTGCTGTTTTGTAATTTTGATATGCAGTAAAAATATCCAGCGCAGCATTATCTTGTGTACTACGTTCTTGTTCAACAGCCCTGTCGTAATTTATAGATGCAGCACGCGCATTATATAAATTTGCAAAACCTGCGAACAGTGGCATTGATGCGCGAATTCCAATACTGCCACTGATATTGTCTGTGCCAGCACCATATGTTTCAGACGGTGTATCATTCCATGACACAGATCCAGATGCAGATATTGATGGTAAATTACTTAAAAACACACTGTTTCTTCTGTGCCACGCAGCATCTTTGTTCGCTGTTGCACGCAATAAGTCAGGTCTGGTTTTTTGTGCCTGTTCAAACAATTCATCCAATGATTTTGTTTCGACAGTACCACCAATTTCAGATGGCATATCTGTAATTTTTATATCCTGATTTGTTGGAAATGATAATTTTGCCAAAATTGTACCCTTGGCAATTTCGCGATTGTTTTTTGCACGTTCTAAATCCAAATCACGACTGGCCAATGTAGTATCTGCTTTTAATACATCTGCGCGAGCAACAGAACCTGCCTTGAATTTTTTTTGCGCCGTATCACGCGCAGTTTGTGCAACATCACGCAACATCTGGGCAGATTTAACATCTGCTTCGGCATTTAATAATGAATAGTAAGATCCAATTAAACTGTATATGTAATTCTGAACTGTTTCGTCATATTCAAACCCAGTTGCACGCCATGATGCAGATACTTGATTTAAATCTGACAAACGCTTGCCAAAATCGAAAATCAAATAAGACGCCGAAAGTGACGCACCATATGACCAATCACCCCACTGTTCATTACGATACGGCATAGACGCATTTGCCCCTATGTTTACACTGGGTAAATATGAAGAATAACCAGCATTTTTTGATAATCGTGCCGATTCGTATGCCAAATAAGACGCTGTGGTTTGTGGATTTCTGCATAAACCCAAATCTATAATCTGTGGCAATGTCAATTTTCCATCTGGTACAGATGTACGCGTCATACAATCATCTGATTGTCCAAATGCAGAAAAAGGCAATAATAACAATGATAAAAATGTTATTTTTCTCATATAAATTCTCTCTCTAATAAATTTATTTTACATGATACTATTTTTATGTTGAATTACAAACATTTTTTTCGTAAGATAAGTTCGCTGGTTCAGGCCTGGTGGCAGAGTGGTTATGCAGAGGACTGCAAATCCTTGGATGCCGGTTCGATTCCGACCCAGGCCTCCACTTAAAAAAATCATCCCTTGCGGGTGTTTTTTTTTATGTGTATGATTACAGTCATGATTAAATCAATAAGTTTAACTGATTTTAGAAACCATATTGCGTGTCGTATAAATACAAACAATCGACACAATGTTATTATTACTGGACCAAACGGTGCAGGTAAAACCGCAATTTTAGAGGCAATATCTATGTTGTCTGGCGAACGCGGCATGCGCAGTGCAAGCATGTCTGATATTGCACGATTTGGTGGTAACGGTGGTTTCAGTATTTTTGCAACAACAAATAATGATACTGATTTATCTGTATACTTTAATACCAACGATTCAAACAGACGCGCAAAAATAGATGGTGATGCGTGCGCATTATCAGAACTAGCACAACATTTATCTGCTGTATGGATTACGCCAAAAGAAGACAGACTGTTTATCGACAGCGCATCTGACAGACGCGCGTTCTTTGACCGATTGGCCACCAGCTTTGACGCTTTACACGCTGGACGCACATCAAAATTAGCAAAACTGTTATCTGAACGCGCGTACGCACTAAAAACCGGTGCTGATACTTATTGGCTGGACGCATTAGATACGCAAATCGCAGGTACGGCGGTTGCGGTGGCGGTGGCCAGAATTCAATATGCTGGTGAATTAAATTATTTTCTAAAAAAATGTGCAATTTCTTTGTCTGGTTTTTTGGAACAAATGCTAATTGATGGTATGACCGCAGGTGATACAGAACGAAAATATCTGGAATACTTGCATGAAAACAGATGTTTGTTGGCAGATAAAATGATTCTGGATGGACCACATAAATCCGATTTTGGCGTATTTAACAACGAACTGAATTTACCCGTACATCTAACCAGTACAGGACAACAAAAAACAGTTCTGCTGGATTTGATATTGGCACATGCAAAATTAGTTCACACAAAAACAAATAAACAGATTTTAATTTTGCTGGATGAAGCTGCAGCACATTTGGATAAAAATGCGCGTGAAAAACTGTTCCAAGAACTGGCTTATACAAACGCTCAGGTTTGGGCAACCGGACTGGATGCAGAAATTTTCAAAAATGTTCCAAATGCAGTATTTGTTTCTTGCCATAATGGGCAAATAAATAATATAGTATTGGCGGAGTAAAAGATATGGCACGCATTGATTATCAAACATTATTGGATAACGCATTGAAATCTATTGTCAAAGACGCACTGATTCACGCACAGTTTAATGGATTGGGTGATGGCACACACTTTTTTATAACTTTTCGCACACGCAATTTAGGTGTTGTTTTGCCGGATTTTTTGCGTATCAGATATCCAGATGTTATGACGATTGTTTTACAACATTCATACAATAACTTGCATGTTTCTGACAAAGAATTTGGTGTGCAGCTAACTTTTGATGGACGACCATTTTTTATTCGTGTTCCTTTTTCTGCACTGGTAGAATTCAAAGATCCATCCGTAGATTTTTTGTTGTCTTTTGAACAAAAGTCACAGGCACAATATGCAGATAACGATATGGAATTACCATTGGATGAAAAACCAGATACTGTACCAGATCCAGGCCGCGTTGTATCACTGGATGAATTCAGAAAAAATAGAAAATAAAAAACCGGTGTTTACCGGCTTTTTTTATATCTTTTCCCAGTGACATATAACCACTGCATGTTCTGTATCGCCCGATTTAATTTTATGACGCGATACAAGACCATCAATTGATACATCTATTTGTATTTCTGGTGTATCTGGACCAACTTCCTTTTTAAACTGAATATCAATTTTTCTTAATTTGTGTTGTGTACGATATGTATATCCCACACTTTCCGTTGCCCATACTGCATAAACCGCATTATTGATATGCTGATTTACATCAATGTCATCAAAACGACATTTCATAATATGTGTTTTATTTGTTTCAAAAGCCGGAAATTTTTCAAATGCACAACTGTATGCACGAATTGGTGTTACAACATCAGGTGATAAATGATTTGCCAATGGTAATGGTCTGCGATGCGCCATATCAATTAAAATCCACTGTGATGTTGCACGCACCATCAAGCGACCATCAGACCCACGAATTTCAAAATCACGCGTTGCACGCAACGCGTCTTGACATGATGGCCATGTTGCAAATGTAAGTTCTTCACCTTCGACTGGTAATTCAATAATATCGACCAAATAATACAACACAACCCAGCCAATATTATTTTCCAGACAATATGTACGACCACACCCCAAAATTTCAGCGTGCCTGTCCGCGATTGATTGCAATTCGTTCATTAAAATCAATGGACGAATATTTCCAAACTTATCACATTGATACGCCTGTAAAATTCTGGTTTCAACCAATTTATTTGTCATTTTTTAACCCTGAATATTTTGCATTACAACAAAATCCAGCACATCACCCAATACAATTTCGTTTGCACGGGCTGCAGATTTAATCAAGCCATGCAATATATCTGGGGTATTACTTGGGATTGTCAATGTTTCTAATTTTGCACCGTTTCCAACCTTGCGTTCTGTGCGCAAGCCACGAACATTTTTCAATATTTCCAGCGCAATATTCATCTGTGTAACATCTGTGTCATATTCAGGTGTTACAGTTGGATATTCTGTCAGGTGTAATGTTTCGCCACCTTCGGTTGGTTTATAGATTTTCTGCCATAATTCTTCGGTTAAAAATGGGATAAATGGTGCATACAAACCAATTATCGCACGCAGTACAGTATAAAGTGTCCACTGCGCAGACAGTTTTGATTCTGCACTGTATTTTTCAGGTGCCCAAAAACGGTCTTTGATAAATTCTAAATATTGATCACAGAATATATCCCAAAAGAATGTATCAATTGCTGCACGCGAATTATAGTTATCAAACTTATCCAAATGTTTGCGTGTTTCTGCGATTGTCTTGTTTAATTCAGACAATACCCATCTGTCTTCGATAAAGCGTTCGGATACAGAAATTTGTTGTGCTGTTTCTGGTTCAAAATCAGATAAATTCATCAGAACATATTTTGATGCGTTCCATAATTTTGTCAGCAATTTTGAACCGCGTTTTACTTCATCATCAGAATAACGAATATCTGTACCAATCGGGGCAGTTGCAATCCAATAACGCAATGCATCTGTTCCAAACTTTTCAATTGTATCCAGTGGATCTGTACCATTACCCTTGGTTTTTGACATCTTTTGACCCTTGGAATCACGTACCAAACCATGGAAATTTACAGTATGAAATGGAACATCACCCATTACATATATTCCCATCATAATCATACGCGCAACCCAAAAGAAAATAATGTCTGCACCAGTATACAACAAATCTGTTGGATAGTATTTGTTCAGTTCTGGTGTATGTTCTGGCCAACCCAATGTTGAAAATGGCCACAACCCAGAAGAAAACCATGTATCTAATACATCTGTATCGCGAGTCAATGTTTTTCCACCAGACATTTCAATTGCTGCCGCTTCTGTTTCTGCAACATAAACATTGCCATCTGCATCATACCATGCAGGTATATGATGTCCCCACCACAGTTGGCGTGAAATTGTCCATGGACGAATATTTTTCATCCATGCCATAAACAGGTTATATCTGTGTTCTGGCATAAATTTAATTTTACCTTCTTCGACCGCCTTTATCGCAGGGATTGCCAACTTTGCGGCATCGACAAACCACTGGTCTGTTAAATATGGTTCAACAGGAACTTGGGCGCGTTCTGAATATGGTGTTGGAATAATTTTATCTTCAACCTTGACCAACAAACCTGCGGCTTCGATATCTTCTAGAACGGCCTTGCGCGCAACATATCTATCCATGCCACGATATTTAATTGGCACAACAGGATTATCATTTAACTTTGCATCTGGTGTTAAAATACAAACAGGTGTCAGATTATGACGAACCCCAACTTCCCAGTCATCAAAGTCATGCGCAGGTGTAATTTTAACCGCACCTGTACCCTTGTCAGGATCTGCATGTTCGTCACCAATAATTGGAATTTCAATATCAGTCAGTGGAATTATAGCTTTTTTTCCAATCAAATGTTTTAACTTTTCATTTTCTGGATGAACAGCAATGGCCTGATCACCGAACAATGTTTCAGGACGCGTTGTCGCAATTTCAATTACACCGCCATCAACCAGTTTATAATTAAAATAATAAAATTTTCCTTTTTCGTCGCGGGTTTCAACTTCTAAATCAGAAACAGATGTCTGTTGTTTTGGACACCAGTTTACCAAACGCTTTTCACGATAAATCAAGCCTTCGTTATACATTTTTACAAACAGTTTTGTAACAGCACTGGATAATCCTTCGTCCATTGTAAATCTTTCGCGTTGCCATGCAGGTGTTACACCCAAAATATGCAACTGATTCATAATTTGACCACCCTTGTCAGCCTTCCATGCCCAGGCGGCATCCAATTTTTCAGCAACAGATAACGCATGTGGGTTGATTCCACGCTTTGATAAATCACGTTCAACCAATAACTGGGTCGCAATAGACGCATGGTCTGTTCCAGGCTGCCACAATACATCAAAACCAGACATGCGCTTGTAACGGCACATAATATCTGTCAAAACATTGTCCAACGCATGACCCATATGCAAATTACCAGTCACATTTGGCGGTGGCATCATAATACAAAATGGTGTTTTTTCTGAATTTACATCGTTCGCCCAAAAGTTATTTTTATCCCAGAATTCCTGGATTTTTGTTTCGATTTCACGTGGACTGATATTCTTGCCAAGTTCAATATTCATGTCTTTATCCTGTTTGTATAAAATTATTCGCACCTTATCGTATCAAAATAAAAAGAAATTTCAAGCAGCAAACCATAATAAAAAACCCATTTAATTGTTGTTTACAGACAGACAAAAAATTGATATAATTGAATAAATGATAAAGGCATATTATGCCATGTGTAGTATGCAAAAGGTTGGAATTCTGGGAATTCTCAGAACACAGGGAGATTGTTCATGAAAACAAATACGGTTGCAAAATCATTAAAGAACGCTGTCAGTACAGTTTTCTTGTTGGCAGGTGCGTTTTTTGTATGCTCGACTTTTCTGTCGATGCGTGCGGTATTCGCAGATCCAATCGCACCAGTCGATGATGCGTCTGTTATGATGCCCCAGACACAACGCGCTGGTAATAATGCACGCACATCTGGTCGTGCCAGTCCACGCAACAAACAAACAACAAATCGTACAACCGTCGCACGCAGTGCAATTATCAATGCCGCACGCAATCAAAATGCAAATCGTGCGGGTGCAACACGCGCTGTTGTAAATCGTTCCGGTGTTCAAAATCCACGCGCAAATAATATTGCAACTAAAAATCGCGGCGTTGTTTCGCGTCAGGGTACACCTGTAACACGCACACGAAATGTTCGCGCCAGAACCGCAACAACAGATGCTGCAAATAATGCACGCGTTTCTTTGCAGGGCAGTGCAATTCGGGGATCCAAGTCGACAGGAACTTCGACATATTCATATCTGAATTCAAAGTTATATACCGGTAATTATTCAAATATTATTGATTCAACAACTGGTATGATTTCTGCTGATGCGTACAGCAACTGTTTGGAATCATATTACACATGTATGGACGAAATTTGTACCGCACGCAATCAGGCACAACGCAGATGCGGTTGTGCCGGTCGTGTCAAAGCTTTTGCAGAGGCAGAAGCCGCACTGGAAACTGCAAACGAAGAATTGATAAAGGTTTCTGGGGAATTGGCACTGCTGGTTGCAAACAAAGGTAAAGATGTTTCTGATGCGTTCCAATTGACAGATGCTGAAAAAGTTATGAACTGTGTTTCATGGCAAGAAGCATACAAAGATGGAACTTGGTCCGAAGACGAAGCAAAAAATTGGTGTAACAGTCACGGAATGTACGACACCAGCAAATGCGGCAAAGATAAAACACCGTCATACTGTGAATCAGCTGGTAACAGCTTTGGTTTCGATATCAGTAATCTGGACGGAAATGGTTCTGATATTTTGGCATCTTTGCAATCTTGGGCAGACGCAAAAGATAACACCATTACAATATTGACCGAAGACAATAATAATGTTTTGTCTGCATTTGATAATGTATCGACTGTTGTTGGTAACTTGGCTGGTATCGGTGGCGCGTTCGGTAACACAGAAACATCTGCAGATACATTGGCAACAACATGGGGATATGATTTGTTTGAATACGCACATGACAATGTATGTTCGCGCGTTTTAGATTCTTGTTTTAACGGTATTTACGAGGCATGCGGTTCACCATCATCATTCGGTGGAAAATGTGCAAATGGTCAAACATCGAATTGTCCATTTAACTATAATTCGAATATCGAAGTCAGTGCAGACGGTAACATTACTTTGAACGAACGCGGAACATCAACAAATACAAACGCCAGTGCGTCATGCTTTGGATATACAAATACATCTGGTGATCCATATTCTAACTTGCGCGGACCTGTTGCAGATGCGCGTCGTAGTATCATAAATAAGTATTTGTTGGATGCAAATGCAGACTGTGACCTGTATGGCGAACAGTTGCGTCAAACAGCACAAAATATCGGATATCAAAAAGTGGCTGCACAACAAGCATTACAACAAAAGCGTTTGGAATTCGCAAACGAAGAACGCGAATCTATTCTGACATCGGCACAAACAGCAATGTCTAACTTTAACGAATGTTTAACGGAAATATTTGACTGTTACCAAGAAGTTTCAGAAGACGAACCAACATGGCCAACAGCACGCGTAAAAACATATTGTGCACAAATGTCAAATGTTCCTCATTGCTATGAAGAAATGATTTGTTCACCAAATGATGCACAGTTCTTGGCCGTTATAAACAAGGCAGACAGTGAAAGTTGTACAAATACACAGGATTATACTACTAACACATGTCGAAATGTTGTGACACTAAATGAAATCTTGAACGGTGCGTATACGGGTGACTTGAAAGACTTTACACCTGAATATAATGGCAGAGAACAATCATCAGCACAATTGCGCGAATATTGCCTGCGCAAAGCAATGGGAATTGATATGTCCGATGTCGACGGGTCTGATGAAAATTGGACTATCCGAAATTGGGAAGCAAAATAAATAACCCGCCAAATGGCGGGTTTTTATTAAATTAAAACCTGCAAAACGATTAAATTTATGATATAATTGTTTGTATGAAAAAGTCACTTTGGTTTTGGTTGTGTTTCGCAGTCGCAATTATTTTTGCGGTCTATTTTTCTGTGCGTATTATTATGACTGGAATGGGGCATGGAACAAGTGCATATATAAATAATATTTCGATATCTGCCGACCAATCAGATAAAGATTTATCTGCAATCGTTGCAGCCGCAACATTGGCACCAAATACACGATCATATTCAATTGATTTAGATATGTTGAATAAACGCGTGATGGATGTACCGGGGGTTAAAAAAGCGTCTGTACGCCGTATGCCAAATGGCAATTTATCCGTTAAAGTTGCAATGTATCGCGCTGTTGCATTGTGGACAGACGGACAAAACTTTTTTCCATTATCCGCAGACGGTACAATTGTAAACAAACCAACAGATGTTCGTGATGCGTCACATGTTGTATTCCGTGGTAAATTGCCAAATGATATTTCACAAATAACAGATGCCGCACATAACTTGGTTATGAATTTGGATTATTTGGAATGGATTGAAAATCGTCGTTGGAATATGTATACAAATGGTGGTATCGTTATTATGCTGCCTGAGAAAAATCCGTTTGCTGCAATCGGTACGCTGATATCACTAAATAACAATCATAATATATTGAATAAAAATATTAAAATGATTGATATGCGTGATGCATCACGGATACTAGTAAAATAAAACGATATGAATTTATTAGATTCTTGTTTTTTGTGTCTTGATATTGGAACGCATGGTGTGCGCGGCATGGCACATCGTGTACAAGATGGTAATATCAATAAATCTGCTTTTTTTACTGTGGAAAATTTAGATACTGTATCTGCAATTAAATCTGTGGTGGATGAACTGGAAAAACAGATTGGGAAACATTTTGATTCCGCATATGTAACTGGTAATTTTGGTGAATCAAAATTTGATATGACTGCACAAAATACAACTTGGGGAAACGAAAAAAAAATTACTGCCACAGATATAAAAAATCAAATTACACAAATCGTACCGCCAGAAAACTTTTTACCAATGCATATTATTCCTCTGCGATATGATACACCAAATGGACGAAACATATCATCACCTGTTGGTTTTATTGATAAACAACTGGTATCCGCATTTGGAACAATATTTTATTCAAATGATGGAATAAATAAGATTTATCAGATTTTACGCGATGCACATATTCAACCAATTGCATTATTTGATCCACACTTTGTGCAAAATTCAGTATTCAGAAAAGATAAACAAACAACTATGTTCATTGATTTTGGCGCAGAATTTACCAGCGCATCAATTTGGACAAATCGTGGGCCAATTTGGCATACAAAAATTGCGTTGGGCGGTGAAAATATAACAAAGGCTATATCTGAAAAATTTGGGCTGTCTGTTATCGATTCTGATAGAATAAAGCATGTCGTATCTTCACTGGTACCAACACAAATGGACAGATTTACACCCGCAGATACTGCATATGATTTTTCACGCGCAGATGTAAATGAAATTGTTCTGCCAATACTGGCACAAATAATCGAACAAATCAAAGATCAATGCTTGCCACACTTTACAAAATACAAACCAACCAGAATTGTTATGACTGGTGGCGGTGCTGAAATTGATGGATTGCGTGACTTTATTGAAAGCGCATTTGCTGTTACAACAGATGTAATATCCATTGATGCGTCTGTACGGGCATTGTCTGAACATATATGGAATAATGAATCGACTCATCGCCAATATTACATTGCCAGAAAAGAAAAATGGGAAAACAGATTTAATAAAATTCGAAATATTTTCCGTAAAAAACCAAAGACACGCCCACAATTTATACCAATATTACCCAGCACATTGTGCTTTGACATGATGGCACCAGAAACATATACCATGTTCAAGTCTGGTGGTATATCAATGATACATGTTGATATTATGGATGGTTTTTATGTCGATAATATATCTGGCAGTATTGATGAATTACGCAAAATACGCGAAAGAACAAATGCACACCTGCATGTGCATTTAATGACAGAAAGTCCAAACATATGGGCAACGGATGCGATTGCTGCTGGGGCAGATACTGTTATTCTGTCGACAAATACATCTGGGTTACGGGCCGCAATACGAACAGTGCGGGCTGCTGGAAAACGCGTTGGTATCGCATTAAATCCTGAATCTTCTGTGACATTGTTAAAGTCTGTATTACGCGATATTGATGAAGTTATGATTATGTCTGTTGAACCGGGGGCTGCTGGGCAATCATTTGAACCTGCGTGCCTGCATAAAATATCTGTTTTGGCAGCAACACGCAAAAAATATGGTCTGAAATTTGTTATATCTGTTGATGGTGGTATCAATGATAAAAATGCACAATTGTGCTGGGATGTTGGGGCAAATATGTTGGTGTCTGGTTCTTATTTGGCAAACGCACCTGATTTCCCATTAGCTGTACAAACTTTATTAAAAAAACAATAAAAAAAAAAGCCGGCTTTTACCGGCTTTTTTTAACATTTTTATTTGTCGCGAATATGTGCGTTACATTTCTTTTCAACCGATTCTATTACAGATGTTTGTAATTTCTGTAAATCAGAATCTGACATGTTATCACGCGGTTCAACTGTTATTGTAAACGCAATTGACTTATTGTCGTCCGACATATCAAAAGAATCAAATACAACAACATTTGTTATGCGACTGTCAGCACTTTGTGCAACAGATGTCAATTTTTCTGCAGGTGTGTTTTTATCAACAATAAACGCAAAGTCGCGGGTTATTGGTTGAAAGTCTGATAATATTGGTTGTTTGCCACCACTTTTTACCGGCAGATTTTTTACATCATCAACAATCGCAATTACGACATTTGTTTTTATACGCAACTTTTTCGCAACAGAAGGATGCAGTTCACCAAATTCTGCAACTTTCTTTTTACCTTGGTACAATGCACCATATCTGTACGGATGCGCCCATTTTGGTGCGTCTTCTGTTGATACCGTGAAACGCTGACCACGCATCAATGCAATTAAATCAGATTTTACATCATATACATCAACTTCGCGGTTACGATTCATCCAGTGCTTTTGCGCAGTATTTCCAGTACGAACAATACATACAGATGTATGTTGCTGGGTTGGTGCATCACCATCAAACACTGTTCCCAGTTCAAACAAATTCAAATCTGCAAAACCACGTTTTTCATTATTGGATATTGCATACAACAAGCCAAATAACAAACCATTTCGCATTGTATCATAGTCTGCAGTAATTGGATTCGCAATTTTTATATTTGGTTTGTCTGATAATATTTGTTCTGTGGCCAAATTGCCAAAACCAAATGAACGACATTCATTCAATCCGCGTGATGCCAATAATGTCTTGATATTCATATCATGCATATCGTGATGACATTTGTCGCCATATGTATGTTTCGCAGCTGTTGCAATCTTATCATACCCGTGTATACGCAGTAAATCTGCCACAATTGTTTCAGGAATATTTACATCAACACGTGATGCGTGTGGTGTAACAATCCAATCAGATGCAGAATCGTCAATTGTATATCCCAACGCAACCAATATTTCATGTTGTGTTTTTGCATCAATATCAACACCTGTCTTTTTCAAGAAATACGATGGGTTATATTTAATCTGAACATTTTGCGCATTGTCTGTGCCAGCTGCAAATGTGCCAACGATTTTACCACCACATGCAGATATAATAATATCAGCCGCATACATCGCAGCAATACCTGTTATCGTTGGGTCAATTCCACGCTCATATCTGTATGACGAATCAGTTGATATTCCCAATCTTTTTGCTGTTTTGCGAACAGATACAGAATCAAAATACGCAGATTCCAATATGATATTTTTTGTATTTTCTGTAAATGAACCACGCGAACCACCAATAACACCAGCCAGTGCCAAAATACCAGATGCATCCGCAATTACCATATCAGTGTCTGTCAATTCATGTTCATTGCCAAATAAATCTGTAAACTTTTCATGCGGTTCTGCCATACGCACAATAATATCACCATTTATTTGGTCTGCATCAAAACAATGCATCGGTTGTGCCATGTCATAACATATATAGTTTGTTGCGTCCACAGGTGCATTTTTTGGATTTATTCCAATTGCAGCAAGTCTTGATGCGATTTCTTTATTGCTGTTATTTACAGTAATACCATGAATTTCAACCATTTTATATGCACGACATTTATCTGTATTTAATACAACCTTGCGATTGGCAGAAATGTTTTCAAATGGTTTATCAGATGGCGCTATATATATACCCAGACCCGCAGCAGATAAATCACGCGCAATGCCGCGTACAGATAAATAGTCTGGTCTGTTTGGTGTAATACCTGCGTCAAAAACTGTTTTAGATTCAATAACAGGCGAACCAATTTTTGTATCTTCTGGCAATTCAATAATACCACTGTGATCATCATTGATTCCTAATTCTTTGCCAGAACACATCATACCGTCTGATAATACGCCACGCAATTTTCCAGACTGAATTTCATGACCACCAATTACACAGCCTGGTAACGCCAATGCAGATATTAAACCCACACGCGCATTTGGTGCACCACAAACAACCTGACGCAAAGTGCCAGTTCCATCATCAACCTGTAACACATGCAAGTGATCGCTGTTTTCGTGTGGCCTGCATTCAATAATTTTTGCAGCAATGGGTGATATTGGTGATTGCAAATCTTCTACTTCCAGTCCAATACGGGTCAGTGTATCAGATACTGTTTGTGCATCTGCATCTGTTTTCAAATATTCTTGTAACCAATCATATGTCCATTTCATAATTTATACCCCCGTATTAAAAGCCTGCTGATTTTAACCAACGGACATCGTTGTTATACAAATCACGCAAGTCCGGTAAATTATATTTTAACATCGCCAATCTGTCCCAACCAAATCCAAATGCAAAACCTTGGTATTCGTCTGGGTCAACACCACAACTGCGTAAAACATTTGGATGAACCATACCAGCACCCATCAATTCCAGCCATTTATCATTACGCCATTTCATATCAACTTCGATACTGGGGTCTGTAAATGGAAAGAAAGATGGACGAATACGCAATTCTACATTTTCAATACCAAAGAATTTTGATAAAAATGCACGAACATCTGCCAATAAATCTGACATAGTTATATTTTTATCTATATACAAACCTTCGATTTGACCGAACATTGGACCATGTGTTGCATCCCATTCTTTACGATAAGTAGATCCAACACCAAACATTTTAATTGGAACACCATCTGATTCCATCGCGCGAATTTGAATCGCAGATGTCTGTGTACGCAATACATTACCGTTTTCAAGAAAGAAGCTGTCTTGCATATCACGGGCAGGGTGATGCATTGGTGTATTTAATGCTGTAAAATTATGCCAATCATCTTCGATTTCTGGGCCGGTGTACATCTTATAACCAAAAGATTCCAGAATTTCCGCAATTTCAGACAAACTTTGTGTCAACGGGTGCAATGTTCCACGATTTTCTGGCTGTGGATTTAATGACATATCCAATTTCTGTTTTTGTAATCCTGCCATCAAAACAGTGTTTTCTATTTCTGACTGACGCGTTTTGAACAGTTCACGCAAAATTTGATTTTCTTGATTTAATGCCGCGCGCGCGTCATTATCCAAATTTTTCATTTCTTTTAATTTTGCAGTCATTGTACCATTTTTACCAAATGTATCGGTGTACAAAGCTTGTAATTCTTCTAGTGTATTTATATTTTTAATTTTTTCTTGCATAACTTCTATCCTAAACTAATCGCATTATAAAACAAAAGCCGTCATCTGACGGCTTTTATTATTACAAAAGATATACCTGCCGACAAGGTATTATTTAGATTCGGCAGAAATAAATCGTTTTGCTGTATCAACCAATTTGGTAAAGTTTGCATCGCCTGCATATGCCATTTCGGCCAAAACCTTGCGGTCCAGTGCAATACCTGCTTTCTTTAATCCGTTCATAAATTGGCTGTAAGTCATACCATTTGCACGCACAGCAGCATTGATACGAACAATCCACAAACCACGAAATTCGCGTTTTTTTACACGACGATCGCGATATGCATACTGACCTGCTTTTTCTGTTTTTTCGCGCGCTGCACGATATGTTGAATGATGACGACCCAAATAACCTTTGGCACGCGCCAAAATCTTGTTATGTTTTTGTTTTACGGTTGTTCCGCGTTTTACTCTTGCCATGACTTGTTACCCCCTTGCTTATTTCAAACCATATGGGGCCAGGATTTTTGCCTGTCCGACCATGTTTTCGTTCAAATACTGTGGTTTTGCACCTGCCTTGTTTGCACGGGCAGATTTCTTACGCAACAGTTTCTTGTGAGAGTTACGCGCAACACGGATTTTACCGGTTGCAGTCATAGACGCACGCTTTTTCAAGTATGACTTTGTCTTTAATTTTGGCATTTTATATCCTCTTATTTTTAGGTTTTTTCGTGTCTGATGGCAATGCCTTGCCATTTCGACCGACACTATTTTGGCATAATTTACGGAAAAATCAAGTTTTTATTGAATATCTATTTTTTTCAGATTAAAGTTAGGAAACAAATGAGCCAGACAAAAATATCTTCCAAAATATATCCTTTGATACGAGCAGTTACATCTGCCGCTGTTTTGCCTGTGCTGTTTATATATGTTATGATTGCAAAACCAGACTATAAATTGATGAACGCTATGTCGCATATCGTTGTACCTGTGGCACAGTGGGTCGGGGATATTATAACTTGGCCAATCAGGGTTGTGGGCAGTGCAATTGATAATATTTCTGAAATTTCAAATCTGCGTTCGGAAAATGAAGAACTGCGTGCACGATTGGATGAAGCATTGGCAAATAAAACAATCTGTGATATTGCAATCGGTGAAAATAATAAATTAAAACGCGAACTTAGTATCATTTCTTCACAACCACGCGATGCACTTATCGCAGATGTTATACATGATAATAATGTATTGGGACATAATACTTTTATTATCAACCGTGGGGCCGCAGATAATATTGAATCTGGTATGGTTGTTACAACAATGGATTTTCAAATGGCAGGTGTTGTGATTGATGTTGCATCACACTTTGCACGCGTGCGCGCACTGACAGATGCAGATACAAATATCGCTGTGCGTATCGTCGGTTCCGAAGTTTATGGTTTTATGACAGGTAATGGTTCTAAATACCCAACAATGGGATTTTTCAGCGACCCTGAATTTCAACCAACAGATGGATTAAAATTGGTAACCAGTAATATTTCTGGTATCATACCCCAGGGTATTTATGTCGGTGAAATTATTGATGGTACAGATGTAAAAATTATATCACCATCAAAAATGTCGCGGGTTATGGTGCTGAAATTTGATACACACAACAACGATTACAGATGAAAACAAAATTGATTGATTTTTTACGAATTTCTTTCCCTTTTTTGCTGACAGTGGCATTATGGCGATTGTCTGTAAATTTTTGGAATCCGGCTGGAATTTTGGCAATTATTCCGATATTTTTTTGCTCATTTGTTAAACCAACAAACTGGTTCGGTTTGTTTTCTGTATTTATGTGCTTTGTAATTGATTATAAATTTGAAACTGCTTGTTTCTGGGTTGCAATGTATTGCTTGTTTTATACAATCAACAATTTCCAAAATATTATCGATTTAACCAGAATAGAATTAAACGGTTTGCCTGCATTTATAGTGTTTATTTCAACAACTGTTTTAATCCAAGTTTTAACAAATTTTACATTATCTACTTTTGTTGGTGGAATATGGATGGTGATACTGACCATGGTATTATATATACCAATAACAACACTAATTCAAAGGGTGCAAAATGATTGATACAGAAGTTTCACGCACCTTTGACAGACGCAGTGCATTGTTTTTATCTGGTGGTGCTGTACTGACATCTGTGTTGATAATACGCATGTTACAAATGCAACTGTTTAGTTACCAAGAATATAGAAAGAAAAGCGAAAGTAATTCTTTTCGTATTCAGATAAATATGCCTGAACGCGGTCAAATTTTATCTAGAAATAATACACCAATTTCGCGCGATATTCCAACATACAGAATTTATATTATACCAGAAGAAGCAACTGATATTGATGCGCTGGTAAATACTGTGGCAACAGATCTGAATATGAAACAGAAAAAAGTAAAAAAAATTAAAGAAAAAATAAAAAAACAGTTAAAGTTTCAACCTGTATTGGTCAGTGAAAATTCTGATTGGCAAACATTGGCGCGCTTGCAAGCCAAAAATTTATCAGGGCTGCATGTGGAAAGTGGTTATACCCGGATGTATGAACTGGGGGCTGCTGGGGCGCAGATTTTTGGTTATGTGGGCGAACCATCAAAACCCGTGGCAAATGCACCTTTTTTAACAACTGGTATAACTGGATTGGAAAAACGATTTAACGAAGATATCAAAGGATTAAATGGCCAAACAGTTATGATTACAAACGCTGTTGGACGAATTACAGGCGAAGATAAATCTCAATACATCGCACCCACAACTGGCGGTAATATAAAAACAACCATAAATGATCATATCCAGCGCATTATGTATGACGCATTGACGCAATATCGTTCTGGGTGTGGGGTTGTTCTGGATATCGAAACAGGTGATATATTATCAATGGTATCAACCCCCAGTTTTGACCCAAATATATTCCGACAAGATGATGGCGAAGAATATATAAACAATCTGCGCCAAGATATCGCAAAACCTTTTATGAACAAAGCAATCGAAGGTTTATATCCACCGGGATCTACATTCAAAATTGTGGTTGCGTTGGCAGGTCTGGAATCAGGTGCAATAACTGCAAATGAAAAAATATTTTGCCCAGGATATTGGGACTATGGCGACAGAAGATATCACTGTTGGGAACACAAAGGTCATGGAAAAATGGATTTGGCCAATGCATTAAAACATTCTTGTGATATTTATTTTTACCAAATTGCACTGCGTATCGGTATTGATGCAATCAAAGAAATGGCTATTAAACTGGGGTTGACCGAAAAATATATGGATGATATTTTATCACGCGAAATGGCAGGTGTTATGCCTGATAGATATTGGAAGGAAAAAAATATCGGATATAGATGGGTTCATGGTGATACAATTATTTCTGGTATTGGTCAGGGATTTATATTGACAAACTGTTTACAATTGGCAGTTATGATGGCACGAACTTCTTCGAACAAAGTTGTCATACCAAGATTGATTGATGATGGAACAATCCCACAATTTGATTCTTTGGGATTACAACAAAAAAACATTAAATTTGTACAACAAGGTTTGGAAAATGTTTTGAAAAAAGGCGGTACAGCCGCAGGCAGTGCAATAAATGTTCATGGAAAACGCATGGGCGGTAAGACAGGTACTTCACAAGTACGCAGTATTTCAAAAAAAGAACGCGAAAAAGGTGTTCTGACAAATGAACAGTTAAAGTGGAGTATGCGAAACCATGGATTGTTCGTTGGTTATGCGCCAACTGATAACCCAAAATACGCCATATGCGTTATAACAGAACATGTCGGTTCCAGTACGCCTGCAGCACGGACTGCATCAAAAGTAATAAAGGAATTGTTAAAATAAAATGGCAAACCAAACACGCGTTTCTAATGCAAATATGATGACTTTACCAGAAAAACTGGGGCGTTTTTCGTGGGGACTGTTTATACCAATGTGTATGGTTTTAACATTGTCTATTGTTGTTCTGTATTCTGCTGGGGGCGGTAATTGGCGACCTTTTGCATTATCACAATTGATGAAAATTATATTGGCATTCGCTGTATTCTTTGTCGCAGCATTTACAAATATTAAAACATGGATAAAATCTGCTTATCTAATTTATGTAATTGCATTGATTATGATTATTCTGGTGACATTTGTTGGACATACAGGTATGGGGGCACAACGATGGTTAAACCTGGGATTTATTCATATTCAACCATCAGAACTGATAAAAATAGCTTTGGTTTTGGCATTGGCACGATATTTTTCTTGGTTTAATTCCGTAGAACTGGGACAATTTAGAAACTATATCGCGCCGATTTTGATGTTGCTGATTCCATTTGGATTGATTGTTGCGCAACCTGATCTGGGAACAGCATTATCACTGGGGATGATTACAGTTGGTATATTTTATATTGTTGGCGCAAATAAAAAATGGTTTGTTATTGCTGCGGTATTGGGTTTAATGGCTGCACCTGTTATTTGGTTTGGCGGATTACACGATTATCAACGCGGACGAATTATTACTTTCTTGAACCCAGACAGTGATATTCACGGGGCAGGGTATCAAATAAATCAAGCAAAAATAGCTTTTGGCAGTGGCGGCATGACAGGTAAGGGATATATGAAAGGTTCACAATCACAACAATCTTTTTTACCTGAAAAACAAACTGACTTTATATTCACAATGCTGGGTGAAGAGTTTGGTTTTATCGGCGCAATGGGACTGTTATTGGTATATTCTTGGATTATTATCGTATTGTTTTGGGCCGCAAAAATGTGCAGAAATCGATTTGGGCAACTGATATGTTTTGGTTTTATGTTGAACTTTTTTGTTTATTATTTTATAAATATCTCTATGGTTTTGGGTTTACTGCCAACTGTTGGTGTTCCGTTGCCGTTGATGTCTTTTGGTGGCAGCAGTTTACTATCACTGATGTTTGGATTCGGTTTATGCCAAAACGCATATATTCACAAAGATCAACAGTTATCTGCCAAAGGAAGTTAGGATTATGAATTTACTTATCGTGGAATCACCATCAAAAGCAAAAACAATTGAAAAATATTTGGGCAGTGGTTGGCGTGTTATCGCATCTGTTGGTCATGTGCGTGATTTGGTTCCAGAAAATGGTAGTGTTGATACAAATAATAACTTTGCAATGAAATGGCAAATTATGCCAGGTAAAGAAAAACAAATTAAACTGATTACAGACGAATTAAAAAAAGCAGATGCTGTATACCTGGCAAGCGACCCTGACCGCGAAGGAGAAGCAATCGCATGGCATTTGCTGGATATTTTGAAAAATAAAAAGTTATTAAAAGATAAAACTGTTTATCGTGTTGCATTTCATGAAATTACAAAAAAGGCTGTTCAGGCAGCAATTGAAAACCCACGCGAAATCGATAAAAATTTAGTCGATGCATATCTGGTACGACGCGCGCTGGATTATTTAATTGGATTTGGTATTTCACCATTACTGTGGCGCAGAAATCTTGGAAAATCTGCTGGTCGTGTTCAATCTGTGGCTGTTAAACTGGTGGTCGATCGTGAAAAAGAAATAGAATCTTTTACACCTGTTGAATATTGGAGTATGGACGCAGTCTGCAATGTAAATAAATCTTGTTTTAATGCGATGTTGTCTAAATTCAATGGTAAAAAAATTGAAAAAATGACCATTGAAAATAAAAGCCAAATTGATGATATTTTATCAACAATTGGTCAACCAATTATAAATGCATCTGTTGTAAATATTGATAAGAAAAAAACTTTGCGCAAACCTGCTGCGCCTTTTACAACATCTACATTGCAACAAGAAGCTGCACGAAAATTGTATTTTGCATCAAAACGCACAATGAGTGCTGCGCAAAAACTGTACGAACAAGGTTTGATTACATACATGCGTACAGACGCAACTAATCTGAACGCAGATGCAGTCAATGAAATTCGCGGATTTATCGAACGCGAATATGGTAATAATTTTGTTCCAAATAAACCTAATATTTATGTAACAAAATCCAAAAATGCACAAGAAGCACATGAAGCAATACGTCCAACACACTTTGATAAACCAGCATCAGGGTTGTCCGGAGATGAAGCAAAATTATATGATTTAATTTGGAAAAGAACTGTTGCATGTCAAATGTGTAACGCAGAATTTGATTCTGTGGCCGCCGATATCGAAACAGAAAATAAATCCGCTGTGTTCCATGCGACTGGTTCAACACGAACATTTGATGGTTTTATGAAGGTTTATACCGAAGATAAAGACGACGAAGAAGATAACAAAGAATCAAAATTACCCGTATTAAATATTGGTGATATAATTCAAATTTCTGAATTGATTCCTGAACAGCACTTTACACAAGCGCCACCAAGATACACCGAAGCATCACTGGTAAAAAAATTAGAAGAACTAGGTATTGGTCGTCCTTCTACATATGCAACAATTATGTCAACGATTGTCGACAGAAATTATGTTGAACAGGATAAACAACGCAGATTTCATCCAACCAGTGGTGGATGGGTTATTGCATCTTATTTATCAAAATATTTTACTGATTTAGTAAATGTGAACTTTACCGCAAAAACAGAAGATACTTTGGACGATGTTTCAAATGGTAAAACAGATAAAATTGATGCGTTAAATGCGTTCTGGAACCCAACAAGTAATATGATCGATGGGGCAAGAACTGTTAAAACAAGCGATATTATCGATGAAATAAATTCTTTTATGAATAAACATTTATTCCCAGATGGTAATGATGTTTGTCCCGACTGTGGTGGTAGACTGGGTATTAAACTTTCTAAGTTTGGTGCGTTTATCGGCTGTGAAAAATATCCAACTTGTAAATACACAAAACAATTAAATAAAAATGATAAAGTTGTACAAGATACAGAATCTGCCGTACAGGTAAAGTCAGGTAATATTGACCTGGGTGATGGTATCGAATTCAAAATTGGTAAATTTGGACCATATGTAACAGATGGTGTAAAAAATGTTTCTGCAAAACAATATACCGCTGAAACAATAACACTGGAAATTGCACGCGAATTACTGACCAATATTGTAAAAAAAGCAGAACCTGTCAAAATCGGTGAAAATCCAAAAACAAAAAAAATGATTTTCTTTTATCCAACAGGCCGTTATGGGGCATACATATCTTCGAATCGTGTAAATGTTTCTGTACGCGAAATGCCTGATTTAGAAACAGCAATAAATTTGATAAATAACAAGGCAAATAAAAAATAATGGCGAAATTTGATAATAATTTTACCGATGAATTACGCGCCAGATTATCAATCGTTGATGTCGTTGGTCGTCGCATACCACTGACAAAAAAAGGACAAAATTATTGGGGTTGTTGTCCATTTCATAATGAAAAAACACCCAGCTTTTCTGTAAATGAAGAAAAAGGGTTTTATCACTGTTTTGGTTGTGGCGAACATGGCGATATTATATCTTTTACAATGAAATCTAATAATTTGGAATTTATTCCTGCTATTACAGAATTGGCAAATATGGCCGGAATAAAAATGCCAGATTTTAAGCCTAAAAATCCAGATATTGCAAAACGCGAAGAATCTTTGTTTAATATTTGTGAATTGGCCGCACAAACATATTCTGAAAAATTATTTACAGACGATGGTGCACATGCACTGGAATATGTGCGTAAACGCGGATTTACTGATGATATGATAAAAAAATATCGTATCGGATATGCACCAAAAAATAACATTATTGCTGGTAAATTTGCAAATTCAAAATTTTTGATTGATTCTGGTCTTTGTCGTCGTGGCGATTATGGTATGTATGACTTTTTCCGCGATAAATTGATGTTTCCTATATTTAACGCAAATGGAAAAATTGTTGCTTTTTCAGGGCGCAGTTTGGACGGCAGTGAACCAAAATATATAAATACATCAGATACTGATATTTTCCATAAAAGAAAAACTGTTTTTGGGTTAAACTTTGCACGCGATGCAATTCATCGTGCAAACCGCAGTATTATTGTAGAAGGACAAATTGATGCAATAAAAATGCAGACAAATGGTTTTCCAGAAACTGTCGCACCACTTGGTACTGCATTGACCGAAGATCATATTTCATTATTATGTAAATCAAACAGAAATATTATCTTTTGTTTTGATGGTGATGGTGCAGGATTAAAGGCTGCATCACGCGCATGCAGTATCGTTATGCCTTTTTTACGCGATACATCTGATGTAAAATTTGCGTTTGTTAGTGGGGGAAAAGATCCAGATGAAATATTAAAGTCAAGTGGTGAAGATGTAATGCGTAAAATTATTGATGACGCTGTACCACTGGTTGATTTTTTATGGGATATTACGAATAAAAACTTTTTAACAAATACCCCTGGGGGACGCAGTCAGGCCGAAAAATTCTTGAAAAAAGAATTAGAAAAAATTACAGATTCTGAATTAAAATCTGAATACGAAAAAGAATATAATAATCGTAAATTTAATAATTGGCATCGTTGGAAACGCAACGATTCTGCTGTACAGATAAAATTACCAGATATTGATTTAATTACAAAAAATACATTGATTTATATTGTGAACAAGTATCCAGAACTGGTAGAACAGTATATTGATTTTTTAACAACATTAAATATTGATTTTGATGGTACATCACCAGAATTAAATCTTGATAAAAATGCATCTGAAAAATATATCGTTTCATTAAAATTACAAAGATATTTAACAAAATTAAATTTAACAAAAAAAGAATTGATAAATAAATTATTATCAGGTGATGAAACTGTGCGTGATGAAATTACAAATATTGATTCTGATATAAATTCTGCAACAGAAAAATTAGAAAAATTGATTACTTTATAAAATATAAAAAATACCGGATTTTTTTAACATTTTTATTAAAAACACCGGTATTTTTATTTTTAATTATTAAACAAGAAATGGCATATATCACCATTTTGCATAATATAATCACGACCGACCAGTCGCATTTTACCAGCTTCTTTGACAGCAACTTCACCACCAAGTGATATAAAATCTGATGGTGATATTACTTCGGCACGGATAAATCCGCGTTCGAAATCAGTATGTATTTTACCTGCTGCCTGTGGAGCTGTCATACCAACTGTGATTGTCCATGCATGCGCTTCCTTTGGACCAATTGTATAATATGTTTGTAATCCCAAAGTTTTGTATCCTGTTTTGATAACTTGGTCAAGGCCAGATTCACATAAACCTAAATCATCAAGAAACATTTTTCTTTCTTCTATATCAACAATTTGTGATATTTCCATTTCTATCTTTGATGAAATTACCAATACATCTGCAATATCACCAAATTTTTGTTTAACCATATCTGAATATTTATTACCAGATGCCGCAGATGCTTCTTCGACATTACATACATATATAACTGGTTTTGATGTCAATAAATTAAAAGGCGATGCATCAACAGAACCATTTCTTGCCGGTATAGAATTTTCAAGATTCTTTTTTATTTCATTTGCATCTGACAATAATTTGATGGCTTCCTTGTCCAGACCACGCGCCTTTTTTTCTAGATTTTTTATCTGTTTATCAATACTTTCAAGATCTGCCAACATCAATTCTGTTTCAATTGTTTCAATGTCGCCCAATGGATCAATTCGACCATTTACATGAACAATATCATCGTTTTCAAAACATCTGACAACATGTATTATCGCATCTGTTGATAAAATATTGCCAAGAAATTTATTTCCCAGACCTTCGCCACTGGATGCACCCTTGACCAAACCTGCAATATCAACAATTTCCAGTTGGGTTGGTATTATTTTTTGTGATCCTGCAACACGCGCCAATTCATGTAATGTTGCATCCGGTACAACAACACGACCAGTATTCGGTTCGATTGTACAAAATGGATAGTTCTGTGCATCCGCCGCTGCACTTTGCGTCAACGCATTAAATAAGGTAGATTTACCAACATTTGGTAAACCAACAATTCCACAATTGAATCCCATATCAAAATCCTTTATAATGCGAATAATATGTCATACATGTGGAACGAATTCAACATAAAAACCTTTCCAGCAGAAACAATTGTTTTCCGCGATGGTAAATATTGCCCAGAATTATCAACACTGGAAAATAAACCAATTGATAAAAATTATGATTTACCGGTACATATTATTTATGTCGGTGAAATTGCTGGTGATTGCCGGTTGGATGTTGAATTGGGCGCAGAAAGACAAAATGTTTTTTTAACTGTAAAAATAAAAATTGAAAATCCGGCTTTTTTTAATATTTTTATTAAAAATGCCGGTAAAAATTCTGAAATTAAAGGTAATGTTTTTATAGAAAATTTTTCAGAATTAAAATATAACTGTAATATATATCATTTATTAGAAAGTACAAATATTTTTGTAAAAAATAAGGTTTGGGCCGGTAAAAATTCAAATTCTGTTTTGTCTGGCGTTGCGAATATATATCCTAATTGCAATGATTGTAAATCTGATTTGTCTTTTACCGCAATGACAGAACAGGGTGCAAAAATTGAATTTATGCCAGCACAAAGAATTTCTTCAATTCCATCACAGGCAGATCACAGTGCCAATATTTATACACCAACAGATGCACAAATATTATATCTGCGTCAGGCTGGTTTGGGAATTCTTGAAATCAAAGATGTTACAAAAGAAGCTTTTTTAAGTGAATAACCTTAAAAAAAACCGCCAATCGGCGGTGTTTTTATTTTTTCTTAAAGCCCTGTTTCGCTTTGAATTTAGGATTTGCAGGGTCAATTAAGATAACTTGTTTACCACGGCGAATTTGTTTAACATTACCGCGTTTTTTCCAAGCCTTTAATGAACTTAAAAATTTCATGTCGTTATCCTTTTTACATGGCGATTATAAACATATTTTTATAAAAATCAAATATTATTATTTATTGTAGTTGTTTTAGTAGGGCCTGTTGAAACTGTTGAAAAAGGAATTTAACTTTTTTTTAACAGATTTTTAACAAAAAAAGTCATGTTTTTTGCGTATTGTATGATTTATGTTAAAAAATTTACTGTTTTAACTAACAGTTGAAAAAATTGGAATTTTTAACACTTTTAACAATTTGTTTTGTTTTATTTTTCTGCTTGTTGAAAATTGTTGAAATTGTTATAATTCATATACCCAGGGAGAGATAATGAAACAGCAAGTATTAAAAGCATTGGCAAATCCTGCACATATTTTTTATGTGCCGTATTCGTTGGCTGTATTGAATTTTGCTGTTCAATTCGTTGTTTTTATTGTGATTTTTGCTGCAAAACTGATTATAACAGGTAAGGATATAAATCCATTATACTTTTTGATTTCTGTTATAATTACACATTCTTTTATCGCAATATTTTCAAAACGTGACCCACAATTGGGACAAATTATATCTGCAAAACTGAATCTGTTTACTAAAAAAATACCAAGGAAATTAGCTGCATGATGAATATTAAAGATTTTTTTGATTATTTTGCAGGCAGTGGTTTTCAGTTGACATTGACTGTTATGGCGATGTTAGTAATTTTGCTGTTTATTATTTTGTTGATTTATATACCAACATTGACACGCAAGATATTTCCGCGTTTTGGTTATGCAAAATATTCTAATTATTTGCCTTTTCAGACTGTTTATAATGATAATTCTATGTCTTTGACAGATGGCAGTTTAATACGAGTTTATCATGTCAAAGGTTTACAAACCAGTATGCAAGACGATAAAACAAAAGAAAAATTCTTGGATTTGCGGGCACAATTATTTAATCAAATTCGTGATCCAAATGTTGTTATGCGTTTTTATATGGTTCGTGATGCTGCGGATGAAAGTACAGATTATGAATTTCATCAGTCTACATTACAGAAAATTTATAATAAATGGCGCGGTCAAGGATTAAAGATTTTCTTGAATAATTATTATATCATTTTGTCTGTGTCTGGTAATGATGCACGCGAAAAATTAAATCAATATGGTAATTATATTGAATCTATATTGGCCGCGTATAAACCAACTGTGTTGAAAAATAATTCGCGTAATAATATGGCGAGATTTTTCGGCAGGGTTTTATCTCCTATTTCAAAACCAGAACCAAAATTTGCAGATAATAATATTGCAAATCTTGTAACTGTTGATGATGTTGA
Source organism: Candidatus Enterousia sp. (assembly GCA_045613445.1). GTDB lineage: Bacteria > Pseudomonadota > Alphaproteobacteria > Rs-D84 > Rs-D84 > Enterousia. The sequence goes on along the minus strand of JAZLAZ010000013.1, from coordinate 38,291 downwards.
TTTTTTAAAAAATGGTTTGGTCAGATATACCAGTGGTGGTAATCAATCGTTTGCTGCGATGATTTCTTTTAAAATTTCACCTGATTATCTGGACGAAGATTTTTTTGACACTGTTTCAACAATCCAAACAGAAATGATTTGTATGAATGCTTTTCATATCATGGGGACTTCACAAGTTGAGACAACAATTAAACAAAGATTATCAACAGCAAATGAAAAAACAACATCAACCGAAGAACAAATATCTAAGGCACAGTCCATTATGGATGAAAATGTTTCTGGTAATCAAACATTGGTAAATTATTATCCTTTGTTTGTATTATTCGGTAAAACACAACAAGATTTAGATAAATATGTCGCAGAATTCAAAAAGATTTCTGCTTCTTTTGGTATATCGCCAATTGTAGAAACTTTTGCATCAAGGGTTTCTTGGTTTGCACAAATTCCAGGATTTGATGTTTTTCCACGCAGTTTCAAATTATTATCAAGGGCAGCCGCAATCACAATACCAATGTCAACACAACCGCGTGGTGTGGAAAATTCAGATTGGGGTAATGGGCCATTGGTTGTTTTCCCAACAGCCCAAGGAACACCTTATCAATTTCAATTTCATGTATCTGATAAACCAGCTGCGGTGGCGCATACTTTGACCATTGGTCCAACAGGTGGTGGTAAAACAACTTTGTTCTCGTTCTTGATTGCACAAAGTTTAAGACATCAAAAATTAAAGGCATTTTTCTTTGATAGAAACAAAGGGGCTGAAATTTTTACCTTGGCATCAGGTGGTAAGTATATAACAATGCAAGGTAAAGAAAAAAATAATACAAATAATAAAATTGAACAGTCTTTCTTGACACATTTGAATCCATTAAAAATGTCGGACACTGTTGCAAATCGTGCTTTTTTACGTAGATGGTTTGCAATTATTTCTGGACAAAATGATACTATTTCTGCTGATGAAATTGCACGTGCTGTGTCTGTGAATTTTGACTATTTGTCTGATAAAGATAGGTTGTTAAAAAATCTGTGGGAAAGTTGTTTTTCTTCTTCGGGTAATATGCGACCTGCATTAAAAAAATGGGTAGATCCATTGCAATATGGTGATATTTTTAATGAAACATCAGATACACTGGATTTACAATCAAGATTGACAACTTTTGATTTTACAGAAATTTTACAGGATGAAGTTTTGGCACCTGCTGTTATTTCTTATATTCTGCACAGAATAAATAATGTAACTGTGTCTGGTGGAAATCCATCTTTGATTATGATAGATGAAACAGCACCGATGTTGGAAAATAAAATGTTCCGTGATAACTTTATTGCAGGCTTACAAGAAGGTAGAAAAAATCGTCAGGCATATATGGCGGCGTTCCAGCGCGCAAATGTGCTTGATAAACTGGGAATAGGTGATGTTGTTCGTGGTCAGGCACAAACTGTATTATTCTTTCGTAATCCTGCAGCTGATGTAAAAGATTATGAACATTGGAATCTGAATCCTTTAGAAATGGCTTTTATTCAGGGTAAGGCATATCCAAATTTGAAACGAGCATTGTTATTATCAAGGCCAGTGACCGGTGAATCTGTGATTTTGAATACAGAATTGGGTGGTTTGGGTAATCTGTTGCGTTTGTTTGAATCTGGACGTTCTTCTGTATTATTAGCCGAAGATTTATATAAAATGTATGGTAATAATTTTGTTGATGAATACTTAAAAAAACAAGGTTCTGTTGAATAATTGTGTTGAAAAAAATTTATTTATTTTTTTGCTTGTTTTTATCAATGCCGGTGCGCGCAGATAGTTGCTTGGTATTCAAAAATATACCACGCGTTTTTATTGATGTCCCTGATTATACTGTGCAGGTTGTTCAGCCAAATAAAAAAATGGATTTGTGGCATGGTAATGTTATCGCAACAATGGTTGATAATTATGATATAATTACAGATGTTAAACCGGTTGATGATGGTTTTTGTGTTATATTAAAAACAGTAAATTCAGTGTTTGGTTATAATGATTTCTTGGTAAATATCGATATTATACATGAACCAAATACTTGTACTTATAATGCAATTTTATCACATGAAAAAAAACATATAAAACAATATATATCAGTTATAAATGACTTTAAAAAAGAATTACAAAATTCTTTGTTTAATGCGGCTGATTCAATAATGCCTATATTTATACAATCTAAATCTGATGTTGATTTGGCAGTGAATAAAATGAATACTGAATTACAAAATCATCCAGAACTGATTTTAATTAAACAGAAAATAAAGGCAGCAGAAGAAATTAAAAATAAAAAAGTTGATCAAAATAATAATAAACAAGAACTGGAAAAATGTTTTGATTAAAATATATATCGCATGCCAATCGAAAATTCCGACATGGTATTTATCAATTCATTATTTATTGGGGTATATTGATATTGAAGCAAACCATTTATTTTATTGCCAGGGAAACTGTACATAACGCCAATACCAAATCTGGTTGTGACATCATTTTCTTTTATTTTTTCGTTGTCATTTATTAAACCAATATATTCATATTTGTTATATGTTATATAATTTGCAACACCAAATGATGTAAAGAAATCAAAATTATATGTTACTGGATAATATGCAAAAATATCAAAACCAAATGACTGATAATAAAATTCATGGTTTTGTGCTTGCAGTTCAGATATGTATTCTAAGTCGTTTGTTGATGACTGAGAAAAAAATAATTCTATCCCAAAATTATGTCCGATTTTTGCGCCAGCATTTGCAGTTATTGAATAATAAATATCATCTAAATCAGTTTGGTAATTATAGTTTGCAATATTAAATCCAAAATCAATACCAATGTATGGTTTGAAATTATTATTGTTTGTATAAATACCAGACATGGCATTTGTAGATATAAATAAGGAAAATATAAACAATAATTTTTTCATGTTTTTATTCTAACATAAAAATATTATATAACAAAGTATATAATAAGTAAGATAAAGGAGTATTATATGAATATATATTTTGATATGGATGGTGTTTTGGTGGATTTTGAAGTAGCAACAGGTGATGTAAAAGATCTAAATCATCCAAGTTTTGAATTGTCAGATGAAAAAAAAGCTGCAAAAAAACAATTTTGGTTAAATGTTGAAAAAAATAAAAATTTTTGGGCAGATATTCCACTAATGAAAAATATAAAAGATTTATTAAATACAGCAAAATCAAAAGGTAAAATTTTTGTTTTAAGTAAAACACCAGGGGCAAAACATTTTGTTGATGGACAAAAATATGTTGATTTTGTTGCAAATGAAAAAAGAAAATGGATATTAAAATATTTAGGAAATTTTTTTGATAATGAACATATAATTATTTGTGATGGTGATAAAGGTAAACTAATTCAACCAAGTAAAAACGATATATTGATAGATGATAGATTAGAAAATATAACAGAATGGGAATCTTGTGGTGGTCGCGGAATATTGTTTATATCTGTTTCAGATGTTGTAAAAAAATTAGAAAATATGTAAAAAAACGCCCACAAGGACGGTTTTATAAATCTTGGTTGCGGGGGTTGGATTTAGCGACCTTGGCTCTTTCGCGTTGCTCACCGGCGTATTCCATCCGCCTTTCGCCTGCGGTTGAACCACCTTTATCGTGGTTCAAATCCAAACAACACATGTAAAACAAAAAAACACACCACAAAGGGTGTGCTTTTTATTTAACTGGTTGCGGGGAGTGGATTTGAACCACTGACCTTCAGGTTATGAGCCTGACGAGCTACCGGGCTGCTCTACCCCGCGATAAGGTATTGGTATTATATACTTTTTATTTTAATAGTCAATCAAATTATGAATTTTTGTCAATTTTGTTGATTTTTTATCGGTTTTATGGTATAATCCAAGCAATGGTGACCGATTTAATCGGCCATTTTTTTTATTTAATTTTATTTCAAGGGAGTTTTTATGTCTAGACAAATACAAATTCGCCGCGGCGACGAGGCGGCTAATGATAATTTTATCGGTGCAATCGGTGAAGTTACAATGGATACTACAAATAATACTTTGCGGCTGCATGACGGACAAACTGTTGGTGGTACTGTTATCGCAAAACAAAGTGAAATACCAGATTTAAACCCGTTTGATTATGTTGTTGATTGGCAAAAACCAACATCTTCTAATGGGTATACTTGGTACAGAAAGTATAAATCTGGTTGGGTTGAACAGGGTGGACGCTGGGCTGGTTCACGAAGTATTGCACAGGGTGAAAGTGGTAATGTTACGCCAAGTTTGCCAATAAAAATGGCTAATAAATATTATTATGTAAATGCAGCATGCGAAGATATTTTCTGTTTTTTAATGAATACAAATGCAGAAGTACATCAATGCACATTTGGTTGGGGTGCATATAGTGTGGCAAGAACATTGTCAGCGTTTGTTTGGGAAGTAAAAGGTTTCGCAGCATAAATAAAATCGGGGTTTATTCCCCGATTTTATAGTTTGTGTATTTTCTTTCTATGTGTTTGCGTGCGTTATGACGCCACTTTTTAACAGGTATAAATGTACATAAAATACTAATATTAAACCAATGTAAGATAATTGATATTTTACTGTTTATTGTATAATTTTTAAATACTTTATTGTTGACTAAATCAAAATTACCTTGTACAGGAGCTGTACCATAAACATCACGGGTATGCATATTTATTTTTAGTATGTTTTTTGATAATTTTGTTTTCGTTGGTGTAAACATATTTTCGGTATGTTCGATAATTAAAAAATCAATTTGTTTATCTATTTTTTTACAGAATTTATTACATAAAGATAATATTTCTGAATCTGGTGTTCGTGTATAATGAGAAAACCATACCAATAATACTTTTTTCTTTTTGTTTATATTATCATAAAACCGTTTTATTCTGCGGTTGTATTTTTCATATACAGATGGAAATGATTCTGAAAATGGTACACCTGTTGGAAAGTCATGGTAAAAATCAAAATGTGTCTTCGTGTTGCGATAATAATCACAATTTTCATCGTTTGCAATATTCGGATTTTTTGGTAAGAATTCAAAATTATCTGGATTTATAAAACCATCAAAATTGTTTAACAACATTTCAAATCGTTCTTGAAAATTTGCAGTTGTTATCCAATCCATTGGTCCAGATGTACTTCGTAATTTATTTGATTGTAAATACATACTGCATGCGCAATCATGACCAATAGAATATATAATGTCGTATTGTTTTAGCTGGAATAAATATCTGTATATTTTAGAAAATATGTTTTCTTGTTTTTTTATATACATAGATTTTAATAGTGGTATATATTGTTTTAATATATTTAAATCTTGTTTGGATATGACTATTTTTTTTGATATATCTGTGTATGTATAAGATAAAATATATCTATTTCTGGATTTTTGTTTTATAGATAACCATGTATTATTTGTTGATACTGATTTTATGTATAATAATTCTGCAAAAAATCGCAGTGACAAAAATGTTTTGTTGTGTACTGTGTCGTTGACAGCATCAAAATAATCAGGATGTCGTTGTTTTAATATTATTTCGTTTTGTTTTATCAATTCTTGTTTTTCATCGCCAAAACTTGCACCGTGTTTATGCCATACCAACAAATTTCCAGCAATTGTATTATAAAAACCGTGTTTTATTGCACGCATACACCAATCATTTTCTTCGCCATAACCACGACCAAAAGCTGTATCAAGTAAACCAACAGATTTTATTGCATTTTTATTTAATGCCATGCAAAATCCGACACCTGTTGGTAATTTTATGTTTTTGAAAGGTGTGTTTATAATTGATAATGATTCATTTATTTTATTAAAATCACCCAGTAATTCATTTTCTCCCATTTTAGGCAGTGAAAATATTGTGGCATTATTACTGAAAGGGGTAACAGATGCGACCTTATTATCAAGATATATCGGTGTAAATAATTTTGATGCCCAATTTTTTGGTAATATAACATCTGTATTTATTAAAACACAATGGTTTCTTGTTATTTTTAATGCTGTATTCACACTGAATATAAAACCGCTGTTTGTTTCATTATTTATTATAGTCATTTTATTGTTAAATTTCTTTTGATACTTTTTTAACAGCGGTAATATTCTTTTGTTTGGTGATGCATCATTTACAACAATTAAATTATAATCAAGATCTGTGTTATCATAAATACTGTCAAACAGTGGTGATAAATATTCATAACCATTGTATACAGGTACAATAATATCAATTGGAAAATTTGGTTTAATAAATGTTTCTGAAAATAATTTTCTTAAATCAATTTTGTTGGTGATATATTTAGTCATTTTGTGCCTTTGATATTTTTAACAAAATTTACAATTTCTGTCAGATTTTTTTCAGGATTTATTTCTGTTAAAATTAGACCATGTTTATATTTAGAAACGCGTTCAGATGGCGCACCAATATTATAACATGCAACAGGTATGCCCATAGATATCGTTTCAGATGTTGTGTATGAAAAAGTTTCTGGCCAAATTGATGCAATAAATATAATGTCAATCTGATGTTTTTTTATCAGTTTTGGTAATTGTGATTGTTTATACCGACCTGTGATAGTTATATTTTTTGTTTCTGGTTTTGGTGATATATTTCCGATTATAAATAATTTTACAGATTTATCGTCAGGTAATATTTTCGATATTTCATTTATTATATAACTGCCTTTGTTTGGTTGTATATCACCAATAGACGCAATATTTATTGTGTTATGTTTTTTTATTTTTACAATTGGTAACTTTTTTATTTTATGTGGTATAACAATTGTCTTGCCGGATATTTGTGGATACATTTGTAAAAACATTTCTTGGATTTTTTCAGAAAATACAATAACACGGTCAACTGTATTGGTAAAAAAATCGCCCCAATCATAACGCCATGCAGATACTGTTTTTACACCACTGTGTAACCGCGAATCAATGTTTTTCATCTTTTGTTTCCAACAATATTCACAGCCACGATGATATGTAAAATTACAATATTTACCATCACAATCAATCATGTTTATGCTGGGACAATAACAATGAAAGTCATGACCACGAAATGATACAAATGCACCAGTTATCAATTTTAGTTGTGTAACAAATTTTAATATATCAATTGAACCGTTATATCCAACAAGATTATTTACAACGATTTCAGATATTTTTAATGTTTTTATATGTTCAAATATTTCTGATAATGAATCTGTATAAACCAGTGTTTTCTTGTTTAATCCAATGGTCAAAGAAAATTGATTTATCCATGGCCAATATTGCATGCGAATAACAGTGTTCTTTTTGGTCAAGGTTTTGAACTGAATTTTTGTGTATGATTCTGTGCCACCACCCAATGAATGATCAATCCACAAAATAATTGGCAGTGTTTTTTTTATTTTTTTTATGAATTTATTCAAAGAATTTTGTTTGTTGTACAAGTATTTATTACGCAAATTTTCACGAACACGACGTCTGATCCCAGAAAAAGGTATACATACACAAATTATATTTATTATTGTTTTCATATATAATCCATTATCTTTTGTCAAATTTAACAAAGTTGCGCTTTAATTTTTTACGCAGTCTTCTGCGTACAGATGCAATCGGAATAAACAGACATACAATGTTTACGATAACCTTGGTTATATGCCAACTGTTATAAATATTACGCAATTCTGGGTGTTGTTGTATTATCTGATTACGTATAATGTCATGCGTTTGTTTCATGTCAGATGACATATTATTTGTCGTGTTGTTTTGATGCCATCTGTATTTTACCAATATGTCTTGAATGTTATAAAATTCAGTTATATCCATCAATTTCGCCCATAATCTGTAATCTTCACATGGTGTGTATTCTGATTCATATTTTATATTGTTTTCAGTCAATACAGATTTTCGAATCATTGCAGCAGTATGTGCAATAAAACAATCTTCGGTCAATGCAACCTTTATATATTTGTCGTTTTCAGGTGTTATTAAAATACCATCATTTGATTCAAAATTTTGTAGCCATCCAGATATAACACCAATGTTTGGATGTATATCCATATATTCAACCTGACGCGATAAACGGTCTGGAACAGATATGTCGTCATGGTCAAATATTGCAATATATTCGCCACATGCCAGTTCAAGTAATTTATTTCTGGATTTTGAAATACCAATATTTGTGTCGTTTTTATAATATTTTATGCGTGTGTCACGATAAGATAATATCACAGATTCTAAATCTAAATTTTCAGGACTGTCATTCAAAATGATAAATTCAAAGTCAGTAAATGTTTGGTTTAATATACTGTCGATACATTGACGCAAATGTTCAATATTCGTATTATAAACAGGTGTTAAAACAGATACTTTTATTCCAGACATAGCATGGGTATTATTAAAACAAAAAGTCTTTATTTCAAGGCTTATTTTTATATAAAAGACTCTTTTCCTAAGACTGGTTGAAATATATTTTTTTTATTGCTAGAATTGGCGTATAATTTTGAAAAAGGGATATTATGTTTCAAAATAAGAAATTTAGAAAAGTATGGAAAAAATTTTGGCAACCAATATTGGGACTGGGATTGATTCAATGGATTTTTGCAATATTTATGGCAATCCCTATTTGGTTTGTTTATTTTACTTCTATTAAACGACTGACTGGTATTGATACACTTTATAAATATCGTAAAAAGCCAGCTGTTATCGTATGTTGGCATGGACGCAGCATGATGTTGAGTCCGATTGCGTGTCTGGGTGGAATGCGATTGTTTGTTGTGGCCAGTAATCATAAAGACGGGCGCATGATGGCAAAAATACAACGATTGTTCGGAATGCGTGCAATTTATGGTTCTTCACATAAGGGTGGTGTTTCTGTTCTGCGCAAAGGTGTACGCGTGCTGAACCGCGGTGGTTGGGGTATTTGTATGTCACCAGATGGTCCTGGTGGGCCATCTTTGCGTATCAAAGATGGTGCGTTGTATTTTGCAAAAATGTCAGGGGCACCAATTATTCCAATTTGTTATTCAACATCACGCGCATGGCTGCAAGATAGATGGGATAGGTATTTGGTCGCATTGCCTTTTTCGAAAATTGCATGTAATGTTGGAAAACCAATCTTTGTGCCAAAAAAAGCAACGCCAGAACAGTTTGAAGAAATTAGAAAAAAATTAGAAGATTTTATGATCGAACAAATGCGTGAACTGGATCGTGAATTTGATGTTACACCACCAGAACAAGATTTGAATACTGCTGAGTTTAAGCGCAAAAGACGCGAAGAACGCGCAAATAAAAAAATAAATAAAGGAAAATAAATGAAAACACCGCGATGGTTTTTATCACAAAATCTGATAGCGTGGATTTTAATCCCTGTGTCGTGGGTGTATTATTTGGTTGGCAGGGTTGTTTTTTTATTTCGTAAAAAAAATCCGCTGATTTCCAGAAGACCTGTTATTTGTGTTGGTAATATTCTGGCTGGTGGGGTTGGTAAAACACCTGTGGTGCGTGCAATTGCAAACTTTCTAGATGCACCGATTGTTATGCGGGGATATAAAAAAAGTCCTAAAACTGCAAATATAGGTGATGAAGCGACAATGCTGGCGCGCGCAGGATTGATTGTGCATGTTGGTAACAGACGCGAAAATATTAAACTGTTGAATAATCAAAAACAGGACAATGGTCCTATTGTTATGGATGATGGTCTGCAAAACCCAACAATAAATAAAGATATAAAATTAGTGGTATTTGATCAGGCCTTGGGTTTTTGTAATGGTTTGTTATTACCATCTGGCCCATTGCGTCAACCAAAAAAAGTGTTAAAAAATGCAGATGCAATTATCGTTATAAAAAATAAAAAAATAAATAAAAATTTTAAGTTGCCTGATGGTGTGCCTGTGTTTTTCGCAACAAATCAGACAATATCACCATATGATGAAGATGAAAAATTGGTTGCGTTTGCAGGTATCGGATACCCGAAAAAGTTCTTTGATTCACTGAAAAATGTTGTCGCAAAACGTGCGTTCCCAGATCATTATCAATATAATTCAACTGATATAGAACGATTGTTTGCATTGGCGGATAAAAAAAATGCGCATCTGATTACAACAGAAAAAGATTGGGTCAGACTACCAATCGAAATTCGTGATAAAATTAAATATGCGCGTTTGGATACTGTTATCGAAAGCAGATTTTATGATTGGTTAAAGGAGAAAATAGATTATGCCAACTTTAAAAAAACAAGTTAAAATTTCTGGGGTCGGAATCCATTCTGGATTGCCTGTGAATATCGTTGTAAAGCCATCCAAGAAAAATGGTATATTTATGCAACGTGTTGATATGGTTGGTTCAGATTTAATTCCTGCAACATATGATAATGTTGGGGAAACAAAAATGCGTAATACAACAATTGGTAAAATGTCTGGTGCGCATGTACAGACAATTGAACATTTAATGGCGGCTTTGTTTATGGTTGGTGTCGACAGTGCGGTTGTTGAAATTGATGGTGCAGAAACACCAATACTGGACGGCAGTGCAGCAGAATTTATCAAGGCTTTTAATGATGCGGGGGTAACAGATGGAAAATTAAAGCGCATTATTGTAAAAAAACAAGTTACCGTTTATGCCAAAGATGTATTAAAAGAATTACCAAAATTTGTTCGTTTGAAAATATGGTTGATGAATAAAATTATGGGACGAAAAAGCGATGGTTTTGTTCAATTGTCTCCAAATAATGGTAAATCATTAGACATATCTGCAACACTGGTTTATTCAGAAAAAATAATAGGAAAACAATCATATTCTTATTCTTATGACGGAACAAAAAAGTCTGTAAATGATTTTGTGAAAAATATTTCACGCGCCAGAACTTTTGGTAAGTATTCTGAATGGGAATATTTGAAAAAACACGGTATGGGGCGTGGTGCAAACGAAGGTAATGTTATCGCGTTAAACGATGCGGGGGATGGTACATTAAATGAACTGATTTGGCCGGATGAATTTGTTCGACATAAAATTATCGATGCAATTGGTGATATGTTTACCAGTTCTGGAATAATTTGTGGAAAACTGGACTCTTACAAGGGCAGCCATGCATTAAATAATCTGGTTTTGAAAAAGTTGTTTAGTGACCCAGAAAATTATGATATAGTTGATAGAAAATAACAGAGAAGGGGGAGTTTATGAAAAAAATAATTGGATTATTTGCAGTTCTTTTATCGTTGACATCTTGTGGTGGGTTTATACAAAATCAAAATGGCAGTGAACATCTAGTTCAACTGGATTCAGAACCTGTTGGTTGTACTTTTTTATATAAAATAGAATCCGAAGTTTCTGTATATGATATTGATGATGCGCGTCGTTATTTGGAAAATCGTATTGTTGATCAGGCGCGTCCAGGTAACGCATATTGGATAACCAGTCAACGTACAAAGCCAAATGAATGGGTGATTTTCGGACCAGAACGGGCGTTTGTATTGGTTGCCAATGTATATGAATGTCCGTATAAATAAATTATAATAATTTATCTAAAAGTGGTGCCGGTAGTTCATGTAGCGTTTGTACACTACACTGCCGGCACTACTTTTATCTAAACTATTCTAATTTATTTCTAAAAAATTGCATATACGAATAAACCCGAATCTGTACGCTATGGTTTTGGGTTTGTCTGTATATGAATCATATTCTTCTATATATTGTCTTGCCTTGATTTTGTAAATTATGTTATAATTTATATTGAATATTCAGAGAGAGAATTTAATTGGCCAATCAAGTAATATCTGTTAGTCGTAAAAAATACGCTGTTGGTTTGTTCTGGCAGCCACTAAAATCTGGGGTTTCCGGACGTGTTTATGCACGCAGTTTGTCACATGGTGTTGATAAAAAATTAAATCTGTTTGCAGAATACAATATGATGATTGGATTGGGGTCAACCAGACGCGGACAAAGTATTGGTATGCGTGTTGCAGCCGCAGATGTTATGGATGCTTTTTCTGAATATACATCATTTTTAGCAGTGTTCGAAGTGAATAATAAATTTTATTTGGTTGCCGCCAGAAATGGTGTTTTATTGGAAGATAAATTATTTGATTCTGAAGATGATGTTCGGGCAGAATATGTAAGATTGTCTGAAATTCCAGATTGGGGGGCGTTTTTTGCACCTGGGTCGTGGGGAATGCCACGCGCAGTTGAATATGATTTAGCAGATATATTAAATTTTCATAATGTTGTGCGCTTGCATCCAATCAGTCATATGCGCGCAGGTGTTGTATCTGGTATATTGATTGCGTTGTTTTTGTTCGGATTATTTGGTGTATTTCATGGTTCTGTGGTTGAAATGTTTGCACCGCGTCCAAATGTCGCAGAATTAAATCCAGATCTGGTCGCAGAATATAAGCGACAAATCGAAGAAAAAAATAAAGAATTGGATAAACAGTTTGAAATAGAAAAACAATTGCCACCAGAACCAATTGTTATGCCATATGAATTTTTGCCAGATGTTCAAGATAGGGCTGCATTATGCTATCAGGCAATTGGTTTTTTAATGCAACCTGTGGTTGGTTGGTCGCAGACTTTTGCAGAATGTGGTGAAACATATGCAACTGTTGAACTAAAACGCGATTTTGGTACTTTGGATGAATTTTATGTTGTTGCATCGGATATAATGCCGGGGGCATATGTTCAAGAAATAAATGATGATAAGTTGCGTGTTCAGGCAAAATTGCCAGAATTAAAATCTGTTGCATCCCAAGATGAACGCGATGCAGAAACTATTGCGCGCGAAGTTGTGTCTTTGTTTCAAGCAATTGATTCTGATGTAGAAATACAAATTGTTGTCGATACACTGACAAATGGTGTTGATGTTGCAAATATAAATGTTGTTGAAATTCAGGCAGAATCAAAACTTGTTCCACAGCAGTTTATGCAGGTGTTCAATGATTTTGGCGGTGTTTATTTAATCAATTGTGCGTGGGATGCTGCGTTACATTTATGGAAATATGAGGTGATAATCTATGCAAAATAATAAATTGTTTTTGTTAGGAATGATTGTTTGTGGTGCTGCCGTTTTTAATGGTGCATACGCACAGGATAAAATGGATCAGGTGTCTGCAAATGCAATTGCAGATTATGATGTCCAAGGGTCTTTGTTCCAACAAATCACAGAATTGGAACAAGAAAAGGTTTTAATGCAATTGGAAAAAGAACGCGCACAGTTGGATTTGGAGCTGGACAGATTGGCCGCAGAAAAAATTAAATTGCATATGGAAATTGATACTTTGTCTGGACGCGCAGAACAACAACAGCAAGAAATTGAAACACAAAAAGCAAAATTGGAAGCCGAAGCTGTTCGTATCGAACGCGAAAAAGAAGCTATGTTGGCAGAAAGAAATCAGCCTGTTACACCAACAGCAAAATCAACCGCAAAAGCTGATGTTGTGTCAAATGTGTCTGAAATTGCAAAAACTTATAAGTTGGTAAATGTTGTTGGGGCTGGTTCTCAGCTGCAGGCAACTGTTGCAGATTTAAATTCTGGTCAGACAAAACGCATCAGTGTTGGTAAAAAATTAGATAATTGGACCGTGAAATCAATATCGCTGGATGATGGTATCGTGTTCGTCAGCCCAAATGGTGAAGTTCAAAATCTGAATGTCAGCAATGGAAAATAAAAATGGCAGATTCAAAAGATATCTTGGATGTTGTAAGTAATGATGAAAAACTGTCTGTGCCGACAGGTTTGGAAAACGCAGAATCCAAAGATATTATTGATTTTTTGTTTTCAAATAACAATCGTCTGTTGACAGCAACAGGCGCAATGTTTGAATTGCCACATGATACACAAAGTTTGATTGCTTATTTTTCCGGTGGCGAAATTATTATTTCAAGAACTCATCGTTATGATGGACGTGTGTTGGCGTTCTTGGATTTGTTGCGTGCGCGCGGGAAAAAAATAAATCAGCCGTTCTATTCTGATTTAGGATTGATTTCAAATATATACAAATCATATGAAAATAAGTTGGGCGGTGTGGTCCGTTCAAAACAAGACTTTGATAACCAAATGCAGAAAGACTTTGTCGATATTATCGCCAAGGCTGCAGCACAAAAAGTTTCTGATGTTCATATTGAAGTTGCAGACCAGACAACAATATATTTTCGTATAGATGGCAGTATGCAGCCTGTTTTGGAATATAATTCTCAGTGGGGTGAATCTTTTGTGCGTGCTGCGTTTGCGTCGGCAGATATGTCAAATGCAAACTATGCACAGAATGAATATCAATCTGCACAAAAAGATGGACGAACACCGCTGCGTGGAACAAAAGATTTGTATCTGCCTTCTGGTGTTCTGGGTGTGCGTATGCAGTTTAATCCAATCGCATTCGGCAGTCGATATGTTGTTATGCGTTTGTTGTATGATAACCCGTCCGAAGGTTTGAAAACAGAACAAGAATTTGGCCCGTATGAACAGCGACTGTTGGCGCGTATGCGTTCATTCCCAACAGGGTTGGTCATTGTCGCAGGTCCAACCAGCTCTGGTAAATCGACAACGCTGGTTCGTAACATGTCAATGATGCTGCGTGAAAGAAATTATGAAATCAATATGATTACTGTGGAAAACCCAGTTGAACAAAAGATTTTCGGTGCACATCAGATGCCTGTGGTGAACACAACAAACGAAGAACAACGCGAAGAAAAATATGTCGAAGCATTGGCTGCAGCATTGCGCAGTGACCCAGATACATTGATGGTCGGTGAAATTCGTACATTGGCCGCGGCACAATTGACTGTGCGTGGGGCATTGTCTGGACATAATGTTTGGACGACTTTGCATGCAAATTCTGCAATGGCTGCATTGACCAGATTATTAGATTTGGGTATTGAACCGTTCAAATTAAAAGAAGAAACATTGATGCGTGGTTTAGTATCAATGCGTTTGTTCAAAAAGGTTTGTCCATATTGTCGTGAACCATTGGCAAATCATCCAGAACGCGGGGCATATAGACGTGTTATGGGTGCGTATGGTGATATCGGTATGCGTCAAGTTTTTCAACGCGGGGCAGGGTGTGAACACTGTAACGGAACAGGTAATCTGGGACGGGTCAAAGCTGGCGAGATTATAATAACAAACAGTGAATTTTTACAGCTAGCATTGGCCGGTAAAACAGATGATGCAGTCAGATATTGGTTGGAAGAAATGGATGGTAGAACATTAAAAGAAGCTGCAACATCATTGATGTTGCAGGGCATTATCAGTGTCGATGAATTGGAACGTTGGGTTGGACAGCTGGATCAACCAGGGGTGTATTGATATGAATAAACTGGAATTGTTATATGCAAAGTGGGTCTTTCGAACGAATACTGAAAAGCGTATGGCAATTTGTCGCAAACTGGCATCGTTGTTGCGTAATGATTTTACATTGATTGATGCGCTGGAAAGATTGGAAATGGTTGAATCAAAAAATGGTACAAAGCCAAAAGAACCCTTTGCTATCGTTATGCGCCAGTGGCAAAAAAATCTGGAAAAAGGTATGACTTTTTCCGAAGCAACACGCGGTTGGGTGCCGCCAGATGAAACACTGTTGGTTACATCTGGAAATCTGTCTAATTTGGTGGTTGCGCTGGAAAATGTTGGACGCGTTGTAGAGGGTACACAGCGTATAAAGCGCGCAATGACAAGTGCTGTGGCATACCCATTGTTTTTGTTGGCGCTGACATTTGGTATCATTATTATGGTCGGATTGTATCTGGTGCCACCGTTGGCCGAAGTTGCAGGCAGCAGTGTCATATGGCGGGGGTCTGCACGGTCTTTGATATGGTTGTCTGATTTTTCTATAAAATATTGGTATTTTTTCTTGGTTGGGTTTGCGTCTGCGGTCGCAGTAATATGGATAAGTATGGCAAACTGGTCTGGGCGAATTCGTAAAATGTTTGATAAGTTGCCACCATGGAATATTTATAAAATTCAAGTCGCTGTGGGGTGGTTGATGTCACTGGGCGCAATGGTCAGCGCAGGTGTTACAATCCCAGATGCAATGCGCATGCTATCAGACAGTGCAAATAAATATTTGCGTAAAATATTGGATACGACACTGCGATTTATCGCAAATGGTGATAATTTGGGGGTTGCATTATCAAAATCTGAATATGATTTCCCTGATTCTGAAATTATCGGCGATTTAACAATTTATGCTGATATGAACGGATTTGATGAAAACATGAATCATGTTGCAAATGATTATCTGAACGAGTCTGTTCGTAAAATGGAAAAAATTTCCAGCACATTAAACAGTATTGGAATTTTGATGGTGTCCGCAATTATTGCGTGGGTTGTGTTGGGGACTTTTCAAATGCAGGATCAGATTACATCTGCCTTATCATAAAATAAATTATAATAATTCATCTAAAAACGGTGCCGACAGTTCATGTAGCGTTATGTACACTACACTGTCGGCACTGCTTTTATCTAAACTATTCTAATTTATTTTATTTGCTGATAATAATTCATCTAAAAACGATACCGGCAGTTCATGTAGCGTTATGTACACTACACTGTCGGCACTGCTTTTACCAATCAATTGGGGTTTTGTTATGGCGTGTCAGATATTCGTTTGCAAGACTGAAATGATGATTTCCAAAAAATCCGCGATATGCAGACAGTGGTGATGGGTGCGCACTTTTTAATATCAGATTTGTATTCGGATTTACAATTGATGCTTTTTTCTGGGCAAATGAACCCCACAGCATATATACAATGTTGTCGCGTGTGTTTAATGCGCGAATAACGGAATCTGTAAATTGTTCCCAGCCATGTCCACTGTGTGATGCAGCCAGATGTGCCTGAACTGTCAGTGTAGAGTTTAGCAATAATACACCCTGGGTTGCCCAATATGTTAAATCGCCATTTGTTGCAGATGGACGATGTAAATCTGATTCAATTTCTTTGTATATATTTTGCAAACTGGGTGGATTAGGTGTCGGTGGTAAAACAGAAAAACACAGCCCATGTGCCTGGCCCGGTTCATGATATGGATCTTGGCCGATAATTACAACCTTGACAGAATTAAATGGACATAAATTAAATGCGTTAAAAATATTTTTCGCATCTGGGTATATCTTTTTTCCAGACAGATATTCGTTGCGTACAAAGTCTGTCAGTTTCAAAAAATATTCTTTATCAAATTCTGATGATAATGCATTTTTCCAAGATTGTTCAATTTTTACATCCATGGTTTTATCAATCCTTGTTGTAATGATTTCCATAGTACCACATCTATGTACCCGCGAGGCAAGTTTGTTTCTTTTGCCAAATGTGAAAACATTTCATCACATGATTGGCGAATTTCTTTACATAATTTTCCATTGTTTATTTGTGTGAATAATTCTGGTTTTTGTGCAAATACACAGCCAAGACGCTGAATCCATATATCATATTTTACAACATCTTCGCCCAGATTGCGCGCCAAATGATTTGCGGTAATTTTTCCAATGTGTGGTAATTTTTGCAGATAGTTTATTTTGTCGTCTAATGTTTTTAACAAATAATATTCGTTACAAAAAATAAGACGATTTTCCCATATTTTGCATATCGCTGCTATTTTATTTTTATTGTTGAATATATGTATCAGTGTTTCAAAATCTCCGTCATGTGTTTGTAGTGTTTTTATAATCTTTTCATGTATTTTTTTTGCTGTTTGTTGCGAAAATCCACCAGCCAAAATTACATATGCACAATGAAAAGCAAATTCATCTGGTGAATATACAGTTCTGTGTTGTAGATTTTTTAATATTTCGTCAAAAGATTGATTATCAGAATCGTGTCCGTTGGTACGCAACTGTTTTTCCAGATTAAAAAACCATTGTGCAGAAAACATTTAATTGTTTCTTCCGTTATTAGCAGATAGTGCAGCCATCATGTCTTTGTTTGTCATATCTTGTTTTAATTTATCAGATGCGTCTTTGAATTTATTTTTATCAATATCTGCCAATTGTTGTTTTAAGTATTGTAATCTGGCGCGCTTGTATGCAACCTGACTTTCAGACAAGTTGTTTGATAATTCAAACAATTCTTGTTCAAGACGCGCAATTTCGTCTTTCAAATGCGATTTCTTAGAAGATGTAAACATCATTTTGTGCCTTTATTTAATTGGCACAGGTTTTATCCTGTGCCATCTTGGTTATACATCTAAATTTGCATCCAATGCATTTTCTACGATAAAGTCACGACGCGGTTCAACAACATCACCCATCAACATTGATACAACTTCATCAGCTTTTGCTGCGTCATCAATTTTGACCTGGAACAATGAACGATGATTTGGATCCATTGTCGTTTCCCATAATTGTTCTGCGTTCATTTCACCAAGACCCTTGTATCGTTGGATTTTCAAACCTGTTTTCGCGTATTCAAATGCAGTATTTAATAATGTCAATGCACCCCAAAT
The DNA here is from genome assembly GCA_045613445.1 of Candidatus Enterousia sp. Classification (GTDB taxonomy): domain Bacteria; phylum Pseudomonadota; class Alphaproteobacteria; order Rs-D84; family Rs-D84; genus Enterousia. The sequence continues at coordinate 19,857 of JAZLAZ010000013.1, read as the reverse complement.
CTTTTGTGATTTAGATTTTACACGTAATACTGTTGGTTTGTTAAATGTATCAATCAATTCTTCGCGACCATTCAAACGATGCCAACTGCGAATTTCCATTCCGTTGATTTTTTCGCGTGGTAACAGGTATGTTTCACGAACACTGCGTAATGTGCGTGTAACTTCGATACCTGATTCATTTGTGGATATTTTCCATCCGCGTTCGAATTCCAGTTCTTGGGCATCTAACATCTGTTGTGCTGCAGCAAAATTTTCAGAACTTTCATTTTCAAATACACCATTTAATGCCAGCGCTTCGACAAATCGTAATGGCATAACATGATTTAATGGTTGTAAGCAATTGCGCATATCCAAAACTAATCCCAGTAAACGCTTTAAGTCTGCACCAGAAATTTGAACACCGTTTGTGGTTTCAATCATACCATCTGTGGCCAACTGTTCCATCAAATAGTTGTCCATTTCACGTTCATTTTGTAAATAAATTTGCTGCTTGCCACGGGTTACACCATACAGTGGTGGCTTTGCAACATAGATATATCCGCGTTCAATTGCCTGTGGCATATGACGATAAAAGAATGTCATCAACAAGGTTTGAATATGTTGACCGTCAACGTCCGCGTCGGTCATGATAATAACTTTGTGATAACGCATTTTTTCAATGTCAAATTCATCTTTGCCAATACCAGCGCCCATTGTTGTAATCAGTGCACCAATTGTGTCTGATCCCAACATTTTATCAAAACGTACACGTTCAACATTTAATATCTTACCACGCAATGGTAATATCGCCTGTGTTTTACGGTCGCGACCTTGTTTTGCAGTACCGCCCGCAGAATCCCCTTCAACAATAAACAATTCACATTTTGATGGATCGCGTTCAGAACAGGCGGCCAGTTTACCAGGCAGACCACCAAGTTCAGGACCCGTTTTCTTGCGCGATAATTCACGCGCTTTACGGGCAGCTTCACGTGCGGTGGCAGCTTCGATAATTTTATCAACGATTGTTTTCGCAATTGCAGGGTTTTCATCCAAGAATTCATACAGCATTTCAGATACTGTACTTTCAACAATTGGACGAACTTCACTGGATACCAATTTATCTTTGGTTTGTGAACCAAATTTTGGATCTGGTATTTTAACACTAACGATACTTGTTAAACCTTCACGGAAATCTTCGCCAGATAAATTGATGTCTTTCTTTGTGCCTTTTTCTGCAATGTATTTATTGATTGCGCGTGTCAGTCCTGCACGAAATCCAGCCAAGTGTGTCCCACCATCACGATTTGGAATATTGTTTGTAAAGCATAATGATGTTTCTGTATATGCAGTCGTCCATTGTAAAACAATTTCAATGTATGTATCTTCTTGTTGTTTTATCATTTGGATTGGTTCGCGGTTTAATAATTCCTTGGATTTGTTCAAATAAGTCGCAAAACCTTTTAATCCATCAACACTGTGAAATTCGCGTTCTTTTTTTTCAGAACCACGCAAATCTTCCAGTATGATTTTTACATTTGCATTTAGATATGATTGTTCACGTAACCATGTTTCCATGGTGTCAAAACTGAATTCTGTGCCAGTAAATGTTTCTGCAGATGGTAAAAATGTTACTTCTGTTCCGTGTTCAATACCAGATTTGTTTTCTGATATTTTCAAGTCGCATGTTGGAACACCGTCTGCAAATGACATAAACGCTTCTTTGTCGCCACGCCATACGCGTACTTCCAGCCACTTTGATAATGCATTTACAACAGATACACCAACACCATGTAAACCGCCAGATACTTTGTATGCGCCGTTGCTTTCGTTGTCAAATTTACCACCAGCATGCAATTCACACATAATCAGTTCCAATGCACTGCGGCCTGTTTCATGATTGATGTCAAATGGCATACCGCGACCATTGTCGCGTATTGTCGCACTGCCGTCTGCATTTAATGATACATATACAGTGTCTGCATATCCTGCCATCGCTTCGTCAATAGAATTGTTGACAACTTCGTATATCATGTGGTGTAGGCCTGCCCCACCTTCGCCGACATCGCCAATGTACATGCCAGGACGCTTTTTAACCGCTTCTAGTCCTTTTAGAACCTTGATGGAATCGCCAGTATATTCATTATTTACAGCCATTTAATTTTCCTTTCTTTTTTCTGTGTAAAACATAGCAATTTCTGGTATAATTATCAAGTAAAAAGGGGCAAAAAATGAAATTTAAATTGTTATATTTTGGTGATATTTTAATCAACCCAAAAAAGCGTGCACAGCATATCGCAGATATTCGTATGCAGTTCCATCCACAATTAAAGAAACTGGTTGAACACAGCCCTTGGAATAACTTGACACAATATATGGTGCCAAACCCAACAAAAAGCCCAATTACAACAAGACATGTGGGGGGAATCGATTGGAACCCGATTATTACACCAAACTTAAAATTGATTGCAGAATTAGATATTCAAATGATGCACCCAGAAATCGTTGGTGTGCCACGCAGTGATATTGATAACCGTGTCAAAACAATTATGGATGGTTTGCGTTGCCCACAAAACGAACATGAAATCGGTGCAAATACACCAAATAATATTGGACCAATTTATACATTGTTGGATGATGATCATTTGATAACAAAATTGTCTGTGAATACCAGCCACTTGTTGGATACGGCTATTTTTTCTGAACATATACAACAATCACCAGATTCAATATTTATGTTGATTGATGTCAATGTGCGTGTTGCCGAAGGAACATTGGAAAACTTGCCGTTTATGGTGTAAAAAAATACCGCCCAATCGGGCGGTGTCTTTATTGTTATTTTTATTCAATACAACAATTTACAGCATTTTTTACCCATGCTTTTAATTTTGACACCTTGCCACCGTCTGTTTTTGTTGGGGCAGGGGATGTTTTAGCAGAGGCAGTTTTTTTTGTTGTTTTTGATTCTTTTGCATCACCTGTCAGCATACCCATATTCAATCCCCAGAACATAGAATACAGTTCATATGACTGATCAAATAATTCATATGCTGTTTTTTTGTCGCCAGATGCCAATGCTTTGGTTCCAACTTCGAATACGCGCATAGCCGCAGCCAGCAGGTGTTTTGATATACACCATACTTCACCTTCGTATGATGGGATGATTTTTAACATTGCGTTTTTGCGCATTTCGCGAACTTCATTGATTAAGTCATAAAATTCATGTTTGCCTGTTTTTGCGCCGGAAAACATCAAATGTTCTTCAATTGAAATCAGGTTCATAATACCGATTGTTAAATCTTGATCACTGGACAAATCTTTTGGATTTACTTTTTTTGCTGCATCCAGAGCTTCGACATATTCTTGAACAGATTTAATTTTTTTCATAATTTCCCCCGTATATTAAAAACATAACATCATTGCCCAGCTGGCCAGTGCAAGTGCAACAACCGGTAATACAACTTTTTCAAATGGAAAGTGTGCATGACCACCGTTTTTCTTTTTCATCCACTGATATAACTTAGATGTCAGTATAAATATCAATGCACCGCACAATGTACCAAATAATACAGGATCCATAATCAGACCACCGCAAATCAGTGTTGGGTTATATTCAACAACACCCAAATATACAAAACCAACCATCGCGATTGATGCCAGTATTATAATTGTGTCACGACCCCAAAAGTGCCAGCCGCGTTTGTCCATAAACTTTAATGTCCAATATCCCAGTAATGTCAATAAAGCACCAGCCCACAGACCAACAACACTGTCTGGAACGCCCAAACGGCGCGCGATATCCAAACCTGCACCAATCGCAATCGTACATACTGGACATGCAGGGTTTGCAAATGCAGATACCGGTAACAGTGCACTAAAAAATGCCAATATTTTACGCATATTTCCTTTCCTTTGTTATATAATAGCAGACCTATTATTATAAATAAGCGCAAAAAAGTCAACAGGGGGAAAGTAATAAGCATAGGATGTAGCAGCGGAGGGATTGATTCCGCTGCGCTTCATTCCCCTGGGCAAATTCGCGTTGCGAACCGGCATACCCCCATCTGGGTGTCCTTCACCACCCCGATGCACAGAATAAAAAAACACAATCAAATCAAACACAAAACTACACCTTGACAAAATATAAAATAGTGTTGTATTATGTGTAATAACAAGATGGACACTACAGTCTATAGAAGTTGGTAACAAATTCAAAAAAGGACAAATAAAAATGACACAAGAGATTTACGATATTGTATCTACTTTTATCACAGACAAAAACGTTAAAGTTTCGTCATTTTGTAGAGATGGGAACCTGGGATATACTTTTATCAGATATGGTTTAGCAGATTACCCATATTGCTTAACTGTTTATGCTACATGTAAAGCACCACAAAAACGTCGTGAAAAGAGCTATCTTTCGCCATTTGAAGGTTTTGTACCCGGCGAAATATATATTGAAAAACATTACGGAGAAATAGAAATAAAACGTGGGAGTGGTGTCAGTGATGGTTATGGAACAAGAATATTATTAGCACACAAAACCAAACACGAAGTCGGTACTGCATTGGATAAAACCCAAAGTGATATAAAACGCTTTTTTGCACGCAGAAAATCACCTGAGTTTTTTAAGATTGTAAATATGGCAGAAAAACGCATATTGGGTCAAATTCCAACAACCGACAATTCTGCACAATTATATAATATAATTTACAGACTTAAAGAAAATCAAAAATAAAGCCTCCATTCAGGCGGTTTGAATCTTGGTAGCAGCGGAGGGATTGTGTATTCCCACACACTTTGTGTGCGGGTCCCTTTCCAAATCGCAACGGTTTCGCTGCGTTGTACTTGCAAAACCTGCTTTTTTGTCGGACCTTGGGGTCCTTATCCGCCACAACTATACCAAAATTAAAACCGGGATAAACCCGGTTTGAATCTTGGTAGCAGCGGAGGGATTCGGACCCCCGACCAAAGGATTATGATTCCTCTGCTCTACCACTGAGCTACGCTGCCAAGCGACAAAGATTATAACAGTATTTTTTTGAATTGCAAGCAAAACACACATTTACATGTTTTTTAGGGTTTATTGTCCTGTTGTTGTGATTTTTTTACATGGTAAAATGTAGGCTATGAGAAGTGTTTTGGTTATTTTTTTTGTTTGTTTTGTTGCGTCAGCAAATGCAGATGAAAATCCGTTCTTTAATGGGTATGATAATCAAATCGTTTTTAATGTTGGTACTGGTACAAATCATGGCTTCCTGATTTCTCTGCCAACACAATTTGTTCCGTTTACAATAATGCAATTTCAGTATTCGCAGCCAAGCTGTTTTTTTAGAATCCCAGCACGAATATCTTTGAATGTATTTCAAACAATAGGGTATGGAGAAAAATATGGTTGGGATTGGCGTGATTTTACAATACCAATTGCAATGGTGTCATCTGATATCAGTTTGATACACTGGAATAATTGGAATCTGTTTATGGGATTTGGCGCAGGTTTCCAGGCACAACAAAATGATAGAATTGGTTCAAAACTGATTTTTGGATTCAAGGTTGGTGGTGCATATCGTATGTCTGATTGTACATCCATAGAATTTTTTATACAGCATATGTCAAATGGTAATACTGCCCCAGAAAACAATTCGTATGCGTTTTATGGTATTGGGTTTGCATATAATTTTTAGTCTAAAATTGTCCTTGATTTTTAATATGCTGTCCGTATAATTGGAACAGTTTTATTGCCCTAATAGTCTAGTGGTAAAACACGTCCTTGGTAAGGACGAGTCGCAAGTCCGATTCTTGCTTAGGGCACCAGAATTTTCCCACCTAAGTTGTGAATTTATTTGTCGATTATTTGTTTTGGTGTGACCAGTGACGCAATTTCATCATAGTTTTCTGGATAGCACATTATACAGTGTTTTTTTGTACTCATGTCCGTGTTGAAATATTCCGGTGAAATACTGTTGTATATTTTCTTGGTGCCGTATTCAAAAATCTTTATCCCAAGATAGTCAGCAATCGGAATTGTGCCAGAGATGTCCCACAAGCAGGTCTTCATACATAATGCGCGCGATTTGCCAACAAGAGTGTAAAAACACTGTGATACAGCAGAAAAATAATTAAAAAATACAATCTTGGACAAAGATGCAGAATTGTTTATATCCCATGTAAATTGGTTCGCAAAGGCAATCGGGGCAAATGAATGCGAGTGTGGTAATAATTCTGTCTTGATTTCTGTGTCGGTGAATGGGTTTTGTATGTGATATGCATGTGTGCCATCAAAATAAAGCAGTTCTTTCATTTTTGGCATGTATATAATTCCCATCAATGGCGTTGCATTTTTATAAACACCAATTGTAATCCCAAACAGGTGATGGCCATTTGCGTATTGAATTGTTCCGTCAACTGGGTCGATGACAAATTGGTATTCAGACTGGTTGACTTTATCAAAAATATCGTCGCCATATTTGGATATTTTTTCTTCGTCAATAATCATATAGTTCAAATCAGAAAAATTTGTTTTCAAGATTTGTTCAAACATGTCGGATATGTGTAAGTCTGCCTGGGTGACAACAGAACATACAGATGAATCCTTGTTTAATAATGGTTTTATTGCGTCTTGTTGTTGGATTAAATAATTACCTGCTGTTTTTACAAATTGTAAAAGCACATTTATCATGTTTGTCCCTTTCTTTGCTAGTTGGATTGAATTATATATGAAAGTAGATATTTTTTCAATGTTCTGGGAATCTTTGTTATTGCAAATGTGTTTTTTCTGGTTTAGTATTATGTTGTTGCAATTTATGACATGTTGATGTGACTGACAACCACGGAGTGACAGAGTTGTTCAAAAGTTATAAATCAGGGTGGCACCGCGCAGTATAAAATAACTTGCGCCCCTGAAATTTAATAACAATACGGGTGCCGAAATTCCAATTGTTTCTGTGCCCGAAAATAAAACAAAGGGACCAAAATGTTATCTTTAAAATCAAAGTATAGAACACATACTTGTGGTGAATTGAATACTGCAAATGTTGGTGAAACGGTTGTTTTGTCCGGTTGGGTTCATCGTAAGCGTGACCATGGGGCATTATTGTTTGTTGACTTGCGTGATAATTATGGAATTACACAGGTTGTATTTGATGGTGGCGATGAAAATCTGGAAAAGGTTCGCCCAGAATCTGTTATCAAAATTACAGGTACTGTTGTTGCACGTGATGCATCTGCGGTAAATGATAAAATCCCAACAGGTGGTATCGAAATTCAGGCGCAGAACTTTGAAGTTTTAACAAATTCAGATGTTTTGCCTTTCCAGGTATTCGGTGACGATGATAGTGTGTCCGAAGATTTGCGTTTGAAATACAGATATATTGATTTGCGTCGTGATTCTTTGCACAAAAATATTTTAATGCGTAATCGTGTTGTAAAATTTATGCGCGATAAAATGTGGGAAATGGGTTTTTCAGAATTCCAAACACCAATCTTGACTGCGTCCAGTCCAGAAGGAGCACGCGACTTTATTGTGCCAAGTCGTAATCATCATGGAATGTTTTATGCATTGCCACAGGCACCACAACAATTTAAGCAATTGTTACAGGTTTCTGGATTCGACAGATATTTCCAAATTGCACCTTGTTTCCGTGATGAAGATTTGCGTGCAGACAGATTATTAGAATTTTATCAATTGGACTTGGAAATGTCGTTTGTTGATTTGCGTGATATTCAGGCTGTGGGTGATATTTTAATGCCTGAAATGATACGAGAATTTGTGCCAGATGCAATTATTGCAGAAGATATTCCGCATATTCCATTTGATGAAGCAATGTTGAAATATGGTTCTGATAAACCAGATTTGCGTAACCCAATTGTTATACACGATGTAACGGATGTGTTCCGTGGATCTGATTTTGGTATTTTTGCAAACGCAATTGAAAATGGGGCGGTTGTTCGTGCGATACCTGCACCAAATTCTGCGGATAAGCCACGTTCTTGGTTTGATAAACTGGGTGATTATGCAGTAAAAGAACTGGGATTGGGTGGTTTGGGGTACATCGTATTCGCAGAAGAAGCCAAAGGACCTGTTGCAAAGAAATTGGATGCAGATAGAATTGCAAAATTGCATGAAATCGCAGGCGATAATGCATCTTTATTCTTTGTTTGTGATATGGTTGAACCAGCATCAAAGGCCGCAGGTAAATTGCGTATCAAATTGGGCGAAGATTTGAATTTGATAAATTCAAAAGAGTTCCGTTTGTGCTGGATCGAAGATTTCCCAATGTATGAATTAAACGAAGAAACAGGCAATGTTGACTTTGGTCATAATCCATTTAGTTTGCCAAAAGGTGAACTTGATGGTGACCCATTGAAAATCAAAGCTAATCAATTTGACATGGTGTTAAATGGTGCGGAAATTTGCAGTGGTGGATTGCGTAACTATAACCCAGAAACAATGATCAAAGCATTTGCAATTGCAGGATATGGTGAAGATGTTGTTAAACAAAAGTTTGGCGGTATGTATGCTGCGTTCCAATATGGTGCGCCACCACACGGTGGTTGTGCATTTGGTATCGACAGATTGGTACAAATAATATTGGGCGAACCAAACTTGCGCGGGGTTGTTGCATTCCCAACAAATCAACGCGGACAAGATTTGATGTTGGGTGCACCAACAACTGTTACAGAACAACAGTTGCGTGATGTGCATATCCAAGTCAGAAAGAAAAACTAAAAAAAACAAATCCCCCAGTTTGGGGGATTTTTTATGAATTCATACCTGTTGGGATTTTGTGTTATATAAATATAATTAGTGCTGATTAAATAACAAAAGAGATTATCATGCACGATTATATAGATAAACTGATTGAAATTTTGAATTTAACTTCATATCAAGAAAATAAAATTAAATCTAATTATGATAGATATAATGTGTCGCGTTTGGAAAAACGCGGTGGCGTATTATATGCACCATATATCGTTCGTGGTTTTTGGGGACGCGTGTCATGTATGTTGTTCGGTGCACGCGCAGATTTAATTGGACAAAATAGAACATTGTTGCGTTCACAACGAAATATAAAATTTTATGCAAATGGGTTACACTGTGTAAAAGTAGGGCGATATACTTACTATGCTGATGCAAATGGCAAAATATTATCTAGATATGAATTCAAACAAGAATTAAAAAATTAAAACTTGTCGTGCGTTTTTACAAATGCACGCATAAATCCTGTATCTAAATTTTGCATTATTTCAGATAATGAATAATTACGGCCGCCGTCTGGTAGTATACTAAGTTCGATTGTGACAGGTGTTGGTGCTGTCCCGCGCAATGTTAAATCAAATTCTGCTGTCATTTTTCCATTTGTTATGGCCAGTCCACCAACTGCGTTTGTATGACGCATCGATAATTCAATTGGTTGGGTTGTTATGAAATTACCATTATCATATGTGCCAATTAAACGCATGTTTTTTATTTGTGTTTCACCTGTCTTTAATGTGTGTGCCAATGCGTTTTCTATATTTAATGTTGTTATGTTTTCTGCAGAAGCATAAAAGTCATCAAATGACATGCCGATTAAATATCCTTTTGAAAAAGATAAGTCAATGTCACCGAATGAATTATAGTATATGTCGTGAGCAATTTTTCCGTGTGTTGTGAAATTTAGTTCGCCTGTTATCATTGTGTCGCGTATGTTTAATGGCATGTTATCAGATAATAATGACCCATTTATTTTGAACTGATTTAATTGGGTAAATATTTCATAGTTTGTTTTGTCTTTGTCTATGGTTGCCAGCATGTTTCCACGCGATTTGTCTGTGATAGAAAATGTTTGTGTGTTCGGTTTTAGTAAATATACAAAATTATTATATTCGTTTTCGTTATATACTAACTTGTCTGCAGATAGCGATATTTTATACGGCATATCAAATAATGTTAGTATCGGATCGTTGGTTAAAAATTCTTGTTCTGAAAAACGTTCAAAGAATTTTTTGTTTTGAAATTTTTCTATTGATAATATGTCGGTATGTAATGTCAGGTGTTTGTTCGATACAGAACCAGTAAATTCATGTCCAAACATTTCTATTTTCAAATTGGATATTTGGTTTTTATTATAATGTCCAGATATGGTATATTTACTGTCATTCAAAAAGCGAAAATCTAAATTAGGAAACCATTTTTTTATACTGTCGCCAGATATATAAAAATAATTGCTGTATGTTGACAGTTCCCATTGTTTGTTGTCTGGGGTGAATGTTAGCATGTTGTTTTGCCATGTGAAATTACCAATGTCGTGTAACATATATTTTGGTAAAAAAGGAATATTTATATTTAACCATTTTAATGTCTTGGAATTTGCAAAATCATATATCGGTGTTATGGTTTTATTATCAATTTTGTATGTACCACCAATATTGGAAAATTTGAACTTTATTGTGCCACTGTTCCCAAGCTTATAAACCATGTTCATGTATTCAGATGTGTTCTTTGGCATTGGGTTATTTGATTGTATGTTTATATCAAATATATTGTTTTTTACAGATATACTGCCGTACAGGTCGCCATATGTGAATTTTGAACATTGCCAATCAGATGGTGTGCCAGAAAACAAACACATCGCATTAGTGTCTTTTACAGGCATCGTTATCATTATATCTTTGGCGCCATTTTGTGTTATTTGACCGCCTGTAATAATTATATTGTCTGCGATGATGTTCGTTATTTGTAGTGTGTCATTAGAAGCAATAACATCTATCTTTAAGTGTTCAAATATATGATTCATAAATTTTATGTGACCATAAAAATCTAAATTAAATGTAGTTTTGTTCAGCAGATTTGTCGGTTTTGATAAAAATGATAAATCAATGTTTGCGTCGTTTGATACCAATTGGATTGTCTTGTCGCCTGTTGAAGATACTGTTATGTTGCCAGAAAAACCGTTCGCATTTAAGTTTGTGAAACTGTACCCGTTGCCACCGTCCCATTCAAAGTTAGTTGTCAATTTTACAGGATGTGTGATTGTCGGTTCGTCAAATCCAAACCATTTGTTTATGTTTTTTGTTTCAATATCCATATGACCGCGTATCGTTCCGTCAGAATAGAATTGACCAGATAAATCCAGTTTGTTGGTTTTATTTTTTATATTAAATGTGTCGTTGATAAATTCAACTTCGTATTTGTGGTTTGTGCTACGGATAACACCATGAAATTCATCGTTGGTAAAGTCTGCACGGATAATGTGAAATTTTTTTCCGTACAGGGTAATGTCGCTGTTGTATATTTCAATATTATGATTAAAAAACGCAGGTGTCAGTTTTTTTATATTTATGTCTGCGTCATATATAACAACGGCATCGTTTAATTGTGCATCTTGTAAATTAAAAAAACTGTGAAAAGGTATAGAAAATAGCACAGAACCAATTTTTGCATCTGGAATATCAACATCGTGCGCAACAATTGTGGTGCCACCAATTAGACTGAAATGAATATCGCCATTTAGTTTCAATGGAACATTAGTTTGCTTGTGTACAGATTGTTCAATAACGGATTTGAAACTGTTTAAGGTTATAAATTGCGGGATAATTACACTGATCAATAAAATTGAAGCAAGTGTTATAATTATAGACCAAAATATTCTGCGTTTATATCTGGGTTTTAATGCCATTCTCTCTTTCCTTGTAATTTGATTATAATGGATTATATTTAAGATTGTGAATAAAAAAATGAAAAAAGCAGAATTTTATCTTGAAAGTGATTATAAACCTATGGGGGATCAGCCAACCGCAATTGCAGAATTGGTGGCTGGTGTGAATGATGGTAGACAATCACAGGTTTTGTTGGGTGTAACTGGGTCTGGAAAAACATTTACAATGGCAAATGTTATCGCCCAATTGGGACGGCCTGCGCTGATAATGGCGCCTAATAAAATATTGGCGGCGCAGTTATATACAGAAATGAAATCTTTTTTTCCGAAAAATCATGTTGAATATTTTGTGTCTTATTATGATTATTATCAACCAGAAGCATATATGCCAACAACAGATACATATATTGATAAAGATGCTTCGATAAATGAACAATTGGATCGTATGCGTCATAGTGCAACGCGTGCAATGCTGGAAGAACGCGATGTCGTGGTTGTATCCAGTGTATCATCTATATATGGAATGGGGTCACCAGAACAATATGCAGGTATGCGTGTCGTCTTGAATTCTGGGGATTTTATTTCTGTGGCAGATGTTGTGCGTGCATTGGTCGATATTCAATATAAAAGAAACGATGTTGCGCCTGCACGTGGTGAATTTCGTGTGCGTGGCGATATATTGGATGTTTTTCCGTCTCATGCTGTGGATAGGGGGTGGAAAATTTCTTTTTGGGGTGATGAAATCGAAGAAATATGGGAATTTGATACTTTAACAGGTGCAAAATTGCAAAAGTTAAATCGAATTGCTGTTTATCCTAATACTCATTATGCAACACCTATGCCCAGCGTGTTACAGGCGATTACACAAATTCGTGCCGATTTGGCAGAACGATTGGAATATTTTCATCAGAATATGAAATATGTCGAAGAACAAAGACTGCGTGAACGCGTGAATTTTGATATCGAAATGATGGAAAGTACAGGTACTTGTCGTGGTGTGGAAAATTATTCACGATATTTGTCTGGGCGGTTGCCAGGGCAACCACCACCAACATTGTTTGAATACTTGCCAAAAGATGCAGTTTTGTTTATTGATGAAAGTCATGTGACTGTACCGCAAATCGGCGCAATGAGTCGTGGTGATCGCGCCAGAAAAGAAACTTTGTCGCAATATGGTTTTCGATTGCCAGCATGTATCGATAACAGACCATTGACTTTTGATGAGTGGGATAATTTGCGACCCCAGACAATATTTATTTCTGCAACCCCATCAGAATGGGAATTAAACCAATCTGGGGGAATTGTGTCCGAACAAGTTATTCGACCAACCGGTTTGTTAGACCCGATTTGTGAAGTGCGACCAACAACACATCAGGTTGATGATTTGTTGAATTCTGTTAAACAGGTTTCTGGTCGTGTATTGGTTACAACGCTGACAAAAAAAATGGCAGAACAGTTGACGGATTATTTGAATGAAAATGGTGTGCGTGCAAAGTATCTGCACAGCGATATTGAAACATTGGAAAGAATTGAATTATTGCGTGAATTGCGTTTGGGTAAATTTGATGTGCTGGTCGGTATAAACCTGTTGCGTGAAGGTTTGGATGTGCCAGAATGTGAAATGGTTGCAATTATGGATGCAGATAAAGAGGGATTCTTGCGTTCTACGCGTTCCTTGATTCAGACAATCGGACGCGCAGCCAGAAATGCAAATGGTCGTGTGATTTTATATGCAGATAAAATTACAGATTCTATGCAGAGTGCGCTGGATGAAACAGCGCGCAGACGAAAAATCCAAATGGATTATAATGCAGAACATGGTATAATTCCAAAAACTGTAACCAAGGCGGTCTTTGCTGAGGTTGGTGAAAAACAAGAAAAAACAGATAAAACACACAGGTTCGTATATGATAAATCTGGTGGCGTTATGGATGCTGATTCTTTACGCGGTGAAATTAAAAAACTGACCAAAAAAATGCATCAGGCCGCAGAAGATTTAGAATTTGAATTAGCCGCAGAAATTCGTGACCAAATTCATAAACTGGAAGATGATTTGTTATTAGTGGAGTAAAATATGCAAGAATTTGTTTTAGATGATGTTTATAAATTGCGTGAATGGGCCAGTAACTTTGCCAAAACATTACATGCACCTGTGGTTGTTGCGCTGCATGGGGATTTGGGTATGGGAAAATCTGAAATCGCACGAACGATAATTCAGACTTTGCGTGGGGCAGATACCGTTGTCCCCAGCCCAACATTTACAATCGTGCAAAGTTATGATGGAATTTCACACTTTGACTTGTACAGGTTGACAGATTCTTCTGAATTGACCGAAGTTGGACTGCAATATGCAATGGAAAATGATATTACTTTGATTGAATGGCCGGAAATTGCCACCGATATGTTGCCGACAGACACGGTTCATGTATTTATAACAGAATTTAATGGTGGCAGAAAGCTTGTCGTAAAATAGATAAGATTACATTGCGCGTAACAGATATCCGCGTCTGAACATACATTTGCGATAAGATCCGACAGATTTAGATGTCGTGTTGCGTGGAACGGACAGTAAACTGCGCTGGCCAACATCGCGATATTCATTTGATTGAAATGTTACCCACAGACCATCCCAATCAGGCATAATTGCACTTTGATTCGGTGCAATCAGTTTTGCAATCCTGGAACGCGGTTGGTGGGCAGGCTTGTTTATGCCAAGGCATGCCTTGTGATCGCGGACAAATTGTTCTGTGGTGACGGCTTCGTTTTCCCAGTTCAATATTGTGGCGTTATCAATGCTGCCACGATTGGCGGATGCACATGCAGTCAATATCAATAAAAGTGGTAAAATTTTTATTCTCATGTTTGTTATTATAATTTAATTGCCTTTTGGTGGCAATAGTTTTTATAATGTAAAAAAAGAGAGAAAGGAATTTTTAATGGCAATATCTGTGCAACAGTTTATCAGACTGGCAAATCTGTATAACCAAACAGCGATGCTGATGTCCGCGATTTGTGTGAATAAGGGCGGAATTGCAATGGAAAACTATAATGGACGTTTTTATGCGGCGGACTTGCTGGAATATATTATAGAATATGGCAGACGATTGATAGATGTAGATAAAAATTTGGCACCAGATATTGTAAATCTGATAAACAGATTTGCGGTGCAGTTCGAAAAGGTAAAAAATTTAACAACGCCAACACAAAAACCAATACATGAAATGTCGTTGGAAGAATTTGAAAAAGTTATGAATATTTGATATAAAATGTTCATATAAAGTAAAGGAAAGAAAAAATGGTTTTCTGGAAAAAAGTTTTATTTGGTATGTTCCCTGTTTTGGCAATCTTTGGATGTGCACAACAGCAACAACAGAATATGCCTTTGTTTGATACAGTAACTGTTGTTGATAATTTGGTTATCGATGAAAATTCTGTGCCGATTTTTCCAAAAAAAGCAGCGTTGACGACAGATACGGCACGCAGATTTTCAATCGAATTGCCAAAAAGATGCGAAGTAGATTGGAATAATCAAAAGGTTGTATCTGTTGTCCCAGAAGAAAAAGTCGAAATTGTTCGATTGAATGTCGGGGGAAATATACCAGAATTAAAGGTTGATGATTATGAATTCAAAGATTTAACTGTAAAACAGGCATTGGATAAATTATTGATAGGTACAGATATTGTTGTTATCGAAGATGAACCATTATATGAAAAAATTTCGGGAACGATTTCTTCTGGTGCGTTGACAGATGCAATTGAACTGATGACCAAAATGGGGCGTGCTTATTATTCGTATGATGAACAAAATGGCGAATTGCATTTATCTCATCGGGCAAAGTGGTTGATAAAGATGCCGCAAAATGAAACTATTATAATGGCATTGTTGGATGCAATGCATGGTGCTGATATGCGTAATCTGTTGGTTGATTGGAATGATAAGACTGTTGTGTTCGAAGGTAATTATCAAACAGAACGAGAAGTTGCAAAAATAATTGCAGATATCGCAGGAAAAAAGTATATGATTGCGTGGGATATTGATGTATATCGTGTGTACCCGCGTACAGATAATCCAATTGTGTGGATGAATTTATTGCCTGCATTTGGGGATAAAAATATAAAAATGTCAATTCCTGGTGTTGTTGGTCGTGCGTTGGTCGTCGGACCAGAAATCAATACAAAGACATTACAAGAATTCTTGGGACAACAGGCAAATGTTGTTCTGATTTCACAGGGAACTTTTGCAATACCAAATGGTTGGCAATCACGATTTGATATCGGGCAATGTGGTAAAGAAGAAAGACTGGAAACTGATTTGATTATTGGTGCAACTGGTAAATATGGTGATTTTGGTGGGCGTGATAAAATTGATGCCAAGATTGTGTTGCGTACATCAAATGGTGAATTGTCTTCGTTTAATATACCGTCGACTGTTGGTGATAATTATGTGATTGTCGGTATACCAACGCATTCGTTTGTAACAACACCAGAAACACTGGTTTCGCCATTTGCAGAATTGGTTGTGTTTATGTCACCACGTATTATTTCTGTTGTCGATGGTGTAACAGGACATGATGATAATACCGAAGATTTAATCGGTGATGCATTGCGTGACTTTTTGAATGATTAGGGATTTAAAGATGTTTTCAAAACTGGAAAAGAAAATTGCTTTTAGATATCTGGGGGCCAAAAAACGTGGTTTTGGTTCTGTTATTTCATGGGTGTCGCTGATTGGTATTATGCTGGGGGTTGCAACGCTGATTGTTGTAATGTCTGTTATGGGCGGTTTTCATGATACATTGTTGGGACGAATTATTGGTATGAATGGGCATGTCGTGGTTTATCATCAAGATGGTGCAATCGCAGATTTTGATTTCTTGATTGATAAGATGAGACAAAACAAAGTGGTTGCTGAAAATGTAACTGGTATTGTTCCAATCGCCGAAGGGCAGGTTATGGCAACAGCAAACGGAAACAGTACAGGTGCAATGATACGCGGAATTCGCATGTCTGATTTGGCAAAGAAAACACAATCTGGTACGCGTATTTATGGTAAAGATTTGTCTGCAATATTTGATGGCGAACTGGTCGCAGGGGCGTCACTGACACGCGCATTACATGTTGGTATGGGGGATAATATTTCGTTGGTATCTGCAAACGGGGCAACCCCAACACCGTTTGGTTCTATGCCACGCATAATGTCTTATCCTGTTAAAAGTTCGTTCTTTATGGGAATGTATGAATATGATTCTGGGTATATATTTATGCCGTTGGAAACAGCACAGAAATATTTGAATATTCCAAATTCTGTAACGCATATAGATTTATTCTTGAAAAATCCAGAAGAAACAACAGATGTTGCGGCGGCATTGGGACGATTGTTGCCTGATGGTTTCGTTGTGCGCGATTGGCGTGATTTGAATCGTGGTTTTGTCGGGGCGTTACAGGTTGAATCAAATGTTATGTTTTTGATTTTGTTGCTGATTGTAATTGTAGCGGCGTTTAATATTGTTTCGTCATTGGTTATGTTGGTCAAAGATAAAAACAAAGATATCGCAGTGTTGCGTACATTTGGTGTATCGCGTAAGTCAATGATGAAGATATTTGTTTTGTCTGGGACATCAATCGGTGTTATTGGTGCGTTCTTTGGTACGATTTTGGGGGTCGTTATCGCAATTTATATCGAACCAATCAGACAGTTTTTTCAATGGTTGACCGGACGCGATTTGTTTCCTGCGGAATTATATTATTTGTCTGAATTACCATCTAAACTGGTTTGGACAGATGTATTAGGTATCGCATTGATTGCAATTATGTTGGCATTTTTGGCGACACTTTATCCTGCATGGAAGGCTGCGAATACAGACCCGGTAGAGGTATTGCGTAATGAATAAATAAGGACTTTTTATAAATGGCGAATATTTTAAATTCTTTATCAAGGGTAAAGCAGGGCGATATCGTTCTGTCGGTGCGTGACATTAAAAAGACTTTTATCGAGGGTGGACAACCATTGCATATATTGCGTGGTGGTGGATTTGATTTGCATCGTGGTGAAATAATTGCGTTGGTGGGGCAATCTGGATGTGGAAAGTCTACACTGTTACAGTGTGTTGGGTTGCTGGATAAACCAAGTGGTGGCAGTATCGTTATTGGTGGGGCGCCTGTGCATAAAATGGATGAAGATATGCGCACAAAAATCCGCAGAAATAAAATTGGTTTTGTGTATCAAAAGCATAATTTACTATCTGATTTTACAGCACTTGAAAATGTTGTATTGCCAATGTTGGCAAATGGTGTGGATGAAAATGACGCAAATGTACGCGCAATGAAATTGTTAAAGGCAACAAATGTTGCACATCGTGCAGCACATCATCCAGGAGAAATGAGCGGTGGTGAACAACAGCGAACAGCGTTGGCACGCGCATTGGCAAATAATCCTGATGTTTTATTGGCAGATGAACCAACTGGTAATTTAGATCCGCAACATGCAGGGGCTGTATTTGATTTGTTGCTGGATATTGTGCGTAAAAATAAAATGGCAATGCTGTTTGTGACGCATGATATGAATTTGGCAAACAGAGCAGACAGAAAAATAACAATTCACAATGGTGTTGTACAATAGTATAATAAAACATAATCATTAGGAGAGAGTAAGTTATGGCAAAGGCAAAATCAAAAAAAGTTTATAAAATCGTTTATACCCGCAGTCAAAAAATCAAGGGTTGGTTGGCACTGGTATTGTTGTTTGTGTGCGGTGTTATGGTTGGAATTGGAATTGCAAATGATAATAATGTACCGCATGCTTCACAAAAAACAACATGTGCAATTATCGAAGATATTCAATTAAATTATTTGGCAAATGAATCTTCTGGTTATATAGAGGACCATAAACAAAATATTCGAATTTATGAAGCTTTGTTCATGCATGGTTGTCCAGAAAATAAAGATACTTATCGCACAGCAATTGCACGCGAAATGGAAATTGTTTCTGCGTTGTCTTCAGCATCTAAGACAGAAGAAATGTCTGCATGTAAAAGAATAGAAGATTCTTTGTTGGAAAGATTACCTGTTGATCATTCTGGGGCGTCTGCTAATCATAGAATTGAACGCGCAAAAATTTATGCAAATTTGTCTGAACGTGGTTGTTCTGAAAACAATGCGAGATATGTTGAATTGGCGCGCCAAGAATTGGAAATTGCACGTGCATTGGAAGATGATGAATTCGATAATGAAGAAACAATCGAAGTTGTCGAAACATACAAGCGCTTGAATATGCAAGCTGCGGCAGAAGAAATTTTTGAAACAGCAAAAAAATTAGCAAATCCTGCAATTGATTTTATTTTGCAGGTTGAAAAAATAATCAATGAACAATAAGCAAAGGTTTTATATATGAAAATACTGATTGCATTGATGGGGTTGATTGCAGCTACGGGTGCGTTTGCAGATGAATCAGCAAGATTGGCAGAACGTTTGTCTTGTTCGGATGTTCAGGCAAAAATAGTAGAATTGTCTGGTGTCGAAGATATGGATGACGCAACAATTACAGAATTGGAAAACTTAAAGACAGAATATCGCAGTAAATGTTCACGCAGTGCAGCAAAACGCAAATCATCAGCTGTAAAAAATACAGTTGTGCCAGCGTCCGTTGTTAAACCAGATTTGGATGATGAAACAGAAACAACTGTTGAAATGGAAATTGTTGAACCTGTTACAGAAGAACAAGAAATCGTTGCCACAGAAGAAGTGGTTGTGCCCGTTGCTGATGAAGAAGTATTATTGGAGCAAGAATTGGCAAATTTGGATGCTGGGTTATGTACAGATGGAACAGAACCAAATAAATTTGGTTGTTGTGCTGGTGAAATATTCCGTGATTTGGGAAATTCTGTTTTTGCATGTTGCCCAAAAGATGCAGGGAAAATGGTTGAAGTTGAATGTTTCCCACCAATAAAATAATAATAATGTATAAATAAATTGTGCTGGTTGTTTTGTGGAACAAATGTTACATGGATTATCAGCACTGTTTATATCTAATATCATAATAATAAAAATTATTTCTTTATAAATTACCGCTTGATTTTGTTTTCATTTATTATATAATCATTGGGCTTTGATTTTGTTGCGGGCATAGTACAAAGGCTAGTATGCAAGCCTTCCAAGCTTGAAATGCGGGTTCGATTCCCGCTGCCCGCACCAAGGATTGGGCGTGCGCCGGAGTTGGAGAGCCGGGGCAGACTGTAAATCTGTT
>JAZLAZ010000012.1:0-112193 GCA_045613445.1 Candidatus Enterousia sp. | reverse complement strand
ATTGCGTTCTTTTTGGCCGATACCAAAATTCTTTTTTCAGATGACTTATGATTTGCCACGTTATTTTCCTTTTATTTTCTAAATGTTTCTGGTATTTTATAAAAAACAAACATAAAATCAAGGAAAAATAACATGATTTATCTTTTTAGTTTGATTCTGTCTTATTTATTAGGTTCTATTCCAATGGGATTATTGCTGACAAAACTGGTGGGTAAGGGTGATTTGCGCAAGGTTGGTAGTGGTAATATCGGTGCGACAAATGTTATGCGCGTTGGTGGATTGCGTATGGCTGGGTTGGTTTGGTTGCTGGATATGGCCAAGGCAATTGCTGCTGTATTTATTGGTAAATATGTGTCTGGTGATGCTTTTGGTGCATGGTGTGGTTTTGTGGCAATCGTTGGACATTGTTACCCAATTTGGTTGAATTTTAAGGGAGGTAAGGGGATTTCTTCGTTGTTTGGTGTGTTGTTAGCGGTCAGCCCGATGTCTTTTGTTGTATGTGGATTGGAATGGCTGCTAATCGCGATAAGCAGTGGTATTTCTTCATTAGGGGCGACAATTGTATTCTGTTTGATACCGGTATTAGGATTTGCAATAAGTATTTATGTTGGTTTTGCGTTCTTGGCAATCGGATTGTTATGTATGTGGCGCCATCGTGGTAATATAGTAAGATTGATTTCTGGCAGTGAATCAAAAATAGAATGGAAATGGAAAAAATAAAGAAGCGGGCATAGTCCCGTTTTTTTATTATAAATGCTTTATTTTTTGTCGATTTTGTGATATAATATACTTATAAGTTATTTAAGGGAAAGAGAGTATGAGAAAAATCATATCTTTGTTTGTTGGTTGTTTGATGGTGTCTGGTGCCGTTGCTGCGCCCGCAGGGCGTGGTCGTGTTTCAATGGCAGACCAAATGAAGGCTGCGCCACGTGCAACAGTGTCGAAAAATCAGATTTCTGCAATGGCGGCATCTAATTCCAAATCTTTGACAGAAAGTGCGGCTGCGTTGGCTGTTACACCAGATGTTATGTTGCCTGCGGCCAAAGATACACGCGAAAAAGAACGCAATGCATGTATGTCCAATAATATCGGTATTGGAAATACTTTTGTTTGGGCGTCGCGTTACAGTAATTTGAATGATTATTCTTCGATGGTCGAAGATACAATCGAACCGGAAAATAATACTTGTTTCGTAAAGGTTGAATTGGCGTCAGATGACAGCAGAATTGATTTGTCTGGTATTGCAGGTAAATATTTCGAAATGGGTCGCGCAATTACATGTGGGGCATGGACAGATACAGAAGATATGCGTCAAAGAATATTAGATGCTAAAAAAACTGCTCGTGTTTGGGGAACTGTTGGGGCATCTGTTGGTGGTGCTGCGCTGGGTGTTGGGGCGATGGAATTATTCGGAAACAAGGCAATTGGTGGCAAGGTAGAAGGTCAGGCTGCGTTGAGTGGTGATCAGCTGATCCGGTCACAAGTTTTAGTTTTGAAAAATGATAATGTTGCAGAATATAACAGATTTATATCTCAGATAAAAATCTTAAAGGAAGAATGCGAAAAGCCTGCATGGAACAATACCTATGATTCACAGGTCAAGACTGTGTGTGAACGTTATAGTGGATTGTTCGATTTGGCCAGCTTATAAATTATCCGCATTTGCGGATTTTTTATTGGTTTTTATTTGGTCTTTTGTCGTATAGTAACATTATGTCAGATATATTGGAAAAGTTGTTGATTATTCGTACGCCAAAAATTGGCCCTGTGCGGTATGCAGAATTGATGAAACGGTTCGGATCTGCCACGGGGGTATTGGATTATATGGGTATAAGTGCCGATTTTCGCGACAGTGTTATCCAAGAAATGGAATTCGCGCATCGTAATAATATATATTATATATCAGATGATGATGATTTATATCCGGCAAAGTTGCGGAATTTGAAAAATCATCCGCCAATTATAACTGTGCGTGGTAATGTTGATACATTGAAAAAAAATACCGTGTCAATCGTTGGAACACGTCATGCAACAGCGGCTGGTATGGGATTTGTTGCAGATATGGCACAAAAGTTTACCGAAAATAATGTTGCGGTTGTGTCTGGGATGGCAATTGGTACAGATACAGCAGCCCATCGTGGTGCATTGCGTACAGCTGGAAATGAAAATACAATTGCTGTATTGGCAGGTGGGGTTGATTATATATGGCCGCTGGAAAACGAATCATTATATTGGGAAATTGTCGAACGGGGCTGTGTTATCAGTGAAATGCCAGTTGGGTTTGTTCCTGTTACAACAAACTTTGTTCAACGAAATCGTTGGGTCGCAGGAATGTCTGATACATTGATTTTGGGCGAAGCAGACTTAAAATCAGGATCAATGACAACTGCGCGATTCGCAATTGATTTCGGTCGTGATGTGTGGGCGATTCCATCACATCCCGCAGATTTACGGGCGTTGGGACCAAATTCACTGATTCGGTCAGGTGACGCAAAAATGTGTATGGGGCCGGATGACTTTTTCAAAACATCAAAAAAAGATGATGTGGTGAAAAAAAATTCAGAAAAAAATGATTTGGAAATTTGCCTGATTGATAAAATTGGATATATTCCTGTTTCAGAATCTGTATTGGCACAACTTGTCAAAAAAACAGTTTCGGAAATCAAGGCTGATTTAGTTGTCTTGGAATTGCAGGGTTTGGTGCGAAAAGTTGATGGTGGATATGTGCGCGCATGATTCTTTTTATGTATATACAGTGTATATACAATGCGCAGAAAACCGATAAAAAACCGAATCGTTGTCAAAAAGTAAATGTTCATTTTTTGTTTAATATTTGGTTGTAAACTGAAATATATCTTATAAATTATTTGACGTATTCAGAACATGTTTGGGGCGTCAAAATTTGTCTAATTTATGGTGTCCTTGAATATACTTGTCTGAATATAAAATAGGCAAGGGCAGGACACTCTTTTAAGGGAAGGAAAGGAGAAAACAATATGCAGACACTGGCGACGGTATCAATGGTAAACTTGGACAGTATCAAGGATGCTATTGCTGCGAAAATCGATTCTGCAAGTTTTAAGTCTTGGATTTTGCCACTGCAATTTGATGTTGTTGATAATACTTTGGTTTTAGGTGCGCAAAATCAATTTTCTGCGGACTTTATCAACAGTGTACATGCGGGTGTTATTAAATCTGTTGTAAGCGATTTTGGATTGGATGTAAGGGTTGTTGTGCGCAGTGCAAATATCAAGACGCCAATCGTTGCAAATGACAATAATACACAGGTATTTACACCGGCACAGATCACAGATAAAAAATCAGTTTCTTTTGATTCTTTTGTTTGCAGTGAAGAAAATTTATTCGTTGTTTCTGCATGCAAAAAGGTTGCATCTGGAACTGTGACTTTTTCGCCATTGTTTATGTATGGTGCGTCTGGTTGTGGTAAAACATTGTTGACAGATTGTATCGCAGGCGCGTCAAATGGACGTGTTGTAAAAATGACTGGTTCTCAGTTTGTATCTGATTTTACACGTTCGTTAAAAGAACATAATATTTTCGCGTTCAAAGATTTCTGTCGTAACTGTGATGTATTTATTTTGGATGATGTTCAAACATTGTCCGGTAAAAAGGCGTCAACCGAAGAATTTGTGCAATTGGTTGTTGATTTGCGTAATATGGGTAAAAATGTTGTTTTGACCGCAAATGTTGCGCCTAATAATTTGACGGGGTTTGATAGAAATATTCAGTCTTTGTTTGCATCTGGATTGACTGCAGATATTACAGCACCAAATGTACATGTTAAAAATATTATGTTACAACGCGCAGGTGTATCATCAGATGTTGCGACTGAATTGACTAAACGCATTGCGAATGATGGTCACTTGGTTGCGGGTGTTGCGACAAAAATAAAAACATATTCTGATTTAATGGGGGCATGTGTTGATATGGATGTCGCACAGCGTTTGTTGGCAGATACAATACAGAAATCTAAGACACCAAATGTGATGGTTCGTGAAATGTGTGAAAAATTGGCTGTGTCATATGATGCGGTATGTGGTAATGGGCGCAGTCGTTCATTGGTATTGGCGCGTCAGATAATGATGGTTGTATTGAAAAATGTAACAGGTTTGTCGCTGTCTGAAATTGGTAATTTTGTTGGTGGTCGTGATCATGCCACAGTATTGTATGCAATTCGCCAAATTGAAAAGCATTTGGCAAATGATTTGGTATTGTCTGCCCAGATACAACAGTTGATAAAAGAATATAAATAAAAAAATTCCCCGTCAGGGGCTTTTTTTTCTTGTTTTATTTCTTGGTTTAGTTGGTATTTTATGATAAAATTAAAGAGATAAAATAGGTTAGGATGGGATTATGAAAAAAATTTTGTTTCTGTTGATGTCGGTTATAACCTGTAATGCTTTTGGTGCAAATGCAACTTATAATTGCACTGTGCAGAGTCTTTCAGGTGCGTCAATGAAGGTGTCTAATGAATATTTGTTTCCTACGATTGCGCATCACAATGATGCAAATGGTATGGCTTTGGTTTGTGGGCACCGGTCAACAGAAGGTTGCGACAATGGGACGATTGTTCTTGTTACAGGACCACATGTTTGGAAAAATGAAAATATAACAGATGCTGCTGTTTACAGTTGTTCAACAAGTTGGGGAAATGCCTGGGCTAATATTGGTTCATCATTATTTAATAAGTGTTCTTCAACTGAAAATAGAAGATTGATAACCACGATTGGCGATAAAGACATTTATGCGCCTATTGATGTTGTAAATGTATATGCGGTTAGTGAATATTATATAGCCAATGATTTTTGTTGGGTTTTGCATGAAACAGAAAATGAGGGTAATAATTCA
The DNA here is from genome assembly GCA_045613445.1 of Candidatus Enterousia sp. Taxonomy (GTDB): domain Bacteria; phylum Pseudomonadota; class Alphaproteobacteria; order Rs-D84; family Rs-D84; genus Enterousia. The sequence continues at coordinate 107,324 of JAZLAZ010000012.1, read as the reverse complement.
GCCTCAAGAAAGAAAAGCAAGAAAAGCTGCAAAGATAAACGCGATACACCAGAAGGTAAAGCGTGTTGTGATTTGCCAACAGAAACAGCAACATGGGACGAGGTGAACAAAAAATGTATTTGTTCGGGCGGGAAATTGTTTTTGATAGGCAAGAATGGTCGGGGTTCATGTGCGGTTTCAGAAGGGGATGGTGGTGCACAGTTTAGATGCCCTGCGACTGATGTTAGTCATTTTGCACGATGGAAAACCAATTGTGCATCACATGCTGCAACATTGCAATTGATTGCACAAATAGAAGCGTTGTGTGCAACACCAAATGTAACGGCTGATCAATATAATGATTTGTATGCGGATGTTACTGCGTCCGTTGCAATCAATTGTCAACAAGTTATTACAGAAACAATAACGGAAACAATAGAGATTACAGTTCCAAGTGATTCACAATCACGCGCGGCGATTATTGCGGCTGGCAGTGCGCTGGATGGGATTGTTGCGGGATTTGGCGAAGCAAATGTCTGGAAGAATGCCCAAGGTGAATTTAATACGGCGCGTCTTGCATCTGACTCAATCGCAGCAGTTGTTTTGGGTACTGCCGGTGGTTTGATTACCAGCAGTGTTATGAAAAAACATCAAGTCGAAGATGGATTCGAAGACCTGAAATGTGTTATTGGTGGTCAACCAGTTGCTGGTTGGGGTGATGAATTTCGCGTCGGAATACAGTAATAAAAAAACCGCCATTTGGCGGTTTTTTTTATTCTTCAACATGTTTCTTTAATTTTTTTCGTGTGTTACTGTCTAATTCTTTTTTGCGCAGGCGAATTGTATCGGGTGTAATTTCAACCAATTCGTCATCCAAGATATATGACAGTGCTTCTTCCAGTGATATGCGACGCGGTGGTGCCAAGAATAGCTTTTCATCTGCTGTGACAGAACGCATGTTGGTCAGTTCTTTACCTTTTATCGGATTTACTTCCAAATCGTTTTCTTTGCTGTGTTCGCCGATAATCATGCCCGAATATACTTCGGTTTGTGGATCAATAAACAGTGTGCCACGTGGTTGCAAATTAAACAATGCATATGTTGCGGCATTGCCTTTTTCCATAGATACCAATACACCTGGGCGATATTGCTGAATTGCACCGCGGTATGTGTCATATTTATCAAATACACGATTCATAATACCTGTGCCGCGTGTGTCTGTGCGGAATTCTGATAAATATCCAATCAAACCACGTGATGGTGCAGAAAATACAATACGTGTTTTTCCGCCACCAGAAGCCTTCATTTCAGTGATTGTTGCCTTGCGTTTTGTCATTTTTTCAATAACAACACCACTGAATTCGTCATCAACATCAATTACAACATCTTCGATTGGTTCCAGTTTTTCACCGTTTTCGTTTTCAATCATAACAACGCGTGGACGTGATACCGATAATTCAAAACCTTCACGACGCATTGTTTCAATCAAAATACCCAGTTGTAATTCGCCACGGCCAGATACTTCGAACGCTTCGTTATTTTCGCTTTGTTCAACTTTTAAGGCGATGTTTGTTTCTGCTTCTTTGAATAAGCGTTCGCCAATCATGCGTGATGTCAACTTTTTACCAGATTTGCCCGCCAATGGTGATGTGTTTACAAAGAAGGTCATTGTCAGTGTCGGTGGATCAATTGGCATTGCAGGAATTGGTTCGGTGACAGATGGATCGCACAGTGTGTCTGCCACAGTTGCGCGTGAAAAACCAGCAACAACAACGATATCACCCGCAGATGCGGTGTCGCGTGAAATCTTTTCAACGCCACGGTGTTCAATGATTTTTGTGATTTTTGCGTTTTCGATAAATTCACCGTTGCGATTGATTGCCTTGACAGATTGGCCAACGCGAACAGTGCCTGATTCAATTTTTCCAGTCAAAATTCGACCAACATATGGGTCTGCTTCCAAAGTGGTTGCCAACATTGTAAATGGAGCATCCAACTGGCAACGTTCGCCATTGCAATCTGGGGCAGGTACATGGTCAACAATCAATTGAAACAATGGGGTTAAATCTTTGCGTTCGTCATTCAAATCGCGTACTGCCCAACCATCACGACCAACAGAATACAAATATGGAAAATCAAGTTGTGAATCTGTTGCGCCCAGTTTATCAAATAAATCAAATGTTTCTGTTAAAACTTCATCTGGTCGTGCATCATTACGGTCAACTTTGTTGATACATACAATTGGACGCAGCCCAAGTTTTAATGCCTTGGATAATACAAATTTTGTTTGGGGTAGAGGCCCTTCGGCACTGTCAACAAGTAATACAACACCATCAACCATCGACAGAATACGTTCAACTTCGCCACCAAAGTCCGCGTGTCCAGGTGTGTCAACAATGTTGATTTTGTATTCACCCCACTGAATTGATGTAGGTTTTGCAGATATAGTAATCCCGCGTTCGCGTTCGATATCGCCACTGTCCATGACGCGGTCTTCAATTTTTTCGTTTTCACGAAATGTGCCCGCTTGCTTTAACATATTGTCAACCAATGTTGTTTTTCCATGGTCAACGTGTGCAATAATTGCAATATTGCGTATCTTCATAATTTTGCCCCATATTTTTATTTTGCCAGTACAGGGTATACCTAAAAATTCCTTTTTTCAAGAAATTATGAATGGTTTATTATAAAATAAAACGTCCATTCGGACGTTTTATTTTTTTAGTGTTTTCCACCGATTTTTGTGCGGCCACCCATCAATGGTTGTAATGCCCGTGGTATATTTACAGAACCGTCTGGGTTTTGGTGGTTCTCAATAACAGGTACAATTGCACGTGGCAGTGCAATACCTGTGTTGTTCAATGTTGCGCAAAATTGCATGCTGCCATCTGTGGCGCGGTATCTGGTGTTTGTTCTGCGCGCTTGGAATTGTCCAATCGAAGAACAAGAACCCAGTTCACGATATGTGTTTTCACTTGGGAACCAGGCTTCGACATCGTGCATTTTTACTTTGTTAAATCCCATGTCGCCTGTACATGCCGCAATAACACGATATGGTAATTCTAAATCAGACATTATTTCACACAGGTTGTTTAACAAATGTTCATGCATTTCATCAGATTGTTCCGGTGTACAATATATGTATTGTTCAACCTTGTTAAATTGATGTATACGAACAATTCCGCGGGTGTCACGACCAGCAGCACCAGCTTCTTTGCGGAAACATGGTGAAAAACCAGCGTATTTAATTGGTAAATCTTTTTCATTTAACACTTCATCACTGTGCAGTGAATTTAGGATAATTTCAGCAGTTCCTGCCAAACATCTGTCTGTGTCTGTCAGCATAAATACATCGTTGTTCATTACAGATGTATCTGTACCAATAAAGTGACCGGCATTAAATATTGTTTGTGGTTTTGTAATCGCAGGACAATTTACAAAAGTGAATCCTTTGGCAATCAGTTTCTGAATAACATATGTTTGAATCGCCAGTTCAAGTTCCGCAGCTTCGCCAAAAAGAGCGTATGTACGCGTTCCACAAATCGATGCTATTTTTTCAGGTTTATACCAATTGTTCATTTCCAATAATTCCCATTGTGGACGCGGTGTAAAATCAAATTTGCGTGGTGTGCCAACACGACGAACTTCGACATTGTCAGAATCATCGCGACCAATCGGTGCGTCTGCAGATGGTATTTGGGGTGTACAATGCAATAATTCGTTTAATTGATTTTCTTTATCAGATAATTCTGCCAAATCATTCGCAATTTCTGCGTTGATTTCTTTGGATTTTGCAATCAGTGGTGCTTTGTCCGCGGCTGTCGGAATTTCACGTGTGATTTTATTTTTTTCAGCAGTTTTGCTTTGTGTGATTGTTTTTAATTCACGAACGCGTGCGTCCAATGCCAGGATTTTATCAGTGTAATCTGTCATGCCTTTTGCTTCGCAGGCGTTTTTTACAATGTCTGGGTTTTCGCGAATAAATTTTATATCCAACATTTTTTATCGTCCTTTTGCATAATTTCGGGTTGTATTCTATAACGGTTTATAATGTTTGTAAAGAATTTGTGCAACAGTTTTGTTTTCTAATTATTTTGGTTGTGCATATGTTCTAATTTTGTTATATTGACCCCAAGAAAAAAAAGGAAGAAAAGCAAATGTATGATGTAATTATTTTAGGATCGGGACCTGCTGGATTGACAGCGGCATTGTATGCGGCGCGTGCAAATAAAAAAACAATTGTTCTGGGTGGTGACAGATTGGGCGGTCAGATGGCTGGTATTGCGACATTGGAAAATTACCCAGGATGGGCCGGCAGTGGCAGTGCATTGGCAGAATTTATGAAAAATCAGGCAGAAACATTTGGTGCGATTGTAGAATTTGTTAGTGCAACAAATGTTGTAAAAAGTGAAAATGGTGATTTTATTGTTACTGCGAATAACAAAGAATATGTTGGTAAAACAGTTATTGTTGCCACAGGGGCCAGCCCACGCAAATTGGAAATTTCTGGTGCACGTGAATTGATGGGACGTGGGGTATCATATTGTGCGACATGTGACGGATTTTTTTACAGTGGGAAAACAGTTATCGTTATGGGCGGTGGAAACAGCGCATTAAATGACGCATTGTATTTGGCAGACTTGGCAAAAACTGTGAAAATTGTTTATCGTAAGTCAGAATTTTTTCGTGCCGAATCGGTGTTGCGTGAACGCGTTGCGCAACGCGATAATATTGAATGTTTGTTTAATACTGATCTAGAAAAAATTGAGGAAAAACCAGATTCAACAGATGGTGAACTGATTGTTACAACAACTTTGGGGGAACAGTTGGTTGTTGATGGGGTTTTTGTTGCAATTGGACACGAAGCAAATACAGACTTTTTATCCGAAGATATTAAACGCGATGCATTGGGGCGGCTTGCGCCATCAGTGTTACCGGCTGGTATGTTTGTTGCAGGTGATGTTCACAGTGATTTGAAAATGCAAATTGCAACAGCTGTTGGAACAGGGTGTAGTGCAGGGATGGACGCAATCGCGTACTTAAATAAATTATAATAATTCATCTGAGAACGAACCCGAAACTTCATGTAACTTTTGTACACTACGTTTTCGGGTTCGTGCGTATCTAAATCATTATAATTTATTTATAAAAAAATATGCGGTGATTACCGCATATTTTTTGTTTTGTTATTAGAAAACAATATTTAATTTTCCACCGAATTGGATTTCATCTTTTTCAAATTCATAGTCGATGTGACCGATGTATTGTGTGCGTCCAAATTGGCGTATCAGTTTTGTATGTAACCATTCTTGGTCGTAATCATCGTTTGTGATTGGATCACGGTTGGTTGCCTTGCGAACTGTAAAGCCACCACCAATGCGCCAGTCAGGGGCAATTCTAAAATAAGCCTCTGGCATAAAGTCAATAAATGACATGCCACGATCATCATCAAAAACCCAACTGGATTTAATGGTTGCTGCCAATGTCATGCCTGCCCATTGACGACCAAAACGAATGCCAGCATAGTATGTTGAATCTGCATAGTATGGTGTGCGTACATGTGAACTGCCACCGAATTTGAATCCAAATAATAAGTCCGAGATAACATGTGATTCTGTGTCACTGGCGCGTGTCATGCGATATGTTGCGCCTAAATCAACAGCAGAAAAGCCGTCTTGGTTGCCGTTAAAATGATGTTGATAATGGACATTTGCACCAAGTGATAATCGTTCATTCATACCGTATGAAATACCTTGTCCGACGCGTAAGGTATTATTCCAATATGTAATATATGTTTGACTTAAAACTTCTTCGGTTTTTAATATGTATAATGGATCAGATGAATCATGTTCCAAAATATTTGCATGTGACGCGACGGGCAGGGCGAAAAATGTACTGATTAAAAGTACGGATAAAATTTTGTACATAGTAGGACTCTCTCTCTCTCTTTGTCATGGGTTGATATTCCCGTAATACACGGGAATATCAAATAATTGTTTTGTTAGAATTGGAATATAGCTTGCAGACCAACAGTCATTTCAGAATATTTATCCAAATCAGCTGTACCGATTTTTGTCAGGTTTGTTAAACCTGCAACAGGGTATTGCCAATAAACATCTAATGTTTTGTCGTCTGCATTGTCATACAAAGATGCCTTGCCATATAAATTCAATGCAAACCAATCATTTGGTTGCCATGCAATGGCCGCCTTGACAGATGCCTGATTGTGCCAATCATAGTGGCCAAATATACCTTCGACATTTAATGTCCAGTCTTGATTCAGAACACTGAATACGCCCAATCCACCTTCGATATACATTGCGCTGGTGTCACCAACCTGATATGGCAGATAGAACATCGAAGGATCGCCATTTTGATCAGTGCCAACAATCGCATTGCCATATGAATTTGTATCTAAATCAATATACCAACCGCGTGCCAAACCATAGATTGTTGATTTTTGAATTTTGTATCCAGCCTTGGCTTCTAAAATAAAGTTGTTAGCAATATCTTTTTGATGGTTGAAATATCCAGATGCCATACCAATCCATTTATCTGTATCAACGAAGCGCCATTGAACACCCAAACCATACAGATTCAAACCATTGTCGTCCATTTTATCTGGTCGCGAGCCGTCATCATATGTAATTTCATAGTCGGATGAGTTATATTGCAGCATTCCCAAAATTGCAAATCTGTCTGTGATACCGTAACTGAAATCTTCTTTGATTGAAAACTGATTCGTTTCCCATGATGCTGTTAAACCATCCAGTGGATATACAGGACTGCCATTTTCATACATTACCAATGTTTGATCAATTGTGAAATCATATGAACTGTTTGTATATGATGCATCCGTTATAGAACCAAATTTGCCACCCAATGGTTGGAAAAATGGATGTGCCAAGAAATATTTGCGTCTTGCGGTTGTTTTAACTGTTTCAGAACGTGTTTTACGAATTGTTGTTTTCGTTGCAGTTGCACGGGATGAATTTGCACCAGTATATTCTTTGTACATTGCACTGCGATCAGATGGTTTTGTATAGTACAAATCACCAGAATCTTTGGTTGTATATGTGCGTTTTGTTGTTTGATATTTTTTATAATCAATGTTTTCACGGGTGCGTGTTGATGGTGCGCTGGATAAATTTGCGCTGGACCCTGCGCGTGTTCCCCAATTTGTTTCAGAATATGCATTTGATGCACCCAAAATAGCCAATGCACCAATAATAACAGACAATTGCTTCTTCATATATAATTCTCCTTTCTGGATGAAATTATATCATAAAAAAGGCTTATAAAAAAGCCTTATTTCTTGCCGAAATGTTTTTTCAATATGTCGTATGCGGTTGAAATTTTAGCAAATTCTGTGGCTGCATTTTTTTTGTCTGTTGCGGTGTCTGGGTGGTATTGTTTTGCCAGTGCACGATATTTTACACCGACTTCACGCCATGTGGCAGATATCCCCAAATCAAATACACGAAATGCGGATACGACATTGGTTGGTAATTTGCTTTTGACAGGTATGCGATCAAATTTGCTGCGACCTGTGATAAAATCATTTATAAAGTTTGCGTAATCAGATGCGTCTTCATTTGCCTTGGATGCATCTTTTAATGGTTCTCCAAATGTTTGACGTTCCCAATCTGCTTCGATTTCTTCGGGGCTCATATTGGCATAAAAGTTCCAGTTTTTATTGTATTCAGCCGCGTGTTCCTGACAGAAAAACCAGTATTCTTTTAAGTCGCGTGTTTTGGGGGCGCGGCATGTTCCGGCCTTGGTGCATCCCAAATGATCGCATTTTTTTATCATTTTTATATACCTTTCTTGTTTGCAAATGGATGATGATTAGATACGGTTTCTTTTAATTTTTCTGGCATAACATGTGTATAAATTTGGGTCGTAGATATGTCTTCGTGACCCAACATGGTTTGTATCGCGCGCAGGTTTGCACCACCAGCCAGCAAGTGTGATGCAAATGAATGACGCAGTACATGCGGACTGACGCGATTCGGATCAATGCCAGACAATACAGCGCATTTTTTCAAAATCTTGAAAAAACCGTCGCGTGTTATATGACCTGATTTTGAATTCGTTGGAAATACATATTTTGAATTTATATCGCCACGTGCGTCTAACCATTTGTTCAATGCGTGTATTGCCGCGTCATGCATAGGTACCAATCTTTCCTTGGCGCCTTTGCCGTGAATCAATAATTTATTTCCCAATATTCCAGAAATCGGTAATTCGCATAATTCAGAAACACGCAATCCAGATGCGTATAATAATTCAATCATTGCACGCAGCCGTAATGAATTGCGTATGTCACCAGCCGAAGATATCAATAGTTCTATTTCTTGGGTTGTTAAAAATTTTGGCAGGGCGCGATTGCGTTTTGGCAGCTCCAAGTTTGCTGTGGGATTTGCTGTAATTATTTTTTCCAACATTAAAAATTTATAAAAGCCACGCAGGGCAGATGCCTTGCGTGCAATTGAAGACGCCTTGTCCGGTAATGACGACAAGTAATTTTGTATGTCTGATTCTGTGGCGTTCATCAGACCGCCATTTATCGCGTTGTTTGCCAAATGCAAATCAGATGCATAACTGGTCAATGTTTTTTCGCTGCGACCTTTTTCTGCGGATAAGGCTTCTAAAAATATATCTATGTAATTCATGGGTATACGACGATTTCTGTCATGTGTTGTGTCGTTGGAAATGATATTATCATCAGCAATATCAATATTGAAATCAGTATCCAAATCGTAATAATACGAAAATTTGTATTCTTTTTCTTTTTTTTAATAGGCATTTGTAGAACCCCAGATTTTTATTATATTGTGTCAAAACTGTTCATGAATATCCCAGCACCTGCGATAATAATCAATGGTGGGGCAATAATCGATAACATTGGTGGTAATGTGCCAGTCGCACCCAATGCATTAAACAGATTTATTAGAAAATACAGCGCAAAACATGTAATAATCCCCAAACTAAATTTTATACCAAAACTATAATTTCTGCGTTGTTTGGTCTGTGAAAATGCAACACCCAATGTTGCCATTGCAATCATGGTCAATGGTAAAAATAACAATGTCCATAATTGTACCAAATGGCCACGGACAGGGGCACCAATGCTTTGCAACTTTTTTATAAATGAAGGCAGTTTCCAGAATGATATTTGATTTGGTTGCAGGTATCTGTCCAGTACGGTTTGTGGTGTCAATAATGTGTTTGTTTCCCATGCGCCTGTGGTTATTTTACCGTCTTGATGCAATATAGTGGCATTAGATGCAGATAACTTATTATTATACAATGTGACACTGTTTGCGTGAACGCGTTCTGTCAATTTGAAATCAGAACCCTGAATATATATAGTCGTATCGATGAATTCCAATGTATTATCTATCTTGTGCAGGGTTTGTGCGTTCATTGTGATGGTTTTTGTTTCGCTGCCTTCGTGTAACCAGATTTTTCCGTCAATCAATTGCAAATTGTCAGATGTTATGTTTTCAGAACTGATGCGAACAGAATATGGGTTTATCACGGTTGTGGCAATCATGCCGATTAAAAAAGCACCAATAAAAAAAGGACGTGTCGCTTGATATGGTGATAAGCCTGCACTGGAAATAATGATACCTTCACTGGATTTTGTAAGTTTGTATGATGTCAGTAATGTGCCCATAAACACGGCCATCGGTAAAAACATTGGAATATATTCCAATAGTCGTATCCATGCATCATATAATGCAGCAATCGCAGTCGCATTAGAAGGTAAACGTTCGACAAATGTGACCGCCATAATAATCCCGCATACAACCAATAATACCAAACCAACGCCGGAAAAAAATCGGCGTAATAAAAAGCGATTTAAGATATTTAGTCTGAACATAATGCTGAAATTATACCCGTTTCATTTGATAATTGCAAAATTAAAATGAATGCGTATAATTCTGAAAATAAAATGAAAATAGGATTATAGTTATGGAAAAGAAACCGATTTCGCGCGCAGGATTTGACAGCCTGATTAAAGAATTAAAAGATTTGAAAGAAAATCAAAGACCAGAAATATTAAAGACTGTGCAGTGGGCGCGTTCGCTGGGGGATTTGTCTGAAAATGCTGATTACAGCGCAGCAAAAGAAAAACAACGACAAATCGATTCGCGTATCAGATTTATCGAAGGGGTTATTGAAAATGCGTCCGTTATTGATATTGATTCTTTGTCTGGCGATAGGGTTGTTTTTGGTGCGCGCGTGGTTGCCGAAGACGAAGATGGTAATAAAATGCAGTGTAGAATTTTGTCGGATATCGAATCGGATGGACGTACTGTTATTTCATGTACATCACCTGTGGGACGGGCAATGATTGGTCGTTGTGTTGGCGATACTTGTATTGTAAAATTGCCAGGTGGTGAAAAAGAATATGAAATTTTAGAAGTGAAATTCAAAGAATAAAAATAGCATGCAAAGGAAGGATTTTTATGACTGTTCGTGTGTTGCCTGATTTTTTAATCAATCAAATCGCAGCAGGCGAAGTTGTTGAAAATCCTGCCAGTGTGGTTAAAGAATTAGTTGAAAATGCGCTGGATGCAGGGGCAGATCAAGTTGTCGTCGATGTCACAGATGGTGGTCGTACATTGATAAGCGTTATTGATAACGGTTCGGGGATGTCGCGTGATGATTTGGCGCGCGCAATTACACGACATGCGACTTCTAAATTACCTGATGATGATTTGTTAAATATAAACTTTATGGGGTTCAGGGGCGAAGCCTTGCCGTCTATTGCATCTGTGTCAGATATGGTAATAGATACAAATAATGGTGCAGATAAAAATGGTTGGCAAATTGACTGTAATACCGGTGAAATTAAACCTTCTGAATGGGAAAATGGTACGCGTATGCGTGTCAGAAATCTGTTCGCAAAAACACCTGCTAGATTAAAGTTTTTGCGCGGGGACAGGGCAGAATTGATGTCTGTACTGGATGTTGTAAAAAAGTTGGCAATGGCACGAACCGATGTCGGGTTTGTTTTGAATAATAAATGGGTATTTCCAAAAAATCAGGATTTGTTATCTCGTATTGCTGCTGTTATGGGGGCGGATGTCGTGGGGCGTATGCTGGAAGTAGACGCTTCGTCTAATTCAATGTCAGGTATGAAATTGACGGGGTACATATCTGAACCGACATTGCGTCGTGCGTCATCTGTTGATCAGTATTTATTCGTCAATGGGCGACCTGTCAAAGATAAGGTTTTGGTTGGTGCGTTGCGTGCAGCGTATATGGATGTTATGCATGCACGGGAATTTCCATTGTGCGCATTGTATTTATGGTTGCCAACAAATGCAGTGGATGTCAATGTGTCACCAGCAAAGACGGAAGTGCACTTTTTAGAACCAACACATGTGCGTTCTTTTATAATAAAAACTTTGCGTGACAGATTATCAAAAACAATGGTTGTGTCTGCGACAAAAACAAGTGCTGAAAATAATGTTACAACAGTTTCTTCTGTGCCGTCTGGAATAAGGTTTGATTTCGGTATACGACAGAATCTAAATTGTGTTCGTAATGAAATAAAAACATCTTTTCAAAATGATTTTATATCGTCGTCTGTGGTAAAAACTGCTGTGCCACAGCATGCAGAAACGCCAATAGAAAATGTTTTTGTTGATATGCCATTGGGGCGTGTTGTAGGACAGGTGGCAAATAAATATATTATCGCACAAAAAGATAATAATATGGTGGTTATTGATCAGCATGCTGCGCATGAACGTATTACTTATGAAAAATTGCGTGACAATAAAATAAAAACACAGCCATTGTTGACGCCGATAATTGTGAATCTGCGTGAAGAAGATGTGGTTGCGATTATGTCAATCGCAGATGAATTAAAACAATCTGGGTTGCATATTGATACATTTGGTGATGTCGCAGTTGCTATATTTGAAAAGCCTGCCGATTGGGATATGGACTGGTCAGATGTTTTGCATAATATCGCAGATGAAGTGCGGACAAATGGACATTCATCGCAATTAAAAGAAAAGTTGCATTTGAAATTAGCAAATTGGGCATGTCATCATTCTGTGCGGGCAGGACAAAAACTGGATTTGATACAGATGGATGCTTTGTTGCGTGATATCGAAAAAACAGAACGTGGTGGACAATGCAACCACGGGCGTCCTGTGTATAAATTTATTCCGATAACTGAAATTGATACTTGGTTTGAAAGATTGTAATTTCTTGTATTTTTGCTTTACAAATCGGGCTTTTTTTACTAATGTTTCTGTATTAAATCAAGGAGAAATATATGGAACAGACAGCAGAAGTTGTAGATACAGTTGTTCAAACTGGTGCCACTGCCCCACAAAATGGTTTTTGGGGAATGGTTTTATATTGTGTCGTTGTATTTGGAATAATCTATTTTTTGATGGTTCGTCCAAACAAAAAGCGTATGGCAGAATATCAAAAAATGTTGGATTCATTGCAGGTTGGTAATCGTGTAATGGCGGCTGGTATTTATGGCACAATTAAAAAAATAAATGAAAAAACAATTGATCTGGAAGTTGCCAAAGGCGTTGTGATTGAAGTTGCAAAAAACGCAGTGGTTGGTGTTGAATAAAAATAAGTAAAAGGGTTTGGTTATGTTTAAGAAATTGGCGATAATTTTTGTTGCTGTGTTCTGTGTTTTGTTGGCGGTGCCAACATTGTCGCCAAAAATGGCGCCTTATTTTCCGTCTTGGATTGGACCTGTGTCGCTGGGGTTGGATTTGAAAGGTGGTGCACAGTTACTGTTGGAAGTTGATACGAACACAATGTTCGAAGAAAAAACTCAACAGCTGTACGAAGAAACGCGCAGCAGTTTGATAGACAGAAAGAAGGGTGTTATTCGTTTTTCTAATTTGCGTAATCATGATGGTGTTGTGTCGTTGGTTGTGCGTGATGAAAAACAAGTGTCAGATGCCAAGGGTAGATTAAAGGCTGCGTTTGGTAATACTGTTGATATGAAATCTGATGGCAAAACAATTTATTTGTCTTATTCAGAAATGCAAAAACAGGAAATGGTAAAAGATGCTTTGGCGCGCAGTGTTGAAATCGTTCGTCGTCGTATTGACGCCTTGGGAACAAAAGAACCGTCAATCCAAAGTCAGGGTGGAAAATATATATTGGTTCAATTGCCGGGCGTTGATAACCCAGAACATATTAAAAACTTGATTGGGCAGACTGCAAAAATGACATTCCATTTGGTAAATGAAAATGTATCAAATGAACAGATTATGTCTGGTCGTGCGCCAAATGGTACAGAATTTTTGCCATATACGGATATGGGTGGACAGTTGATTCCTGTGTATTCACGGGTTGAAGTTTCTGGTGAATCCTTGAAAGATTCTCAGGCAGAATTCGATCAAAACAATATGCCTGTGGTTTCAACTGTGTTTGATGCATCAGGCGCGCGCAGATTTGCAAAACTGACAACAGAACATGTAAATGAAAGATTTGCAATTGTTTTGGATGGCAAGGTTTTGTCTGCGCCTGTTATTCGTGAACCAATCCCGGGTGGTCGTGGTCAGATTTCTGGTGGCTTTACATTACAGGGCGCCAAGGATTTGGCTGTATTGTTGCGTTCGGGTGCGTTGCCAGCACCGTTGCAGGTTATCGAAGAACGTGTTGTTGGGGCAGGTTTGGGTGCCGATACAATTGCAGCAGGTAAGGTTGGGGCAATTGCAGGTGTTCTGTTTATCTTTATTTTCTTGTTCTTTGTTTATCGTGCGTTTGGTGTGATTGCAGGAATTGCATTGATGGTCAATTTGGGGATGATTGTTGGATTGACCGCTTTGTTTGGTGCAACATTGACATTACCAGGTATCGCAGGTATTGTGTTGACGCTGGGTATGGCGGTGGACGCAAATGTGTTGCCGTTCGAACGTATCAGGGATGAAGTGCGGTCTGGTACACCAAGTTTGCGTGCTGTAAATATTGGATTTGATCGTGCGATGAAAACTGTTTTGGATGGAAACTTGACAACTTTGATTTGTGGTTTGGTTTTGTTCCAATTCGGCGCGGGTCCAATCCGTGGATTTGCTGTTACATTGTCAATCGGTATTTTGACAACATTGTTTACTTGTGTATGGTTGTCCAAGGTCTTGATTGACTGGTATATGAACGGTAAAAATAAAAAAATTGGTTATGCAAAATAAGATGTGGGGGTAAATAATATGAAACTGCATATAATGAAATATCGTAAAATAGCATACATCATTTCTGGTGCGTTGGTTTTGTTGTCAGTGTTGTCACTGTTGTTTCGTGGATTGAATTATGGTATTGACTTTTCTGGTGGGATTTCAATGGAAGTAACACCAATTGAACAATCTTATACCATTGATAAAATGCGTGCTGCGTTATCTGAATTTAATCCTGAATTGCAACAGATTGATGGCAAGGCAATATTGATTAGATTGGGGTTGCCAAAAGGTACAACAGATGCACAGCAAAATGAACGCGTGTCTGAAATAAAAAATATTTTGGGAAATAATGTGGAATATTCTCAGGTACAGATTGTTGGACCAAAAATTGGTAGCGAATTGATACGCGGTGGTATTTTGGCAATATTGTTCGCGTTTATTATGATGGCTGTTTATGTTTGGGTTCGATACAAGGGTGGATATGCGGTCGGTGCATTTTGTTCATTGTTCTTGGACTTTGTGTTGATGTTTGGGTTTTATTCAATTACATGGTTGGAATTTAATCAGACGGCAATTGCGATTATTCTGACTGGTATTGGATATTCTATCAATGACAAGGTTGTAAATTATGATCGTATTGATGAAAATGTAAAGAAATATCATAAAATGCCGATGGCTGATTTGATCGATTTATCGGTTGGCGAAATGTTCAGACGTACTATGTTGACCAGCATTTCAACAATGTTGGCGATGGTTGGTTTGTATTTATTCGGTGGTGCAATGTTGCGTGAATTTGCAATCGCTATGGGTTTTTCAGTCATTATGGGAACATTTACAAGTATCTTTATATCTAATATGATTCTGTATAACTTTAATTTGCGTGATACGGATAAATAAAATATATCATACCAATGGGGGGTGTAATATGAGAATAGCAAAATTATTTTTTCTTTTGGCATTTGCCATTGGTATGAATTCAGCTTTCGCAGATAGTTTGTTTTTTGATGATGAGGCAACCCAAGATGGTTTGCCTGTGTTTGAAATGTCTGAAAACTTTGCAGATGTTTATGAAAAATTAAATGGGGTAAAATGGGGCGGAAAAAGTTTGAATGTGGCAATTGAAAGTCTGGAAAATTTAAGTCCTGATGCGCATATTGCTGCAACTGATGAACGGGTTGTCTTGGTATGGAATGATGAAATTATTGCAAATTATCCACGGCCAGATTCCAATGACTGGAACGCATTTGGTGAAATTACAACAGCTTTGATTTTGAAAATGCGTGCCAGGGATGTGTATATGCATTCGTTGTCTGAAAATGAAATTTATCAGTATGTTGTTGATGGTATGATGCGCGGTTTAGATGAAAATGGACGATATGTTTTTTCCAAGGCCGCACAAATCGCAGAAGATGGACGATTGTTGACCAGTGTCGGTATAGAAGGTTCGCGTGATGCGCGTGGAAATTTTCGGGTTGATGGTGTGTTCAAAGGTGCGCCCGCAGATACGGCAGGTATCAGTGCTGGGGATTTAATCGTTCAGATAAACGGTAAGTTGGTACGGAATATGTCTGATGCAGAATTGGCGGCTGTTATAAGTGGATTTAATTCTGGTACTGCAAAGATTAAAATATTATCTCCACATGGTAGTAAAGATGTTGTTTTGCGTCGTGCGACTGTGGTCGTTGCAGATGCAGATATAATTCATCGTGCAAATCAAAAAAATGGTGGAATTCTGGAAATTGTTGTGCACAAGATTTCGGAAGGCTCAGTTGATATTGTTAAAAATGCATTGAATACATACACGGATATTGATGGCGTTGTTTTGGATTTGCGTGCAACAACTGGCGATGATGAAAGGGCGGCTGCAAAATTGTCTGGTTTGTTTATGGGTAAATTGCCTGTTATGCGTGTTGTAGAAACAGCAATGGATGAAGTAGAAGTTGTACCAAATACAGACGCAATTACAAATGCGCCTGTGGTTGTTTTAATGTCTGATCAAACCCGTGGTACAGCAGAAGCAATTGTATCAGCTTTTTATGAAAATAATCGTGGTGTATTGGTTGGTACACCAACAGCAGGTAGTGCCAGAATCGCAACAGTGATTGATTTGGATAATGGTGGTGCATTGGAATTACTAAATAAATCTATAAAGTCTGGAACAGGTAATGTTATTGATGGACGCGGTGTGTTCCCAATTGTTTGTCTGTCAAATATTCGTTCTGCACAACAGCAAAATGCTTTCTTTTTGAATGTTATCAATGGTGATTTTAATGCGCGTGATTTTAATAAAGAAAAAAATATAAATCTAAAAGATATTCGTCAGGGGTGTCCAATAATTGCCAGCGGTGCAGATGAAGATGCATTGTCGATGGCTGTGGCGATAAAAATTCTGACAGATATGAAAATATATAACGGTTTAACAGATTTATAAAATTGTTGTAATGGGGTGCGACATGTTTTTAACAAAAGATAATCAAATTAAATGGAAGAAGATGGGTGTCGCAGCACTTGTTACACTTATATTGGTGTTGTTGGGGATTTTCTGGTTCGATAAACCTGTATTTGTATTTATGCGAAATTTTAATTGTGGGTTATGGGATTTTTTTAATGTGATGTTTTCTGGAAAGGTTTGGCTGTTGGTATCTTTTGTGGCAGCGTGTATCTTGTTTATAAAAAAATATTCCAAGTCAGAAGTATCGTTCAAAAATGGTGTGCGTGATATTTTTAATAAAACAAAAAACAGTCATGCATTTTTAATTTTTTACAGTGTTTTATCAGCAGGTGTTTTGGTAAAGGTTCTAAAAACTATTATCGGGCGCGCCAGACCTATATTTTTCGAAGCCTTGGATATGACAGGATTTTTCCCACCATCACTGGATTGGGCGTTTAATTCAATGCCGTCAGGTCATACTACAATCAGTTTTGCTGGTTTGGTTATGATAGGTATGTTGGCGCCACGATACAAGGGATTTACATGGACACTGGCAGTATTCATCGGTTTGTCGCGTGTTGCATATGGTGCACATTGGCCTTCTGATGTGATATTTGGGGCGTTTATTGGTATGGTTATCGCAGATGTTGTTAAATCAAAAATGTTAAAAAAATCTAAATAAAATAAATTTAAGACGATGTAAAAATCGTCTGTTTTTTTGGTCTTTTTTATGATAAAATAAACAGCGTTATGGCAGGGAAAAGAAAGTCTAATTTTTTGCCGGAACGGGTGTCCGGTGCATTAAAGAATTTGGCACAGCGCATATTTGGCGCGTGTGTTTTTGTTGTTGCGTTGTGGGCTGTGTTCGCAATGCTGATGTATAATCCGTATTTGGATGGTTTTAGTGTGGCTAGCACTTTTGGCAGCCAATCTGTTATGGGCTATTTGGTTGGAATGATACGGTACGCTGTTGGTGTTATTCCTGGATTGTTCTTGTTGTTGTGTCTTGTGCGTTGGGGTGTTGTCCAGATGCTTGTCACAGAATATGATAATCTGCCAGAATATAATTTATTGCGTGGATTTATTGCCTTGTGTATGGGGGCGGTTGGTTTTGGTTTGATTGCGCCGCGTACTACATATGGTGGTATGTTTGGGGCTGTGGCGGCAGCAGATGCGGTTCATATCATTGGTACCACAGGTGCTGTGTTGGTTGGAATTTTATGTCTGTGCGTGTTTTTTGTTATGGGTGGGATGTTGCTGCATGTTCGTATGGCGCATATAAAATGGGGGATAAAAAAGTTGATCCATTGGATTCTGTGGTTGGCATCAGCATTTCATTTGACAAAGTATGTTCCAAAACCTGTTGAAGAAGATGAAATCGAAGAAGAGAAAACAGAAGAAGAACAAGAAGAGAAAAAAGAACCGCAAAAGAAGCGCAGTGCTAAGAAGACTGCTGCGGTGGCGGTTGTTGCAAAACCGCGTGTTCGCAGTGCATCTGCATATGAATTGCCTGATCCAAAAATGCTGGAAAAGTCTAATTTCAGTAAATATTCTGTGACCCCAGAATTAAAGCAAAATGCACATAGTATGGAAGTTAAATTTGCACAATATGGTGTTCATGGCAAGGTTGTTGGAATAAAGCCTGGACCAATTGTTACGTTGTATGAATTCATGCCAGACGAAGGTACGCGTATGGCAGATGTAAACAAAACTGTGACAGATATGACGCGTGCAATGGCAACAGAAAGTATTCGTATCGCACATATACCAAAGACTCAATTGATTGGTGTCGAAATGGTAAATCTGAAACGGCAAACAGTGCGTTATCGTGGTCTGATGGAAGATGATGTGTTCGTTGAATCAAAGTATAAAATTCCATTGGCATTGGGTGTTGATATTGGTGGAAATCCAATGTATTTTGATTTGGCAAAAATGCCACATATGTTGGTGGCTGGGCGTACAGGGTCTGGTAAGTCTGTATTTGTTCAGTCTATTATTACATCGATTGTTTATCATTTTACCCCAGATAAATGTAAACTGATTATTATCGATCCAAAGGGTGTTGATTTTGGTTTTTGGGATGATATACCACATTTGATTACGCCAATTGTAAAGCTGGAACCAGAACCTGCTGTAAATGCGCTGAAATGGGCAGTGCGTGAAATGGAAGAAAGATATAAACAACTGCAAGTCTTAAATGCGCGTAATATCGAAAGTTATAATGAAATCGCAGCGCAGAAGCGCGAAAGTGGTGAAAAGATTACCAAGCAGGTTGCTGTGGGAACAGATCCAGAAACCGGTGAATTATTATTTGAAACCCAAGAAGTTGATTTGTCAGATATGCCATATATGGTAATCATTATTGACGAGGTGGCAGACCTGATGAGCCTTGCACGTAAGGATGTTGAAGCATGTGTTCAACGCATCGCACAAAAAGCCCGTGCAGCAGGTATTCATCTTGTTATGGCAACCCAGCGTCCAGACGCAACAACAATTACAGGTGTTATCAAGGCAAACTTCCCAACGCGTATTTCGTTCCAGGCACGCAGCCGTATTGACAGTGTAACATGTCTTGGCGAGGGTGGTGCAGAACAGTTGTTGGCGATGGGCGATATGTTGTTCAGCGAAGCAGGGCGTGTCCCAGTTCGTATCCATGGTGCATTTATTGATGACAAAGAATTAAAACGCATCGGTGATTTCTTGCGTTCCCAAGGTGAGCCAGAATATGCCGAAGGTGTTACAGATTCTGCTGAAACTGCCGCTGGTGATATGTCTGGTGGATTTGGCGCTGGTTCTGGTGACAAAGATGGCGACTTGTACGCCCGTGCCAAAGAATGTGTAATTCGCGATAAAAAGCCAACGATTTCATACATTCAGCGCAGACTGCAAATCGGTTATAACAAGGCGGCAGGTTTTATGGAACGGATGGAGGCAGATGGTATTGTGTCTGCGCCGGACGCAAATAACAAACGTCACATCCTATAAATTAAATCTAATGGTATATCTAAATCGGGTTGGCAATGGCTCATGTAACTTTTGTACACTGCGCCATTTCCAACCCGTTTATCTATACCATTATCTTTAATTTCTTCGCTAATCACGGGCGGTGTCAGCAATTCATGACAACGATTCTCGATTTGTTTTTATCTAAATCATTATCTTTAATTTCTATGCCTGTAATTTTTACATTTTTCACTTTTATATAAACATAAAATATGGTAAAATTTTACCTAAGAGAGAATATGAAGTTGTTTAAGCGATTTTTGTTGCTGATATTGTTTTTTGCCCCGTGTGTTGCAGGGGCTCAGGTTGCAACCACTGCGGGCAGTAATTTAACCGCATGGAATGGTAACAGTGGTGCGACAAATAATAATAACTGGAATACATTGATGAATAACCGCACATTGGCCGGTGGGGCAGGTGCACCAACTGCAGATTTTGGAAATTGTAATTCTTTGATTATGCGTTGCGCACAACCAAAGTGTGCAGCATGCACATCATTGGAAATCGCAAAACCAATTGTCGAAGGTTGTGTGAATTCAAACAAAGATTGTAAAAAACATGGTAATGATTTAGTAGATTTTATTTCTGCACAAATTGTTGCGAATGCGAACGCGAAAATTCAGCAGCAACAGTTAGCCGCACAACAGGCAGCAGCGTCAGCAGCGGCTGCGCAAAGTAATCAGCAAATGCAACAGATGCAAATGCAGATGCAACAAATGCAACAACAGATGCAGGCGCAGAATGCCCAACAAATGGCGTCGATGCAGGCAGCATTGAATGAGCAAAAGGCACTGGTCGCCCAGGCCCAGCAAGAGGCAGCGGCTGCCCAACAGGCAAAAATTGATGCACAAGCGGCACCTGGGATTACAGTGGCACAACAGGCTGCGATTGATTCTGGGGTGTCCGATGATATTTTGGTGCGCCAACAAATTTCTGGTCAGGTTATGACAGAAATTGAAAATGCCGAAGTACAATTAAAGACATTAAAGGCAACAATGCAAAACGCATTTGAATATGCAGGTTGTGATGCACGCGGTAATAATTGTACTGGGCCAAAGCGTGTAAAAATGTTCAAAGAAAAAGCAATGAAGTTCTTTGAACCATATAATACTGTATTGGATTCTTTGTATGATGCATTAATTATTGCACAATCAGTTGGTGTTGATATTACAGAAATCTATTTAATGCTAAGCAATTCATGTAATTCATGGGGTGAATATTTGTGTTCTGATACAACGCGTTATACATATAATTCAACATCTTGTCGAGATGGTACATCTGTAGCTTCAGATTTAACCAAGGGTAAACATCCTTGTACGGTTGACCAGGTTATTCCAGCAGAAGATAGTGTGTCGTGTACATTACAAAGAATATTGCTTGATAAAGATGAAGTTCAACGCGGTATGTTGGATCCTGCACAAAGTGGGGATGCAATGATACGTATTGGTTGTGCGTCGGCAATAATTGATTCATCGGGATTATTTGCAAATCGTAAAAAACAGGCATCAATTGATATTGATACATTGCAACGTATTTTGGAACAGGATGCACCAGGTTCTTGTTTAAATGCATTTAATAATAACGAAAAGTGTAATGATACTTATTATTATACAAAGTATTGTGCAGTGGGTAGCGAAACATATGCTGAATTGCAAAGGGCGGTGTCATCAAAAAGGTTACCAAAAAGAGTTTGTGTTTCTGAAAAAGAGATGCAAGATGTTGTGAAGAATAATTCTCCGTTAAAAGGTGTTGATAATAATAGTACGATCGAAAGTATTGCGGAAAAATGTAGCTATGTTTCTGACAAAACAGCGAAGCAAAAGTGTTATTGTGATAGTAACCTTGATGCATATTGGGATAGTACTGAAAAAAAATGTAAATGTGAAGTTGAAGGTACAGTGTTTTTATATTCTTTGGCAAAATGTATGTCGAAGCAAGATGCGGAAAATGTTACGTCGGAGCTTCTTAGTGATTGTCGGGGTACGGATGGTGTATGGACAGGTGATGATTGTAAGTGTCCAGCAAACAAAGTATCCCATGTTGTAGGCAAAAGTATTGTATGTTCGCCTCGTATGACTCAAACCATGTGTGGCAACATCTTAGTAGGCGGGGAGTGGAAAGACGGTGAATGTAAGTGTAGTAATGGTGTTGTTCTTAAAAGGGATACCGAATCATGCCACGATAATAATAAATATGAGCTAAAATTGGATTGGAAACGTAAATGAAGTAACTGGAAATTTATAAATGAAGAATATAAGAAGTTTTTTTACAGGAATCTTTGTAATCATTATTTTGATGGTGTGTGTGATGCCGTCATGGGCGGATAACACAAATGGTTGTGGTACAGATGGTAATGATTATATATATCCAAGTTTAGCTTTGTGTTCGACGCATGTGTATAATATCGGGGAAACAAAAAATCCATCTTCTGATAACCGTTCTACAATGAATGATGTTATTGCACTAAAAACTACGGTTATTGCACAGCAAATGAATAAACAATATGAATATTTGGAAGCCATGGTAAGACGGTTAAAAACCCAACTTGAAAAAGCAACATTATCCGCATCGTTACAGGCGGCCGGTGCAACAACTGTTGGTTCCGGTGGCGGTTCATCTGGTTCGTCATGGCGTGACGCAGACAAGAGTTTGTATATGTCAGCAGGTGTTGATAACTGTCAGAATTTATGGGAAGATGATAGAATATTAGAATGTTATCAAAAAAATCTTAATTCTATTATATCTCAGTCTGGAAATGGGAATAAACCAACTGCTGATATGAAGAGACAGTTGGCACATGATTTTTACCAATTAAGTAAACAAAAATTTGGTGGTAAAGAAAATGAGTGTGGTACTATAACTGCAAAATGTATTAAGACTGAAACTGCTGCAAATATGTCTCCAAGAGATTTTATAGATTGTTTGGCAGAGGCAAGATCGTGTATGCAAAACCAAACTCGTGCCTACAAAAATAAGCAGGCTGAATTACAATTGAAAAAATAAAAATCCCCGTTTGGGGATTTTTTAATCTTTCTTTAACTGTTCGCGCAGTTTGTCCCAGTATTCAAGACGCTTTTTTATTTCGCGTTCAAAACCGCGTTCAACTGGAAAATAATATTTCTGACGCCCCATGCTTTCGGGGAAACAGTTCTGGCCAGAAAAACTGTTTGCTGTATCCGGATCATAAATATATCCATCGTTATAGCCCAAATCTTTCATCATTTTTGTTGGTGCGTTTAATATGTTTTTTGGTGGCATCAGTGTGCCTGTGGCACGCGCAGCGGCGTATGCCGCCTTTTGCGCCTTGTAATTGCCAATGCTTTTTGGTGCAGTGCCCAGATATATTACCAACTGGGTCAGGGCCAAGTCGCCTTCGGGACTGCCCAGTCGTTCGTATGCGTTCCATGCCGCAATCGCAACCTGTAATGCGTTTGGATCAGCAAGACCCACATCTTCGACTGCAAATCGTGTCAAGCGACGAAATAAATACATTGGATCTTGACCAGATGTCATCATGCGGGCCGCCCAATATAATGCCGCATCTGTATCACTGGCACGCAGCGATTTATGCACCGCAGATATTAAATTATAATGTTCATCACCATGTTTGTCAGATAATGGTGCGCGTTTCTGTACGGCAGAATCCAAGGCGTCTGGGGATAATAAATCTTTGAAATTCGCGTTCGTCAGGTATTCAACAGTGTTTAATAAAAATCGTGCATCACCATCAGCCATTTGTGCCAAGTGTGTGCGGGCATTGTCATCCAGTGGTAACTTCTTGTTCAAGAAAACTTCTGCGCGTTGCATCAGTGTCAATAAATCTTCGGTGGACAGACCTGATAATACACCAATATGACAACGCGATAACAATGCATTATTCAAATTAAAACTGGGGTTTTCAGTGGTCGCACCCATAAATACAACAGTTCCGTCTTCAAGATATGGCAACAATGTGTCTTGTTGTGTTTTATTAAAGCGATGTATTTCATCAATAAACAATAATGTATTGCGGCCAATGTCGCGATTCATACGGGCCGCATCCATTGCCTTTTTAATATCGGCAGTTCCTGAAAATACAGCAGACATTGGTACAAAATCCATATCAACAGAATTTGCCAATGCACGCGCAATTGTTGTTTTGCCACACCCAGGGGGACCCCATAATATCAGATTTGATAATTTTTGATTTTCAACCATACGGCGTACAATGCCGTTTTCACCAAGTAATGTTGTCTGGCCCACAATGTCATCAATTGTGTTAGGGCGCATTAAATCAGCAAGTGGTCGTGTCATTTTACTTGGCTTTTATTTAGGGTTTATTTGTGATATAATTATTTTATTAAAATATAAAGGAAATGGCAAGTTGGTAAATAAGAATTCTGATTTTACATTGGCAGTTGCAAATCTTGCTGCGGCTGCGATTGCGGCCAATCCAAAACTGACCATGGAAGTGGCGGTAAAAAATGCACGTGAAATACTGCGTGGGACAACCGTGACCGAAGAACAAATCCAAGATTCTGTGCATCCTGATAAAATACAATGTCTGGAAGATGGTACATGGCATATCATGCTGCGCAGGTATTTGAAAAGAAAATTTAATCTGACACCGCATGAATATCGTGAAAAGTGGGGGTTGCCAAATGACTATCCGTTTGTGGCGCCTGCATATTCGCGTAAGCGTTCAAGAATCGCTAAAAAAACCGGATTGGGGAGAAAGTGAATATGGAACATAAAACCTTTGCACAAAAACGCGGTGATAAAGTGCGTGTTGTCGCAGATAAATTACAAAAGGCGCGACTGAATTTGCAAAATAAAAAAATACCAAATACTGTTCGTTTGTCAGATGTGTTTGTGCGCGCAAAAAATGAAAAGGGTGAATTTGTCCTGCAAATCAATTCTGATAAACTGGTACAGTGGGGCGATGAAGTCGCAAAACAGACAGGAAAAATATCCGGTGTATCTATATTATGGTTGCTGGAATATCTGTCGCGCGGATTAAATGCGTTGCTGATTGATAACACCGTTGTCAGAAATATAGAACAGGGTGTACAAGTTATCGCTACTACAAAAATGGGAAAAAAACATCCGTGGATGGTTGGCTATTTGTCTTATTGGACGGTGTTGACAATATTGTTCGGTTCCAGTGGTATGATGGTCGCAGATGGATTTGGTAAAGATGATGATAAAGAAGATAATAAAGATAAAAAAGAACTTGTCGATCCACAAAAAGAAAAACAAAGTAAAAAATTAGAAATTTCTTTGAAAACAATCAATCCAAATAATGCTGATTTTGTAAAATTATCTGTCAATGAATATTGGGAACATATTGCAGTTGGACTGACAGAATTGGAAACTTATCGGGATGTATCAAAACAACATGGAAATGAAGAACGCGAAACAAATGGCCTGGGGTGTACATGGTATTATAAATACGATGAAAAAGGTGTTTTACATCGCTATCCAAATAAACTGGGTAAAACAAAAAAATGGACCAAGGATTATAATTATGATCAAGCACGCAGGCATTTAATATATGAAACAATGCCAGTGTTACGAAATGCAGTAAAAGATAAACCAAATATTACTGGACAGCATATGGTTGCATTGGTACTGGCTGGATATCAACGACCGTCTGATATGAAACATATTGCAGCAAAGATATCTAAAGCAAAAAATGACCAAGAAGTCGCAGATGCTTTTTTGTTTTATTCTGGACAAGATAAATGGAAGATAGGTACATGGAAGCGACGTTGGTGGTGTGCAGCATATGCAATCGGTGCAATAACAATAGATGATTTTTTGAATCTATCTCGCGATGGGTTCTCGTTGATAAATATAAATCGTGTTATGCAAAATGGGCATTTTGTAATGACAGAAGATGTTATTGAATATGCACTGACTGTTGCAAAGTCAGGACCAAAATTATCCGTGAAAGATTTCTTGAACAGTTTTGAAGAAGGACGAAAAATTTTACAGACAGTTAAAAATACTGAATCAAAAACAATTTCTTTTAATTCTGCAATCAAACAAATTAGACAAAAAAATGCACGTGCTGATTTAATGTTGTACGGTACAGAACGGGTGGTTGATAAGGCATAATTTCTTATTGTAAAAGGACGGGAAAAAGATGAAAGTTTATATCGATATTCATGATAAACGGTGGAAAAAATATAATATAGATTTTGTTGCAATCGCAAATGCGGTCGTTGGTGCAAAATATAAAAATTCCGAAGTTTCAATCGTATTGGTTGATGATTCAGAAATCAAACAAATCAATCGTACATATCGTAATATCAATAAACCTACAAATGTTTTGTCTTTTGAACTGGGAGATGATGTTTTGCTGGGCGATATTTATATATCGTTGGATACGGTTCTGCGTGAAGCAAAACAGGAAAAAATATCTGTTGAACATCATGCCGCGCATATGGTTGTACACGGAATTTTACATTTGTTGGGTTATGATCATATAAAAGATAGTGATGCAATTGTTATGGAAACAAAAGAAACAAAAATTTTATCAAAAATGGGTATAAAAAATCCGTATGCATGTGATATGAAAATTTCTTGTGCGGATGGTTCTTGTTGTCCGGGGTATAAAACAATTTCATTGTTAAAGAGGTTAAAGATAGAAAAAAATAGTTTTGTACAATATGCTCTGTACGGTGTGTTTGGTGCAATTGCGTCATTTGGATTTGCACCTTTTTATCAGTGGTGGGCAACAATGCTTGGCGTTGCTGGTGCGTATTGGTTGACAGTACGAAATGATAAAATTGGTGGGGTTTGGCGAACATTGGTTCGTGTTGCACCGTTTGGCGCAATGTATAGTTTGTTTATGTTTTGGTGGGTGTTGCATTCCATATATGTTACCCCAGAAATTGCAGATTTGTATGCAATATGGACAATACCGGGTGTGATTGGGTTGATGTTGGCAGGATGGCTGATTTTTTCCTGGCCGTTTGTTGCAATTGCACAAAAGAAGACAAGTGCTGCATCGCGCGTGTTTGTATTTGCATGTGTTTGGGTGTTGATTTTATGGGCGCGTGAATGGCTGTTTACAGGATTCCCATGGAATCCGATTGCAAATATAACTATGCCAATGCCAGAACTGGCAAATTCTATGTCATTATGGGGGGCGTTGGGTTTAAGTTTTATTATTATTGGCTTGATTGCAAGTGTTGTTGAAATAATTCGTAACAGAAAAAATCTGTTTGTATGGGTTGTGTTTGTTTTGTTTTCTGGAATTGCTGTGTACGGTGGATTTGTTGGTGTACAGAATATGCGTATGGCAGATGTTGGTGTAAATGAACAATTGCCTGTTTTGCGTATTGTTCAGCCTGCTGCGTCGCAATCACAAAAGGCAACACATAATAGAATAGAAGCTTTGCAACGTGCAGAATATAATTTACAGAATTTAATATCTTTGGCACAAAAAGATGAACATGCTGATATTATTGTTATGCCAGAAACATCATATCCTTTTGTTGTTTTGAAAACAGATAATATTGATATGGCGACTGTGTTGGGGGCGCCGGTGGTGTTTGGGGCGAATGTTTTTGATGCTGGTGGTGTGTTTAATTCAATGGTTGTATCTCATGCAGATGGTCGTATAGAAAAGATTTATAGTAAATCACATTTGGTTCCATTTGGTGAATATAGACCACTTGGTTTCTTGCCATCGCCTGCGAATTTAACTGCTGGAAATGGACCAGAAATTATAAGTATAAATGGTTTTTCGTTTGCGCCTGCGGTTTGTTATGAAATTATTTTTTCTGATTCTTTGTTGCCAAAAGGAACAAAAAAATTGGATGCGATTATAAATATTACAAATGATAATTGGTTTGGAAATACACCTGGTACTTATCAACATCTTGATATGGTGCGTAGGTATGCGATTGAATCAGGATTACCAATCGTTCGTGCAAATTATTCTGGTATTAGTGCATTTGTTGCATCAGATGGTGAAATTATATCATCATTACCTGTTGGTGTGTCCGGTGTGCTGGATGGATTTGTGTGGGGAGGGCATAATACACTGTATCGTGAATTGGGATTAAATTATTGGATGATGATAATATTGATTGTATCTATATTTGGTACAGTAATATTTTCAAAAACACGAAAATAATTTTTATTCCGAAATGTTTTGTAATGTCTGTTGTAAAATCCAAACACGGACAGCAGATGACAAATTTTGATTTGCAGGACGGGTGGAATCGATATCATTTATAATTGATGCAATCGGGCGATTCTGTCGTACAGACAGTTTTTTTAATTCGTCTATAAATTCAGATTCCAGTGTGATACTGGTTTGATGTCCGGATAAAGATAGTGATATTTTTTTCATGTTATATTTTCCCAGATATTAAACAGTCTGTAATCGCATTGTACATGTTATCATAACGGCGAAGTGGAGTTAAATTTAGATTATCCAGCATATAAAATGTGCCAAATGCATCAAATGCAAACCAAAATAAATCATTGCGACCAAATATTGTTTTTCCAACCGTTTTTCCCAATATTGATATGTCGTCGTTGATCTTTAATATGCTGGGGATTGGGTATGTTTTGTCACGCAGAATTTCGTTTGGACCGAATATGTAACCTGTGTCTAAATTGATTGCACCGATCAGTGTATACAGGTCTTTGATTGATTGTGGTAATATTGCATATCTGCGTTGTTGTAGTGCGCCATTTAATAATAAAATTTGGTTTTGGTGCGCAGGTGCATAAATTTTTGCACCACGTGATTGCATCGTTGATAAAAATTCAGAACATGTCATATTACTTTCCCTTTATATTATATATCACGGTCAGATGCCAATTGTGATGCGATTGTTTCTGTTATTCTGTCTTCGGTGCCGTTTCCACCATCGCCACCACCAAGTGTGCTGACTGGCAGATATATCTTTTTGGTGGGATTTGGCAGCCATATTGTGTCATTGCCACTTTGTGAAATTATGAATCTGTCTATGTTATAAGAGTGTGGAAATGTTTTACACATAAACATATTGTCTGTGCTTAAATCACCACCCCATACCAATGGAACACGAAAGCGAATCGATAGGTTTTCAGGAATTTTATTGCCCATAATCAGTTCCATAAAATCATCTTGGGGCAGGTTCATCAAGGCTAATTCTTCGATACAATCTGATAATTCAGACATAAATTTATGGCATAGCTTTTTGTATTGTACAAACCAATCGGTCGGGACATTTGTACGAATAGGGCTGTATTCAATCAGTGGCATTTCTTTGATGCCTAATTCTGATAGCTTCTTTTCTGCTGTGCTGGCGTTTAATTGCATCACAAGTGTCCTAGGTAATCAATAACTGTTGATATATATTCAGAAAAAGCATTAAAATTTTCTGCCATATCTGGGTCTGTTGGTGGATTTGGATGTGTTTGCATATATTCACGTAATGCTTCTGTTGTCGCAAATGTAAGTATGTTTTGTGTAGCGTTTGATGCATCTGGTGCATCAATTACAAATCCATGTATGGTTATTTCAATGTCATCCAATGTGTCAGAAAAAACCTGTTGAATGGTGTCGATGATACTTTGCAGTGTTGTGGTTTCAATACCCATAGCACCAAGCCAAACATTTTCGTTTGTGCCAATTGCCATCAGTGCTGTTTGATAACCGTTTATGCGTGGTGCTTTCTTTACTGTATATCCTGATGATGTAAATATTTCTTCTAATTCAACGTTATTTGCCTTTTGTATAGGGTGGGGTAAAGGTTCAGATTGTTGCTGTGTAGAATTTATTACAGGGGCAGTCAGTGGAACGACAGGTGTGGTGGTCTGTGTGTTTGTTGCCAGGGATTCTGTGTGATTTATACCCATCAGGCGACGCGGACGCGATAATTCAAATTCATTGGTTGCTGTTGGAACGACTGTGTTTGCAGATTGCTGTAGCGATGGATTTTTATCCGATTGGACAGGTCGTGGTATTTTTCTGAAACGGGGATGTATCAATAAATATAATCCATATATTATAAAAAATACGCCAATGACAAGTGATATGTAAAATGATGGGGTGATTGGAGCGCGTGTCGCCTGCATATAAGATAAATGATGCCAATGTGATGACGATAATAGGTTAAAACCAAATTGAATGTTAAACCAAAAGCACAAACCAAGGGTAGATACCAATATCCACAATGTGCCCAGTAAAAAATTATCAATTTTATTTCTCATTATGATTTTTATTGTATCATATTTATGATAAAGTAAAAAGTATTATGATGCCTGAAAATATTATTTTTGATGATTTGTCTAAGATGGTCGCTGTTTGGTGTGGTGTTGGAACCGGTTCTAATGAATTGGCGCGTGTTGCGGAATTTGTCATGGAAAAAAATATATCGATTTTATCTGTAACACCAGAATCAATTCGGGTAATTTGGCCGTGGTTGGAAAATGTAAAAACAGACATATTTGCCAGATTTTATTTGTCGGATAAAAAAATTTCAGAACATCAAATTTCTGATTTAACCGTGAATATAAATAATGCGTTTAAAAGCGGGGCATGTGGGGCACAGTTGTTTTTGCCGTACGATGCACTGGATTCACTGGTCGAACAGACACGTGTTGTCAGGGATGATTTGTTTTTTAACAAACAATTGTCAATCGGTGTCGATATAAATGAAATCGATTCGTCTGATTGGGAAAAACTGTTTTTGAATTTACAAAAAATAAATGCAACTGCGTTGACATTGATTCTGACCAAAGATATGGGGGATAAGTCTGATTTTGTTGGTCGAATATATGGAATGTTGAATTCTTGGGACGATAATAATCGATTCAGTTTGCATTTTGTGTTTGGTCAGAATTATCTGCGTATGGAACAGGCGTTTCGTTTGATTAAATCTGTAAAACCTGAATTAGTAAATGGTGTAAAATTCTTTGTGAATTATTAGTTGTGTAATATCAGATATTTTGGCGCAGATGTTCCTGCTTTGTTTTTATGTTGGTAACGTGTTTGAATAATTTTCATGTCTGGGATTATTGCAGATAATTTAGTTTCTTTTAATTGTTCCATAATCCAATCAAAGTATTCCCAGTGGTCTGTGCCAATAATAATTTCGCCAGTTTTAGACAAATAGTTCGATAATGTGTTCAAAAAATCTGCAGATAACAAGCGGCGCTTTTCATGGCGTGCCTTGGGCCATGGGTCTGGGTGCAAAACCCAAATTTGTTCGAATTTTGAATTTGTTTTGCGCAAGAAATCACGAACATCATCTGCCCAAATGCGAATATTGTTATATTCGTCAAATATCCGATTCGTTTTTGCATCAGTAATCGCAGATAACAGACTTGCCACACCGTTCATAAATGGTTCTGCGCCAATTATAATTTTGTCTGGATTTGCGTGTGCCAGTTCGCGCACATGTTCGCCTGCGCCAAATCCAATTTCCAGTATGTCGCCATTTTTAGGTACAAGTGTAGGTAACACTTCGTCAATCAATGTTTGTTGACGGGCGGATAATTTTTTGCCATGACGGCGACCAAATGTTCTTATTTCTTGTTTTTCCATATAATTAGTATAGAATTGCATTGTTAAAAACACAAGGAATATATAGATGAGAAACGGTTTATCAAAAGATTTAATTGCACGCGTATTGGGCGGTGCACCAAAATATACATTGGATGAATTAGAAGCAAAATTCCCTGCACGTAACTTGGCCGAAGGAGCAATGGTAACAAGATTTGCGCCAAGTCCAACAGGGTATATGCATATTGGTGGGTTATATGGTGCGTTGATAGACTGTAAATTAGCACAACAATCGGGTGGTGTTTTTATGTTGCGTATTGAGGATACTGATACAAAACGTGAAGTTGTAGATGCTGTAAAAATTATTGAAGAATCTATGAATTGTTTTGGGTTGAATTATAATAATGATTCTGTTTATGGGCCATATTATCAATCACAACGCAAAGATATATATCATTCTGTTGTTGCAGAGTTGTTGATGTCTGGCCGTGCGTACCCTTGTTTTTTGAGTGCAGATGATATGGAACATATACGCGAAAATCAAAAGGCAGCAGGTTTTGCAACTGGTATCTATGGCGAATTTGCTCGTGACCGTGATTTAACGGAACAGGAAATAATATCCCATCTTGATAATGGGGAAGTTCCATCGATTCGTTTGTATTCAATGGGTAATCCAGAACAAAGAATTTACTGTAAAGATGCAGTGCGTGGTTCAATTGGTTTTCCGGAAAATAATGAAGATATTGTTTTAATTAAATCAAATGATGGTTTGCCAACATATCATTTTGCGCATTTATGTGACGATCATTTTATGCGCACAACACATGTTATTCGTGGCGAAGAATGGTTGCCTTCATTGCCATTGCATGCCCAATTGTTTCGAATGATGGGATGGGATTCGCCGCTGTATATTCATACATCTACGATTGATAAAATTGATGAAGAGACGGGTAAGCAAAGAAAGTTATCTAAACGTAAAGACCCAGAAGCAAATGTTGCGTTTTTCTTGGAACAAGGTTGGCCGGTAGAATCTGTAATTGAATATTTGGGAAATATTGCTGCGTCTGGATATGAAGAATCCAAAATGAAGGGGCAGGTTAAATCGTTTTGGGATTATGAAATGCGTGCAAAAAAGATTCCTATGTCTGGCGCATTGTTTGATATGAAAAAGTTGGAATGGTGGGCCAAAGAATTTATTGGTTCGTTGCCGGTATCAGAACTGGTCGCACGCGTCGTCGCATGGGCAAATGAATATGGTAATGATATAAATAAAATGCAGGTTTCAGATGAAAAATATCTGACGTGTGTGTTGGGTATTGAACGCGATAATCCAAAGCGTGTACGCAAGGATTTTATTACATGGTCACAGACATTGGAAAATGTTGCATTTTTCTGGGATGAATTATTCCAACCAAACACTGAATATGAATTTAATGCGGATGTATTGCGGGCGTTCTTGGAAACTTATGATGCGTCTGATGATAAAGATACTTGGTGGGCAAAAATTGTTGCAGTTGCAGAAGCACTTGGTGTAAAAAATGGTGATGTCGCAATGAATCTGCGTGTGGCATTATCAGGTCGCACAAATACCCCAGATCTGTATTCGATAATGACAGTTATGGGGGAAATGCGTGTAGTCAATCGTATCAAGGAGGCGATAAAATGACACAGACAAAAAGAGTCAGAATCAAGGCTGTAAAAAAAGATGCACATGCATCAAAATTGTTAAAGGTTCTGCGTAGTACAGGATTGTTTCGTTGGGAAAAACCGTCAACCAAGTCCGAAGAAATTGTAAATATTTTAACACATGGTATTGGAATTGGGCTTGCAATTGCTGCGTTGACTTTGTTGGTTGTGTTTGCAGGTCTAAAGGGTGACCCATGGGCGATTGTGTCATGTGCAGTATTTGGTGTGACAATGATAACGCTTTATTTTGGATCAACAATGTGTCATGCGACAATTGGAAAAAAGCACGAGTGCTTTTTTGAAGTGTGGGACAGTGTTGCAATATATGCATTGATTGCAGGGACATATACACCATTTTTATTGGTAAATTTGCGCGGGGTAATTGGATGGATTGTATTTGCAATTCTGTGGGGAATTGTATTGTTTGGGTCGTATATGAAAATAAAAAATCCAAAACAGCAACCGCGTTGGATGGTTGCGTTGTATGTCGCAATGGGTTGGACATTGCTGTTTATATTGCCGGCCATGATTCGTAATATTCCATTGCGTGGGTTGTGGTTTATACTGGCGGGTGGTTTGTCTTATACAATTGGCGTTATATTTTATTTGTGGCGTCGTATGAAGTTTTCGCATGCAGTATGGCACTTATTCGTAATTGGTGGTAGTGTGTGTTTCTTTTTCGCCGTTCTGTTCGGGTGTATTTTGGATGTGTAGCAAGAAATCCGCCGTATGGCGGGTTTCTTGTTGACTTTTGCATTGTGTGGTAATAGAATATGGGCATGAATTTGTTGAGATTTATCTTTGCTACAACAACTACAACCCCTTTGGGGGTGTAATTTCTATTGCGGTGAACCGCACAAATTTCTATAATAAATCAGTTTGAAAGAATTAAATAAAATAAAAGGTATTTTATCATGTCTTGTGATATTGAAATAATTCGTCATTCGTTGGCACACGTTATGGCAGCTGCAGTAAAAAAATTGCACCCTGATGTTAAATTCGCAGGGGGACCAGCAATTGAAAATGGGTTCTATTATGACTTTGATACCGAATATCGTTTTTCCGAAGAAGATTTTGCAAAAATCGAAAAGGAAATGCGTGATTTGATTAAATCTAATGGTCGTTTTGAACAAAGAAATGTTAGTTTGGATGAAGCCAAAGAAATTTTCGCAAATCAACCATATAAAATGGAATGGTTAAATGAATATGATGCGGCAGGCGAAACGTTATCTATTTATACTTTCCGTGATTTTGTTGACCTGTGTCGTGGTCCACATGTGGAAAGTTCCAAAGATTTGCCAAGGGATTCGTTCAAAATCCGTAATGTTGCGGGTGCATATTGGAAAGGCGATGCAAAAAATAAAATGTTGCAACGTATCTATGTTGATGCATTTGCAAGTAAAGAAGAATTAGAACAATTCTTGAAAATGCAAGAAGAAGCCGCAGCACGCGATAATCGTAAATTGGGCAAAGATATGGATTTGTTTCATTTTGAACCAGATTATGCACCAGGTTCTGTGTTCTGGCATGACAAGGGTTATAAGATTTATCGCAAATTGATTGAATATTTGCGTGCGCGTCAAGAAAGGGCAGGTTATATGGAAGTTAGCACACCTGCTGTTATGGACAGATGTTTGTGGGAACGCAGTGGTCACTGGGCAAAATATGGGGAACATAATTATTCTGGTAAAACCCAAGATGGTAAAACATTTTGTATTAAACCAATGTCCTGTCCAGGTGGTATGTTGGTATTCGGACATGGTTTGCGTTCGTACAAAGATTTACCACTGTATATGGCAGAATTTGGTAAGGTTTATAGATACGAAGCAGCCGGTGGTTTGTCAGGACTGATGCGTGTGCGTGAATTTACGCAAGATGATGCACATATCTTTTGTACAGAAGAACAACTGGAAGAAGAAGTTGTTAAAATCTTGCGCTTTATCAAAGATATTTATTCAAAATTTGGTTTTGATAATATTTCAATGAAATTGGCAACAAGAAAAAATTCTGAATTTCGTATCGGATCTGACGAAATTTGGGACAAGGCCGAAGGTGCATTAAAACATGCGCTGGATACAAATGGTATTGAATATGAAATTGCCGAAGGCGATGCTGCGTTCTATGGTCCAAAAATTGATAATTATTTAAAGGATTCGATGGGACGTGTATGGCAGTGTGGAACTGTGCAATTAGATATGAATTTGCCAGAACGATTCGATTTAAGTTATGTTGGCGAAGATGGTGAAAAACATCGCCCAATTATGTTGCATCGTGCGTTGTTGGGGTCTATTGAACGATTTATGGGGGTCTTGTTGGAATCAACAGGTGGACATTTGCCACTGTGGTTGTCGCCAGAACCTGTGGTAGTCACGCCAATTTCTGAAAAGCATGCAGATTATGCAAATGAAATAGTATCTGCATTGCGCGCTGTTGGTGTGAATACACGTGCAGATTTGCGTGATGAAAAAGTAAACTATAAAATTCGTGAATTATCACTGGCAAAAACACCAATTGTTGCAGTTGTCGGTGAAAAAGAAATGGCAGACAAAACAGTTACATTGCGCCGTTTGGGACAACAAAATCAGGAAACAATACCATTGTCTGATTTTGTTCAAATGATGCAAGATGCGACAAAAATGCCGTTGTAACAATTATGGGGCAGGGTATCTGCCCCATATAAGTATATAAGAAAGGAAAGAATATGAAAAAAGTATTGTTCTTGGTTGCACTGGTGATAACGCCAATGATTTTATCAGGATGCGCAAGTAAGTGCGAAGTTGAACCAATCGTTGCAGAAAATCATAAACTGATTGTGCCACCAAATTTCGGCAATATGCCAAAATAACTTTTTCACTATATGCATTTGGTTATCTGAATTTTTTATGATATAATATTCATAAATGAATTTAGAGGAGAGGTTACCCAATGAACGAAGATAACAACTTGGATTTATTAGATTTAGATGATAACGATACAATGGATGCGTTGCCAGAAGTGCCTGCGTTCGCTGCGCCAAGACCAAAGAAGCCATGGTTGTTGTTGTCTTTGGGGGTGGTAATAATTGTGTTGGCATCTTATGTGATTATTCGTTCAATTGGTGGCGATTCTTCTTCATCTATTGAAGTTGATTTAGATGCGCCTGTTGTAACAATGGATGCAGGGAATGCACCTGTTGATATGGATATGAATATTATGCCTGCGCCAAAACCGGTACAGGTACAGAAAACTGTGGAACAACCAATGCCACAGCCAGTACCTGTTGTTCAGGCACAGCCAGAATCTTCAATTCCTGTGCGTGTTGTTGAGGACAGAAAAGAAGTAAAATTTGAACCTGCCAAGGCTGTACAGCCAAAGCCTGTGTCGAAACCACAGTCGAAACCACAGCCAAAACCACAGCCAAAACCACAGCCAAAACAGGTTGCCCCTGTGTCTAGTTGGTATGTGCAGTTCGGTTCATATAGCACGCGTGCATTGGCAGAAGCTGCACAAACAAAAATTAGAAACGGACATCAAAGTTTGTTTAGTGGTAAACAATTTGTTGTGTTGGCAGCGCAGTTGAAAAATGGTACAACAACATACAGATTGCGTGTCGGATTTAATACCTCTTCTGATGCGAACGGTTTTTGCCGTAACGCCAAGGCTGATGGTTTAGATTGTTATGTAACAAAATAATAAAAAGGTGATTATAATGTTTGGTCGTTTTGGATGGGCAGAAATATTAGTAATCGTTGTTCTGGTTGTTGTCTTGTTCGGTTCAAACAAGATTCCAGGCATGATGAAAAATTTAGCAGATGGTTTGAATGTCTTTAAGAAAGAGATAAAACAGGAAAAACAGCCTGTAAAAAAGACAACTGTTACAAAAGCGCCCGCTAAAAAGGTTACAAAAAAGAAATAAAAAAAACCACCGAATGGTGGGATTTTTTATCGTTGTTTTTGATTATCATTATGTTCTTTTTGAGTTTTGTATATTTGATATAAACGCTGTGCAGAATAAGCGAATCCAGTAAGCCACATTAATAAAATGATAAGGGTTTCACGATCATAACCTTTATCAATAAGTTGATTTGTATTGTTGACGATTCCAGCTGTGGCCATACCGTTATATACAATATATATAAGCTCTCTGGGGTTAAATAGATTCTTTTTGTTTTCTGTACTCATACTAATATACTTTTGTTTTAGTTAATGTGCGGAATTATATTACAAAAAACAATGTTTGTCAAGTTGTGCATATCGTGAGAGATAAATAAAAAAAACCGGCAAATGCCGGTTTTTTATCTACGGTTTTCGTATTCTTCTTGTTCTTCTACTGTCATGGTGGCCAATGGTCGTGCCATCATGCGTTTCAAACCAATTTCGTCGCCAGATATAACACTGTAACCATATTCGCCACTTTCCATTCTGGCCAAGGCAGCGTTGATTTTTTGTAACAATTTATTATTTCGTTCTGACATACGCAAATCCATTGTTATGTCTTGGTTATATGATGCGTTATCCGATTCGTCACCAACACCAACACTTTCTGTCTTTTCTGCCATACGAACAGCACTTAGCACAGAATCGCTGTCACTTATCAATTCTTCTTTTTGCGTGTTCAAAATGTTATAAAAATATGCCAACTGTTCAGGACACATGTATGGTTCTGATTTTTTTGGTATATATTTGGCAGGTAATTCGATGGTCTTGTAGTCTTGATTTGCCATTATTGTGCCCCTTTTAATTCATTTATCCAGTCTGTCAATGTGTCTTCATCCATTAGCCCTGTACGTGCTTCGACCAATTCACCGTTTTTGAATGCAAGTACACTTGGAATACTGCGAATGCCATATTTTACCGGTGTGCGTCGGTTAGCTTCGTCAATTTCAAATTTGATGAATGTTACTTCTGGGTGCTTTGCAGATGTTGCTTCGAATATTGGGCCAAACATACGGCATGGGCCGCACCATGTTGCCCAAAAATCAACCAATGTAATGCCATTGCCGATCAGTGTGTCGATTGTTGTGTCATTTGCGTGTTCCAAAGCCATCTTTTTTCTCCTTCTTTTATTGATATTCTAAGCGAGTGTATTATAATCAACACAAAATGCAAGAGAAATCATAAATGAATAAAATCATATACTTAGACGCTGCTGCAAGTTACCAAAAAAATAATGATGTAATAAAGGCAGAAGTTGAATTTTTAACAAATGGATATGCAAATGCTGGACGCGGAATTTGTAAGCGTGCAATGCATGTTGATGATATGGTGCAAAATGCAAGGGGGGCAGTTGCTGATTTTATTGGCGCATGTTCGAATCAGATTGTCTTTACATCGGGTACAACAGATGCAATAAATAAGATTGCAAATATGTTACAGCTAAATTCAAGAAATGTGGTCGCAGTATCTGATCTTGATCATCACAGTGCCAGATTGCCGTTTGAAATGTCTGGGGCCAAAATGATTGCTTGTCCGCTGGATGATAAATTAAATTTGGATTTAAATAATATACCATATGCAGATGTGTTTGTTATAACAGCGATGTCTAATGTTATTGGTGTGCAACAAAATGTTGAACAAATAATTAGATGCGCAAAAATAAAAAATCCAAATGTTATAACTGTTGTGGATGCCGCACAATCTGTCGTACACAGCGATATTGATGTTAAAAAATTTGGTTGTGACTTTTTGTGTTTTTCTGGACATAAAATCGGGGCAGATACTGGAATTGGGATAATGTATATAAAAGAACCAGATGCGTTTAGACCTGTTAGTTTTGGTGGCGGAATGGTCAATAAAATTGTTGGTAATAAAATTGTTTTTAATGCTGCACCAGATTTATTCGAAGCAGGTACATTACCATTGACGCAAATTGCAGGATTGATTCCCGCAATCAAAAATATAAAAATAAACCGACCCGATTTGAATTTGATTAAATATATGTATGACGAATTGATGAAAATTGATAGGGTGAAAATTATATCATTTCGCGATTCGGCACTGTTGTCTTTTGTAATTGATGGAATGCATGTGTTGGATTTCGGAATGTTGATTGGGGCGCGTAATGTATGTGTGCGTGTTGGTAATATGTGTGCATCGTGGATTCATGATTTGTTGAATCTGGATGGCAGTATCAGAATTTCTGTTGGTGCCTATAATACATTTGACGAAGTAAAACAGGTAATTGAATATATAAAAGAAATAATAAAATGAATTTTTCAAAACAAGATATTATTGGCGTATTAAAAAAAATATATGACCCAGAAATACCCGTGAATATCTGGGATATGGGATTGATTTACGATATTGATATTTCATCTGATTTGGTTGTGTTAAAGATGACTTTTACCAGCCCAACTTGCCCAATGATGGAAGAATTGTTGGCACAGGTTCGTGAAGGTGTTCAATCTGTTACAGGGGGTGTGCCAGTACGCGTTGATTTGGTGTGGGATCCACCATGGGATTTGTCGCGAATGTCGGATGCTGCGCGTTTAGAATTAGATTTAACAAATCAGGGGTGGTAAATATGAAGTACAGTGAAATAAAATCTGCATTAGGTTTAATAGAAAGCCCTGTAGAAAAATTAGAAATATTGATGGAGTTTGGTAAAACACTAGAACCTGTACCAGAAAATGCGTCGTGCAGCGAGATTGTTGGGTGTACATCGTTTATAGAGATTTGTCGGTTGAATAATCGTTTTTTTGCGCGTGCTGATTCAGCAATTGTGCGCGGTATCGTGGCAATAATAATCGCGATGGTTGATGGTAAAACACCGGATGAAATTAAACAAATTGACATATTGGCTGAATTTCAAAGCCTGAATTTGAATCTGGGGGCAGGCAGATTAAATGGGCTGAATTCTATGGTTCGTTTTTTACATAATTTATGATACAATAAAACAACAATATGTTGTTGGGGGTGGGAATGACTGATGATGAAAAGATGTTTCAAATAGGTGTGTTTGCTGTATGGGTTGCACTGTTTTTATCTGTTATTTTGCAGGTGGCTTTTCGTACACAAAACAGACAAATAAATCAAATCAGACGCGATATCGTTAAAACTCAACAACAGGTCGCTGTTACAGAAGCAAGGTACGCATCGTTGGTTAGTCCTGAAAATTTACGCAATATGGTTATTATGATTGAACCAAAGTCAGAAGTTGTCAGTTTTAACAAATCTGTTGAAATCGATAATTTACCAGATAGGGTTGATAAATAATGTTTGAAGTCGGCAAAGATGTTTTGAAATATGGTTTTTCTGTTGGACACAGTGATGTGACAACACGGGGCAGATTGAAAATTATTTACAGACTGTTTTTATTGGCTTTGATCGTTTTTGCAGGGCGTACTTTGCAATTGGGAATTCAAGGCACAGACAGATCAAGATTGTCTGGTGTTGATAATGAATGGTTGGTTCAACGCGCAGATATTGTCGATAGAAATGGTGATATATTGGCAAAAAATGTTGAATCTGGACATATTATTTTGCGAAATCGTGCTGTGCGTGAACAAGATAGGGATTTGGTGGCACAAACAATTCATCAAGCGTTGCCATATGAATATTCTTTGTCACAGGCAATCGAATTAGTCAATTCCCCAAAACGATTTATTAGATTAAAAAAATATGCCAGCGATCATCA
Source organism: Candidatus Enterousia sp. (assembly GCA_045613445.1). Lineage (GTDB taxonomy): Bacteria > Pseudomonadota > Alphaproteobacteria > Rs-D84 > Rs-D84 > Enterousia. Next base: position 66,942 of record JAZLAZ010000012.1, on the reverse strand, counting down.
ACGACAGATTGTTCAACAAGCGCGTTTAGAAGGTTTGGAAATTGAAAAAGTACAAACAAGAAAGTATCCAAAACGCAGATTGTTTTCGCATGTCGTAGGATTTGTTGGTGAAGATGGTCGCGGGTTAGAAGGTGCAGAGCGTGTGTATGATGACTATTTAACAGAAAATAAAGACCCATTGCGATTATCTGTTGATTCGCGAATTCAGTCGGTGTTTTATGAACAGTTATCTGTCGCAATGCAAAAGTATCAAACACGGGCTGCAATGGGAATGTTGATGGATTCGCGTACAGGTGAAATTATTGCAATGGTATCTTTGCCTGATTTTGATCCGGAAAATTTGCGTGCTGATCCGATTTCTAACCGGCTGTTCAAACCAATGCGTAGTGTATATGAGCTTGGGTCTATATTTAAGATATTTAATACGGCATTGGCACTGGAAAATGGTATTGATTCTAAAAAAGAATATTATGTTGCAAAACCATTTCCGATATACGATAAAAATGGAAAAATAGCAAAAAAAATTACAGATATTCGTAGTTTCAAACCGCCACGCCCAAGTATCAATGTGGAAGAAATTATGGTGCATTCGTGCAATGTCGGCAGTGCACAAATTGCATTGGAATTGCCAGATGGTGCACAGAAAGAATTTTTTGAAAGATTACATATGGATAAGGCCTTAGAACTTGAATTTGGCCGTACAGAGAATTCTTTGCCTCAACGAAAATGGGGGCCAGTGGAACGTGCAACTGTGGCGTATGGTCAGGGGTATGCTGTAACTCCAATGCATTTAATGTTGGGTGTAAATGCAGTAACAAATGGTGGTATATATATTTATCCAACATTGCAGAAAAGAAGTATCGGTGTTGTTCATGGCGAACGGGTATTGGCAGATGAAATTTCCGCAAAATTACGTCCAATTATGTTGCGTGTTGCTGAAGAAACAAGTGGTAAAAAAGCACGTGTTGCAGGTGTGAAAATCGCAGGAAAAACAGCAACAGCAGAAAAATATACCAATGGCAAAATCGATACAAAACGAAATGTTACAGCCTTTGTTGGTGTGTTCCCCGCGGATGCACCACAGTATACTGTACTAGTGGTATTAGATGAACCGCAGGGAACGAAAGAATCTTGGGGATGGCGTACGGCTGCCTGGAATGCTGTGCCTGTGACTGGTAAAATTTTAGACAGTATACTGCCGTTGCTATTTGAATAAATTTAGATTATAATATACATCGATAATAAAAAAAGAGTATAGCGTGAGTAGAATTGTGGAAAAATCCATGCTTGGTAAGGCATGGGTGTCGGTGTGTGATGATGTTTGTGGTACAGAAAATTTGTTAAACCGTGTCTTGGCCAGTCGCGGGATTGTTTCTGATGCAGATGTCGAAAAATTTTTATCCCCCAGTATTAAAGAATATATGCCTGATCCATCTGTCTTGAAAGATATGGATGTGGCTGCAAAAATAATCGCAGATGCGGTGCAAAACCATAAAAAAATTGCAATATATGGCGATTATGATGTTGATGGTATTACATCAACCGCAGTATTTGTAAAATATCTGCGTGCATTGGGAATCGATGTTGTGTGGCATCTGCCAACACGCGAAGGCGAAGGATATGGTTTGAATAATGATGCAATCGCAGATATTGTCAAAGATAATGTCGATTTAATGATTACTGTTGATTGTGGTATTAGCGGTGTTGATGAAGTTAAATTTGCAAAGGATTCTGGATTGGTCGTCGTTGTTACAGATCATCATTCGCCTGATTCTGTTGTGCCCAATGCAGATGCTGTGGTAAATCCAAAAAGAATTGATGATGAATCTGAATTGTCTTATCTGGCGGGGGTTGGTGTTGCTTTCTTGACATTGGTGGCATTAAATCGTGAATTAAAATCAAGAAGTTTAGATTCTGAATTGGCTGCACGGGTTGCTGCGGAAAATTTATTAAATTATATGGATTTGGTCGCATTGGGAACAATTTGCGATACAATGCCGTTGATTGGATTAAATCGCGCTTTTGTTGCAACTGGATTGAAAGTGTTGGGATTGCGACAAAATTTGGGACTGCGTGTGTTGATGGATTTGGCCGGTATAAAAAAACCATCTGTATATGCAGCGGGCTTTGCGCTGGGGCCACGTTTAAATGCAGCAGGGCGTTTGGATTCTGCGTCGCCTGCGTTGGAACTGTTGTTGACGGATAATCCACTGATTGCACATGATTTGGCAAATAAATTGCATCAGATGAACCAAGAAAGAATCGATATACAAAATGCAATAATGTTGTCTGCTACAGAAATGGCTGAAAAATGCTGCCAGTCTGGTAAATGCAGTTTATTTATTTGTGGCGATAATTGGCACGGTGGTGTGATGGGAATTATCGCAGGTAGATTAAAAGATAAATTTAATTTACCGTCTTGTGTCGCAACCAAGACAGATGGTCAAATAAACGGTTCTGGTAGATCTGTGTCTGGGGTGGATTTGGGAAAAATAATTCATGATGCACTGGCCGCAGGTATCATCAGCGAAGGAGGTGGACATGCTGCGGCCGCTGGGTTTTCTTTGTCCGAAGATAAAGAAAAAGAGTTTTGTGAATTCTTGGAACGCGCGGTTAGCGAACAGCTAAATGGTCTTGTCCCACAACCTGAAATTGTTGTAGATGCCCAATTAGATGCTGGGGGCGCAACAATGAAGTTAGTAAAACAGTTAAATGCAATGGAACCATTTGGTCAGGGAAATCCAGAACCTACATTGGTTTTGCGGGGGGGGACTTTGCGGCATGCGATGATAATGGGCAATGGGTCGCATTTGCGTGGCAGTGTTATGACCAGTAGTGGGAATCAATTGGCATTTGTCGGATTTAATTTGGTCGGAACACCTGTTGGTGATTTTTTGCTGGACGATGCGAATACGAATACTAAAATAATGTTGTTGGGTAAATTAAAAGAAAACGAATATAATGGACGCGTCAGTGTGCAATTCGTTTTAGAAGATATAGCAGTGTAGATGATGAATATGGAAAATAAAATAAATGAATTTTTAGAAATTGTTAGATCTGCAAAAACAATTGCGATAATGGGACATAAAAATCCTGATGGTGATTCTATTGCCAGTGTGTTGGCGTTGGCACAGTTGATCGAATTAAATTTTGGTGTTCAACCACTGTGTGTATATGATGGAAATATTTCAGACAGTTTGGATTATATCCCGCATCGCGGACGGATAAAATATTTTGAACGTGTCGATATGACACAGCATGTAGATTTGGCAATTGTTATGGATTATGGTAATCCTGCACATATTGGTGGACCACAATCATTGGTCGATAATGCAAAGTTTGTTGTTGAAATAGATCATCATAAAAATGATTTGCCTGTTGCACAGTTGTGCTTGAATGATGATACTGCATCTGCCACAGGTGTTATTGTGTATGATATTATCAAAACTGCTGGATTAAAGTATGATAACTGTGTGGCTGATTTGTTGGCAATTGCAATTATAACTGATACAGGTAATTTCAAATTTTGTCGAAATGGTGATGCGTTGCGAATAATGGCTGATTTGGTTGATTATGGCGTGAATATTCGTTCATTGATTGAAATGATGAATAATAAACAGCGCAGAACCGTACAATTAGAAGCCAAAACAACAGCCGAGGCAGAGTTCTTTTATAATGGTCGGTTGGCCTTGGCAATTGTTCATAGAAAGGATTATAAATATCTGGATGGTCGTGGTGAATTAGTGTTGAATTTACTGGGACAAATCAAGGGCGTTGAATATATTGTTTTGTTGAAAGAGCAAAAAGATGATCGAATCGGAATATCAATACGCAGTCGTAGAAAACCAATTGATACGATTGCTGTTGCGCTGGGTGGGGGTGGCCACGAAAGGGCCGCTGGTGCAATAGTTCATGATACATTGGAAAATGTAAAAGCGCGTGTATTGCAATTATTCAAGGGGGAATAATCGTGTTAAAGAAAATAGTCTGGGCTGTTTGCTGTATAATGATATCTGTGTCTGGGTACGCGGATGTTGATGCAAAGTTGATTACAAATGCCGAAAAATATTTGAATTCTATTACAGGCTTGCATGGAAATTTTGTACAAACAGCAAATGGAAAACAGGAAAAAGGTGTCTTTTCTATGTTGCGTCCAGGACGCGTCAGATTGGATTATGATAATATGCCAATTCAATTGATTTCTGATGGACAAGATTTATACTTTTTTGATAAGTCTCTGGATCAAATTACAACTGTACCCTTGACCAGTACACCAGCGGGTATTTTGGTCAGAAAAAATATTGATTTAAAAAATGCAGATATCAATGTTGTTGAAACAAATAATTATAAAAATTCTTTTTCATTGAAATTAAATTTACGCGGTCAAGAAGGTTTGGGATATATGACAGTTGTATTTGATAAAAATCCAATAAAATTAAATTCTTGGTCTGTTGTTGATGCAACAGGCGCACATACAGATGTGGCTTTTCATGAATTGACAGAAAAAACAAAGTTTGCTAAAGATTTCTTTCAGATATCACGGCATAAAACAGTCAATACTAATAGCGGTGATGATTTTTATGATTAAAAAATGTTTGGAATAAGTTGGGGTGAATTTTTTGTCGTTTTGTTGATCGCGATCTTGGTTATTCCGTCGCGAATGTGGCCAGATGTTGCGCGTTTTTTGGCCAGAGTAATCAAGGGTGTACGGCAGATTATATGGCGTATAACAGATGCGTCTGAAAATATAAAACAGCAAATTGATTTAGAAAAACCAATAGATGATATTGTTCGTACTACAACAGATGATGTGCTGAATCAATTTTCATCAGTCTTGCCGAAAAAGAGAAAAGTAACCACAAAGAAAAAGGCATCAAAATGAAAAAAATGACAATGATGCAGCATTTTTCTGAACTGCGTAGACGAATTTTGTGGTGCGTTTTGGTCTTTTTAATTGCGTTTGTTGGTGGATGGTATTTGTCACTTGTTATGCAAGGCATGTTGACGCAACCACTGTTAAATGTTTGGCCAGATGGGGTTTTGTTATATACAGGTTTATCTGATGGTTTGATGGTACGATTATCTTTGTCTGGATTGTTTGCGTTGCTTATTATTATCCCTGTAATCTTATGGCATGTTTGGGCATTTGTTAGCCCAGGATTAAAACAATCTGAAAAGAAATTGATTTTTCCAATGTTGATTATGTCGCCAATTTTGTTTGTCTTGGGAGCAGGGTTTGCTTTTTATTTCTTGTTGCCGATTGTTTTTAAGTTCTTTGTCGAATTAAATCAGATGGCAAGTGTGCCAAATGTTTTGTTGCCTGATGTGCGCGACTATTTGCGTTTTGCAATCGGGTTGTTAAAGGTGTTTGGTGTGGCGTTTCAATTACCCTTGGTCTTGATACTGTTAAATAGAATCGGTGTATTAAAAAAATCGATGATTGTAAAATCAAGAAGATATGCAATTGTTTTGATTGTTTTGATTGCAGCTGTGTTGACGCCACCTGATGTTGTGTCTCAGGTTATGTTGGCAATTCCAATGTGGATATTGTTCGAATCTAGCATTTTATTTATGCGCCAAGACTAAATTTATGATATAATCTGTTTATGAAAAAAGTCATTTTGATTTTGGCTGGTGTCTTGTTGACACAAAATGCATGTGATTTACAACCCCGTGTTGTATCATTGCCTGATACGGTTGGTGAATTTATTTCTGCTAGATATCCCGCTTTGTTGGCAGACCCGTATGCAAATCCGGAAATTTATAATTCTGCAGCGTCAGATTATGGTGTGTATGCTGCACCTGATTTATTGTATGGTACAAAATCAAATGATGATTATATCGTTTATGCCAGTGTGAATGATTATGTTGCGCCAGTGCAATCAGATGCTGTTGCATTATATGGACAAGAAATTGTGTCTGATACATCATCGGATGGTGATGTTATTACTGTGCCCAGTTATACAAAATCACAAAATCAAATCGATGATAAAAATGCTGTGACTGTTCAAAAGGGTGATACTCTGTATGGTCTGTCAAAAAAATATGGTCTATCTGTTCAAGATTTGGCAGAAATAAATAATTTATCAGAACCATATCAATTGACAGTTGGACATAAATTATTGTTGACCCCAGAAAACAAGATTGTCGATTCGTCAGAAGATGTTTTGAATGTTCGTAAACCTGTCAGTGGGGTGAAAAAAACAATGCGGATAGAATTACAAGAAATTACAGTCGCATCTGGTGATACATTGTATTCTTTATCCAGAAAATATTCTGTACCTGTCAACGATTTGGCGGTATTAAACAAGTTGACGCCACCCTTCAATTTATCTGTTGGACAAAAGTTGCGTGTGCCGAATTTTGTCACCGCGCCAGTCGTAAATACTGTAAAAACAAGTGCGATAAAATCAAATAAAGCAGATGTTGTCCCAGAAAAACAAAATATAAATGTTGTATCGGCGCCAGTTAAAAAGATTTCTTCAGACCCGTCAAAAAAATTACCAACAATTAGTGCGCGTTCTTCATCAAAATTTGCATGGCCTGTGCGTGGTAAAATATTGTCTGGATATGGTGCAAAATCTAATGGATTGTTTAATGATGGTATAAATATTTCGGCAAATCGTGGTACGGCTGTCAAGGCCGCAGAAAATGGTGTCGTGGCATATGCAGGAAATGAAGTAAAAGGTATGGGAAATCTGATAATTGTTCAGCATGATGGTGGTTGGATGACCGTTTATGCGCATATGGATTCAATGGATGTTCGTCGTGGTCGTAGGGTTTCTGTGGGACAGAAAATTGGCACTGTGGGTGAAACTGGTAAGGTGGATAGTCCACAACTGCATTTCGAAATTCGTAAGGGAACCAAGGCTTATAATCCATCAAGTTATTTGAAAAAATAAATTTGATTTGTTGTGAATACTGTCATCTCTGATTTTTATAAGACATATGTTACAGTTTTATAAAAAAGGAGATGAGATTTGAAAAAAGTAATTTTTATTTTATGTGTTGTCTTGATTTTGTTGTTGGTTATATGGTTAGTAATGCGCTGTAATAAGCATGTTGCACCAAATGCTAAATATATTGCATCTGCACTGGATGAACAAATAAGAATATATGATATAAATGATTTAGAAAAACAGGCCGCTGCTGTTATCCCAAAGGGCGGTTTTGATTACATATATGGTGGGGCAGATACAGAAAAGACAATGCGTGATAATGTCGATTGTTTTGATTGTGTAGATATTTATCCTCGTGTTTTGACGGGGGTTGATATGCCTGATATTACAACACGAATTTTAGGAATAGATATATCATTACCTGTTATTGTTGCGCCTGCAGCAGCACATGGATTGGCGCATGTTTCTGCAGAGGCAGGCAGTGCACGCGGGGCGGCAGCCAGTGGTACGATTATGAGTGTTAGTAACTATGCCAGCAGTACCTTGGAAGAAATTGCAGCTGCGAGTAATGGGGCACCCCAATGGTTTCAGTTATACCTTAGCAAGGATGATGAATTTAATCGTAAAATTGTAAAGCAGGCCGAAGATTTAGGTTATCGTGCAATAATTTTAACTGTTGATGCGCCTGTTGGTGGTAATAGAATTCGTGATTTACAAAATAATTTCAAATTCCCACTGGCGCTGCCAAATGTTGCACAAAAAAATGGTTCAACAAAAGGACAGGGGATTGGAACTATTTTTGCAGCTGCACAAAATAAATTGACACCATATGATATCGTTCGTGTAAAAAAAATGACAAAGTTGCCTGTGATTGTAAAAGGTATTCAACATCCAGATGATGCAGAAATGGCAATCGCAGCAGGAGCTGATGCGATATGGGTTTCAAATCATGGGGGCAGACAGCTGGATGGAACCTTTTGTTCGTTTGATGTTTTGGATGATGTTGCACGGCGCGTGGATAAACGCGTGCCAATTATTTTTGACAGCGGTATTCGTCGCGGTACACATATATTCAAAGCAATTGCATCTGGCGCAGATGTTGTGGCAATTGGACGTCCCGTGATATATGGATTGGCGCTGGGTGGGTGGCGTGGTGTTGTGTCTGTGTTTGATTATTTGAAGACAGATTTGCGTCGTGTTATGACCCTGGCAGGTGCACAAACAATTGATGATATAAAACATATCAAATTACGATTGTCGAATAAGTGTTGTGATAAAGACTTGCATTTGACAGAAAAAAGTCTATAATTACCCCCGTTCTGATAAGAAAATCAGTTTCGGATGCGTAGCTCAGTTGGTAGAGCAACTGACTCTTAATCAGTGGGTCCAGGGTTCGAGTCCCTGCGCGTCCACCATGATATACGACCACAAAATGTGGTCGTTTTTTATGTTTTTGTAGCAGGGATTCATACCTATGTAATTATCTGAATAACATTGATAGAATCAAATTGTTGACATGAAACTTTTGAATCTATAAACAAATAAAAGGAGAAGAAATGAAAAAATTAGCAATTTCAACATTGGCTGTGTTGATGGCATGTCCAGCGTTTGCAATCAATCACCCAGATCAGGGTAGTTCTTGGAAAATGTGGGGTATGGATCCATATATTGGTTTAAGAGGTGGTATGAGCTATACTAACCTGAACTATAAATATGATGGTAATAAAGAATCCATTACAGATTGGATTTTTCAAGGTCGTGCAGCATTAGGTCTGGAAGTATGCGATACAGTTCGTTCAGAAATGGAATGGACTTATTATGGCAAAACATCTGATAAAGCAGATTTTGGTCCAGCGGGTAACATTGATGTAGATGCAAAATTACAAACATTATTGTGGAACAATTATATGGAATTTGGTTCATATAACACGGTTCGTCCATTTGCAGGGTTGGGGGTCGGTATGGCATTTGCAGATGTTAAACGCGACGGCAAATTGGTCCCACATCACAGCGAAAGCAAAACACGTGTTGGTGCAATGGCAACAATGGGTGTAACATTTGATATGGAACGTTTTGCTGTTGATTTGGCTGCGCGTTATACATATGTTGATATCCAATCTGGGTTACATAACTTTGGTGGTGATGTTGGTATCAGATTTATGTTCTAAAAAAGAACGCCCCAAATGGGGCGTTTTTTTTATGATAATTTTGCCAATGCTAACTTGGTCAAAAATCCTTCTTCGATACCGCTTAGCAATGAATTTATGCCTTCGTTGGTGTCGTTGTCATTTTGTAATTTTTCAAGTAATGAAATAATGTTTTCACATGATTTAACTAAATCACGGTTTACGAATTTAGGATTTAATAAGTCTGCTTTGAATACTGATTTGTTATCAGATGCCATGAAATATGTTTCTGATATTTCATCAACCCATGTGTCAATGTCTTCGTTCAGACGATCAAATAACAGATGTTTGGAATATTGGTCCGTTGACCAGTGATTTATTTTGCATGCATATTTGAATGCAATTAAATGTTGTATCAGTTCATACATATTTTGCCTCCTGTTTGTTTGGTTAAACATATGTAATTTATCAGAAGGTTTTCTTTTGGTGTATAGGTGTCTTTTCAAATCGTGCTGTACGACAGATTTGTTGGGATTCCTAGGGAATCAAACCTGCGGAAAATTATATAAAACATAGTAAAATTATTTTCGTACCAACAAAAAACAAAGGAGAAAATTAAATGACAAATTTAATTAAAAAAACATGTGTGTTTGCATCTGTTTTGGGTGCAGCAGCTGTTTTGGCAGGATGTTCAGCTTGTCCAACAAAACATCATAATAAAAAAGCAATCTATCATAATAAACAGTATGTACAACCTGTTGAAATGATTGAATCTGATACAATCGTTGTATACCAAACATATGAAAATGCAGATGTAAATCATGTTTATGCAAAAATGTATACGCACAGCAGTCATGGTGGCGAATCAAAAATGGGACATATTAAATTCCGCGATACTGATAATGGTTTGAAGATGGAAGTTGATTTGAAAGATATGCGTGCTGGTGTTCCATATACAGTAAAATTATATCAGTGTGGTTCTTGTCACAATGATGCAAATTGTTGCCATTCTGCAAATGCAATGGATATAAAAATGCCTATGCTGGAAACCGGTAAAAGTGGTAAGTTGAATCAGACGTATATGCTTCAAGGTCTAAGTGCGGCACAATTAAACGGTGCAAATATCTATTTGGAACGCGATGGTGGATATAAAGCTGGATGGGGAAAATTAGAAAAATAATTGTCTGTTTATTGTGCGTGAATGCCCCGATTTTGTCGGGGTGTTTTTATATTTTTGCTTTAAGAAATTTTTCTTATATGCTATGGTCGGTATATGTACAGATATGTGTATTTTTTATGTGTTTTATGTGTGTTGAATTGCGCTGCGTCTGCAGAATATATCACAATGGGTATTGGGGGCGATTTGGCTGCTTGGGACGAAGATACTGTTGTTATAGATAATGTTATTGTAAATCCAAATAAATTGATAATAACAGAAACAATATCGATTGAAAATCATGGTGTTATATCTGTGGATGTCTTAGATGTTTGTCCACGGTGTGATGTGCGTTTTGAAAATTATAATTTAATCAATTTTAATGATGTGTTTTTAGATGAGGATGCACGTATATTTCAAATCGTTTCAAATGTTGATAATATGAATCCTGTAAATATAGATGCTGAATATACAGTCGTTGTAAATGGAAATAATAATTTGTCTTTGGCTGATGTTGTTGATGTTGCGTCTGGAACAGGTCGTGTGTTATTGAATGATACAACAGTGCATATAAATTCTGTCCCGAAAAATTTATCCAAATCAGTCGAAATTGGAGAAAATGTAAAATTTGTTATACACGATATTGACGATTTATATAATGTAATATTGCTGGATAATGTTTCTGGTGGGTCAACAGCAAAATTTATATCAAATAAAGATGATATAATGTATGTAACTGTTGGTGATGTTTCAGATGGAAAATTGTTTATAAAACATATTCGTGAAACAGATTACAGTGTTATTTTTGATAACGATATGGGGTTGTTTATCAATTCTTTGCGTGCAAATAATAAACATTCTGATTTTATGTATGCCTTGGATTCAGCCGTAGATAAAGATGATTTGTATTCTGTTATGTCTGAATCAGTGCTGTTTAATCCGGATGTTTTATATCGCCCGTTACAGATAATAAATACAATGAATATGCGTCTGTTTGATGATTGTGTTGAAAATACGATTAGTGCAAATGCGTTTGGAATAATATCTGATGAATTATATGTATACGGCGCAGATATAAATTTAGCAACAGAAATAGGGGATAATTTTAATATAATTTTTGGGATGCAAATTGCGCATTTGGATTATCTGTCTGATTTAGATGAGTTTTCAGGAATGATTTATGGATTAAATTTAAGTACGAATTACTTGTTTAATAATAATTTTTTTGTAAATTTGAAATCAGGGATTTCTGTTACGCAATTTGATATTTCGGCTGTAATGTATAATGATAATATACAAACTGAACCAAGTGCATTGTTTGGGTATACTGTTTTTGATACAGGTTATAAGCTACAATTCGATTCGTTTTCTGTTTCGCCTGTTGTGGGGATTGGAATACAACTATATGATTTGTCCGGTATAAAGTATTCTGACTGTATGGGGCGTGTTGGTGTAATATCAGAATATAAATATATAATTTCTGATTTAGAATATTTATATGGTGCATCATTTGTTGCAGACACAAATGGTGCAGTTAGTGTTTCTGGCAGAATTGGATTTATGTCGCATACAGATATGATTGGTGGCAGTCTTGATGTGTCTGTTACTGATATTCAAGATACTGTATCTTATAAGATATCTGCAAATGCCAAGTTTTTATTTTAGTGTGTTTATTTTACAAATTTACCACGTAATGACGCCTTGTTTGCATTTGTTATGAAAATGTTTGCCAAGATAGGAGTAGGACCATTATCAGGTAGTTTTTCAACAACACATTGCTGCATATATGGTGTGCGATAAATTAAATGCTTGCCCGTTTTGTCAGGACCTTCGAATAAACATTCCATTGTTTTGTCAATGCAACTGATATTGAATTCGCGTTGTACTTCGCTCAAATAAGTATCTAGTTGTGCCAGTCTGTTTGCTTTGATGTTTTCTGGAATCTGATCTGGCATCAATGCTGCCGCAGTATGTGGTCGTGGTGAATATTTGAAAGAATATGAATTGATATATTTTATTTGTTCTGCAATTCGCATTGTCTGTTCAAAGTCGTTGTCTGTTTCACCAGGAAACCCAACAATAAAGTCAGATGATATTTGTATGTCTGGGCGTGCGATTCGCAGTTTGCGAATTATGTCTGTGTATAGTTCCAGTGAATAAGGACGGTTCATGCGTGTCAAAACATTTTGTGAGCCACTTTGAATCGGCATGTTCAAAAATGGTAATAACTTTGGTTCTGTCGCAAACGTTTCAATCAAGTCATCGGTCATTTCTGTTGGATAACTGGATGTGAATCTGATTCTTTTTACCGATTCGATGTTGGCAGCTTCGCGTATTAAATCAGACAGGCGATATATGTTACCGTTTTCATCTGTATATTTGTATCCGTTTACATTTTGTCCCAGAAAGCATATTTCAACCGCACCAGTGTTTGCAGCATGAATTGTGTCGCGAACACAGTCATCAAATTTGCGCGATATTTCGCGACCGCGTGTATACGGTACAATACAGTATGTGCATACATGATTACAACCTTCTTGGATTGGAATATATGCGACAGTTGGTGACTTTTCCATTTGTGGTAATTCATCAAATTTTTCCAGACCACCCAAATCAATGTTAAATAATTTTGCATCTGGGTTTTCTAAAATTTGTGGTAGTTTATGATAGCTTTGTGGTCCCAATACGAAATTCAAATCTGGTATTCTACGGAAAGCATCACTGCCCGATTCGCGTGCAACACATCCAACAATTCCAAACAGGGCAGATGGCTTTTTTGCACGTCTGATACGACCCAGTGCAGAAAAAACTTTATCAGTTGCCTTGGCGCGGACAGCGCATGTGTTTAATATGATAATGTCCGCGTCAGAAATGTCGTCTGTACGGCACATACCGCGATGTTCAAGCATCGCGGCAATACGCCAACCATCATATACATTCATCTGACAGCCAAAAGTTTGGATAAAGAATTTTTTCATGATTTTATTTGTTTTTTGTATTGTTATATCTTGTTTGCAGGTGTTTTATTTGCGCCCATTTATTCGCACGCAGAATATAGTTTCTTTTATATCGTTTTTCTTGATTAAATATTTTTGCCTGTGCTTCCCATTTTATCATTTCGCGCATTATACGAGCGATATCATCAATAATCATTTTTATCTCCTGTGCTGATTTCTGTTTTTATGATGCAGTTGTTTGGCGTGTTTTTGTTTCGCAGTATTAAAAAGGTGCATCATATTTTTTGTGTGATATTTTCGTGCGTTTTTTTCGTCCAACGATAGTCCTGATTTGTCTGTTGTTGTATCAGGTTGATTTTCCAGCAATCTTGGGATGTATTGCAATATTACATCTTCTGTGATGCTGATTCCTGGGGTGCGTTTTTCGATTTCGGTCAGTATCTCTGTCACTGTATCATCTGGTGTTTTCTGTGTGATAGCAACACAGGTATCTAACCGAACTTTTTTAATTTCGGCTAGTAACCTTGTTTTTATATCGTCAGATAATTTATGTGCAAAGATAATAATCATTTCTTATTTTTGTTTTATGCGTTGGTTACGCAGTTGTTGTATGCGTGCCTTGCTTGCTTTTACAGCCATTTGGGTGTGTTTTTTAGATTGTTTTATTTCTGTGTCTGGAACATTTACTGTACCATATACAATACCTGTTACATGATTGTTTTCAACGATTGCAATTACTTTTGCCATGTCTTTTCCTTTTTTTTGTTTTATACTAGTTTTTTACGTAATAATTCGTTTACAACAGCTGGATTTGCAGTGCCGCTTGTTGCTTTCATAACATTACCGACAAAGAAGCCCAAAAGCCCAACTTTGCCAGATTTATATTGTTCAACCTGAGATGGATTTGCGGCGATTACTTCATCAATGATTTTTTCAATAGCGCCTGTGTCTGTCATTTGCTTCATGCCGAATTTGTCAGCAATTTCACGTGGTGTACCAGATTCCCCATCAAGCATTTTGATAAAGATTTCTTTGGCTTGTTTTCCGTTGATTGTATTTTCAGAAATCATTTCAACCAGTTGTGCGATATCGGATGGTGTAATAATACGCATGCCATCGACAATGCCTGATTTTTCATTTTTTTCATCCCAGTTTTCTGGGTGTGCAAATAATTCACTTATCATCCAGTTCGCAATTGATTTAGCGTTTTCTTTTTTGCCATTTACAGCCGCATCAAACCAGTGCGAAATATCTGTCGATTCGGTCAGACGCGCTGCGTCATATTCAGACAGCCCAAAATCCGTCGTATAGCGCGTGCGTGTTGCAGATGGTAATTCTGGCATTGTGCTGCGTATGCGTTCAATTTGTTCATCTGTTATTTCAATTGGTAATAAATCTGGATCTGGGAAATAACGATAATCCAGCGCGTCTTCTTTGGAACGCATTACAGAAGTTGTACCTTCGCCTTGATTATATCTCATTGTGTCTTGGGTGACAGTGCCACCATTTTCATAAATTTCGATTTGACGACGCGCTTCGTATTCAATTGCAGATTTAATAAATTTGAACGATACCATATTTTTTGTTTCTGTTCTGGTACGGAATTCTGTTGAACCGGCTGGTCGTACCGATACATTTACGTCTGCGCGCATTGAACCTTCTTCCATATTTGCGCGAGATACACCCAGTGCGCGTGCGATTTCACGAATTTCACGCAGGTATCGTTCTGCTTCATCTGGGGATGAAATATAAGAATTGTTTTCTGGATTTTTTGTGTCCAAGAAAGTTACAATTTCTAGCAGGGCAACACCTGTACGATTATAGTCAGCAAAGGATTTTGTTGGGTGTACATCGTGTTTTAATTTCCCTGCATCTTGTTCCAAGTGTGCGCGTTCAATGAAAATCTTTTTAGGGTTGCCATCGTCACTCATAATTTCAACCCAACCACGACCAACAACAGGTGGCTCATCTGCAGGTTGTGAAATCTGATAACCTTGGGGCAGATCAGGGTAGAAATATTGCTTGCGCGCAAAACGGCTGTGTTTGGAAATTTCAGCATTCAAGCCAATCCCCATTTTTATTGCTTGTTCAACACAGTATTTGTTTAATACAGGTAGCATGCCCGGCATCGCAACATCAACCATTGAAACCTGAGTGTTGGGGGATACCGTTGGGTTATAGTCAGCAGATGCGCCACTGAATAATTTTGATTCAGATAACACTTCGATATGTGTTTCCAAGCCAATTACTAATTCCCAATCGCCTGTTTTGCCTTTTATTGTAAACATTTTTTCTTTTTCCCTTGCTTTTTTGTTTTTTGTATCTTATTATTTGTCCCGCGTTGGCTAGGTAGCTCAGTTGGTAGAGCAAGGGACTGAAAATCCCTGTGTCGGCGGTTCGATTCCGTCCCTAGCCACCATCTCCTTTCTTATTGCGACCATGATGGTCGTTTTTTTATTGTCAAAGAAGATGGGTGTTTTGTTCATATATTATTTCCCCATAATTGTTGTTGGGCGGTTGTCAATAGATGCAGCTGTTTCAATGTGTTTTGCCAATTGAAGAACGCGCATATCTGCAAAACGTGGACCAACAACTTGCATTCCCAACGGCAGACCATTTTGTGCCAGACCGCATGGAACACTGCATGCAGGGATTCCAGCCAAATTCATCGCAACTGTGAATAAATCCAATGCATAGAATTCCAATGGTGACAGCGATGCGTCTAATGGCATTGCAGTACTTGCAGATGATGGGCATACAATTAAATCGCATTGTTCAAATGCAGAAATAAAACTGTCTGCAATCATACGACGAACACGTGCTGCCTGCATAAAATATACATCGTATGATTCACTGGACAGTACTGCTGTGCCAATAATCATACGGCGTTTAACCTCGTCGCCAAAACCGGTTGCGCGAGTCTTTTTGTATGTGTCGATTAAATCTTCACTTTCGACACGCAGTCCATAACGCATACCGTCATAACGTGCCAAATTTGATGATGCCTCTGCCGGGGCAATAATGTAATAAGCGGCCAATGCATCCAAGATGTTTGGAATTGAAACTTCGACAATTTCGGCACCCATGGATTTTAAGTCTGCAACACGTTTTTCAAATAATGATTTCATGTCGTTTGAAATTTTAACATCTGCGAATTCTTTGATAACACCAACGCGCAGTTTCTTGCCGTCACCCAAAATTGGTTCCAGCGGTTTTGTGCATGTGAAACTATTTATAGCGCTGGTTGAATCTTTTGGGTCATGGCCCGACATACATGACAACATTAATGCTGCATCGTCAACAGTGCGTGCAATTGGACCTGGTGTATCCAGAGAAGATGCAAATGCAACGCAGCCCCAACGGGAACATAAACCATATGTTGGTTTCATGCCAACCATACCGGTAATTGCTGCAGGAAAACGAATCGAACCGCCAGTGTCTGTGCCAGTTGCGCATAATGCCAAACCGCCAGCAACCGCAGATGTTGAACCGCCAGATGAACCACCAGCGGTTAAATGTTTTTCAATTTGCCATGGATTTACAGGTGCGCCAAAGAAACTGGTCTTGCTGAAAGTGCCCATCGCAAATTCGTCCAAATTTGCCTTGCCTAACAATACTGTGCCTGAATCAATCAATTTTTGCGAAACAGTCGATTCGTATTCGGGAATAAAATTTTCCAGCATACGCGATGCGGCTGTTGTGCGAATTCCGCGTGTTGCAAATAAATCTTTCATTGCCATTGGAATCCCGTCCAGTGGTAATGCATTGCCGGATGCGCGTCTGGCATCAGATGCAGCAGCATCTGCCAGGGCGCGTTCTGGGGTGACAGTAATATAGCAATTCAAATCAGCGCCGAATTGTTCAATGCGTTTTAAGTATGATTTGGTTAGTTCAACAGATGTGATTTCACCACTGTTTAATTTTTCTAAGGCTTCAACTATTGTCAGGTTTATCATTTTTTTTCTTTCCGTTTATTTCTGTTTTTCGTTTGCATAATGTTGTGGAAACAATATAGTTCCAACAGTTCTGCGCACGAATTCATCCTTGCATTTTCCATTTTTTAAATTATCAAAGCAGGCTTGTGCTTTTTCATAACTTGATTTATTAAAAACACTAATGCGGGGGTCGCATTTTATTTTATCAATATGTGCCATACCACTAAGTATTAATTCGCTGTGTACACTGGGGGATTTTGGAACATTTAAAATGCTTGTTTGCATATTAACATTAAAGCATGGCGCAACACATGTTGCTAATTTAATATCGGTATTTTTTAATAGTGCCAATAATTTGATTGCATCATTTGCTGCTATTTCTATATTTAAGTTAGTTAAATACGGAATAGTTATTTTTACTTTTATATCTTTCATTTCTTATTCCCCGTCCATAACTTTTGGTACTGCAAAGTAACCGCGTGATGTGCCAGAATTATCAGGTGTATTTGCCAAAACCAAATCACGAATATTGCCATCTGTTACAATATCATCGCGTTGTGGTAATTTGTGTTCTGATGGATTTAACAGTGGTTTAACATCTGTTGTGTTGATTTTTTGTAGTTTGTCCAACCATTCAACGACCGAATCAATGTTCATTTCAGTCAGTTTTTCATCAGATATTTCAATACGAATTAAATTTGCGAATTTTTGTAATTGTTGCTTGCTAAATGCCATTTTCAATCCTATATTTGTAAAGTAAAGGAATTATACAATGATTTTGCCAGATTTCAAGGCTTTTCCGCGCACAGGGCGTATTTTAGGAGTTGATTGGGGTTTGTCCAGAATTGGGCTTGCTGTATCTGATACAACTGGTGATTTTATTTTTACGCGACCTGTGGTTGTTACGTCGCGTGGTGCAACCAATCATGCTGATATTGTGGCGCAATTTGCCAAGGAAGAGGGGGTTGTGGCGATTGTTGTTGGATTGCCTGTTCGAAATGATGGTTCTGAATCCGATACGACAAAAATGGTGCGTGATTTTGTAAACAGATTGGCGATTAAAACAGATTTGCCAATTTGTATGATAGAAGAAAATTTAACATCTGTTGCTGCTCAGGAATCTATGGGGCGTGTTCGTGTGCGTGATATTAAACAGCGTCTGGATTCTGAAGCTGCACGAGTGATATTAGAAAATGCAATCGCAATAATAAAACGGGCATGATGCCCGTTTTTTAATCTTCGTTTTTATCAGGTATATTACCGTCCGCAGATAATAATACAGCAACCCATCTGGTTGAATCAAATTGTGCGCATATGATATATATTGCAACCAACATTGGAACACTGAAAAACATTCCTGCAATGCCCCATATCATGCCCCAAAATACCAGATTTATCAATATTGCTAGTGTTGATATATTTAATGTTTTTCCTGTCAATTTTGGTTCTAGTAAATTTCCAAAAAATATTTGCAAAGTTATTAAACCAATCGCTGTTAAAATTGGTTGCTGTAATGATGGCGCCATAACCAATGAATATAAAATCGGTAAAGTGCATGCGATAATTGCACCAATCGTTGGAATATAACTTGTAATAAATACAATAAATGCCCAAACGCTTGCAAATTCAACACCAATCATTTGTAACCATACGAATGATAATAGGCCTGTTATTGCAGATATTGTTGTTTTTACAAACAAATACCTTTTCATATTGTAATCGATGCTGTCCAAGATATAGCGCGATTTTTTATATTGTCGTTTGTTGGAAAACAAAGATGCAAATTTTTGATTAAATGTACTTTGCTCAATAAACATGAATATCATATAAACAAAAACCATGCCCATAGATGTTGCAGCAGATGCAATTGATGAACCGATGTTTGCAGCAATTTGGGCAATGTTTGGTATCATATTTGCATCAAATTTTAAGCCAACTGAATTTGACAGATATGCACCAAATTGAGTCAACTTTTCTTGTAATGCAGGTAATATGGATACAAATTCTGCAAACATTGGTTTTATTTGTGTAATAAATAGGTATATTATAAAGCATATTGTAGCAAGACTGGCGATATTAGATGCCCAATTGAAAATATGCCAATATATTTTTTGTGATCCGGATTGTGGTGTTTTAAATGGTAAAACTTTGCGATAATAATCGGAAATCGCGTTTGTTAAATACCATAAAAATGCAGCAATCAACAATGGTATCAATATTGAACGACCCAACCATAAAAATAGTATCAGGCCTGCAAATACAATAATCCCGTTCATGTTTATTGTCCTTGGTCTGTTACAATTTGTGTTTCAGATATAGAAATTTCAATATTTTGTTTGGGTGTGTGTGCATAAACTATGCTGATTATGATAATCATCAAAATATTGATTGCAACAGCACAAGTTGAGTACTTGTTATGCATTTGTTTTTCAAAGTTTTTGGAACCTGTTTTCATTGACCATAAACCAAAAATCATCGCCAATGTAAATGTCATCAGTACAGGAATTATGCCTGCAAAAAAACCAGATAGTATGGTTATAAATACGAACATAGATATCGTGTTTATCTGATTAGAAAGCGTCCAATTTATTATTTTTGAATACATTGTTGATTTTATTGGTTGGGATGGTTTTTTTACTGCTTTTGTGTCCAATAAATATCCAGGTGCCCATAGCATGCCAAATCCAAAAGGAAAACTGCAAATGATTTTCCATGTTGGAACATTAAATTGCTGTATACGGCGGATTTTGATGTATAAATTGATGATTGATGTTCCAAACAAAAATAATATAAACAATGATAATAGCAGGATGATAAATATAACAGATCCATAATGCGTGGTATCTATCATCATTAAACGGAAAAATAGTTCTTGTTGATGTGATATCAATAAATATGATGATACAGAAAATAGTAAAAATAGTAATATTATTTGTGCATTATGTATCGCAATAAATGATGGTTTGTCCATCTTTATGTTTGGTAATTTGCGTACTGTTAAGTAAATGCAGCCTATAAAACCAAGTGTTATCAACAAATAAAGTGGCGTTTGTGGCATTGGACTGGTTGGGGATAAAAATAATCCAAGTAATAATGAATACCCAAGTACAAGCAGTGTAGTAATGATAAAAGATAATAGTGCAAATTTGAACGGAGCACGAAATAACCATGTTGATATTGTTGGTGTTTTTTGCATTTTGTTTCCCCCTTGTCGTATATATCAGTTATTGTATCATAATTTGACCATTAGATAAAGTAATTGTGTTTGTTGGTGATATTAAATCTGTAAAAGATTGTTGATGACTGATAAATAAGAATGTTGTGTTAGGCATAGACTTTATTGTGTCTGCAATCAACTGTTGTGTTTGTGTGTCCGCACCGGAATCGGGTTCGTCTAAAATGGCAAATTTTGGTTGCGTCATTATCAGTTGTAATAACATTATCTTTTTTCGTTCGCCACCTGAAAACCCAACATTTATACTGCGATTTAACCATTGCTGTGGAATGTTTAATTGTGCGCGGGCAGATTCTAGTTTTTCAAGGAATTCGCCCATTGATAAATCTTGGCCAGATTGAAAATGCGTGTGTGCAATGCACGAGTGTTTCAAAAAACTTAGAATACTTAAACCTGGAATTTCTGGTACATGCTGTGATCCTAGAAATATTCCCATCAATGCACGCGTTGTTGTGTTTTCTTTTGTTATGTCTGTGTTGTTAAAAATAATGTTGCCGGATTTTATTGTATACGACGGATTCCCTACGATTGTGTTCGCTAAGGTTGACTTTCCTGATCCGTTATGCCCAGACAATAAGACGCGTGCACCGGTATCTATTTGTAATGATATATCATGCAGTAATTCGCGATCCGATAAGGTAACTGTCAGATTTTCTATTTTAAGCATTTTTTATTCCTTTGATAATGCCATTTGTATTAGCTGTTTCGATTCAACTAAAAATTCCATTGGCAGTCTGTTCAATACAGGTGTTGCAGTTGCGCCGATTATCAATGCGATTGCTGTATCTGTTTCGATGCCTGCCATGTTTAAATAGTTTAATGTTGTTGCATCAATTGTTCCTGTTGATGCTTCGTGTGATTGTTTGTTGCCTGAACCGTTGTGAATTATGCGGGGCAGGGTATTTGCAACTGCTGTATCGCCAATCAGTTTGCTGTCGCATTTTGATGCGTTTGTACAATCGTTGCCTGAAAAAGATACCAAACTGCGAAATGTTTGTTTTGATATATCAGATGCAACACCATATGATACAATATTTGATGTACTGTTGTTTCCAATGTGAATCATTTTTGTGCCTGTGTCCGCCATCTGTGCACCGCGGGTAATAGACAATGAATAAAAATCGCTGAATGATTTGTCGCCCATCAGTATCGTGGATGGGTATTTCCATGTCAAGGCTGATCCGACTTCGACCTGGGTCCATAACAGTTTGGCGTTTTTGTCACATCGTCCGCGTTTTGTTACAAAGTTTAATATGCCACCTGTATTATTTTTGCCGTCAAATGTGCCGGCAAACCAATTTTGTACAGTTGCATATTTAACGGTTGCGTCATCATGAACGATAATTTCGACAACGCCACTGTGTAATTGATGGTTCGTTCTGCGTGGGGCACTGCAACCTTCCATGTATGATAATTCAGATCCGGTGTCTGCAATTATAAGTGTTCGTTCAAATTGTCCGATTTTTGCGGTTTCAATTCTGAAAAAACTGGCCAAATCAATTGGACATTTTGTGTGCGGTGGAATATATACAAATGTTCCGTCTGAAAAAACGGCTGCATTTAATGCGGCAAAAAAGTTGTCTGTTTGTGGAACGACTGTGCCTAAATATTTTTTGACCAATTCCGGGTGTTGTTTTACTGCGTCTGAAAAAGGTAAAAATATTATACCATGTTTTTTTAGCTCTGCTGTATATGATGTGTGCACAGAACGACTGTCAATAACTGTATCCGTGGCCATTCCAAGCAGTGCTTTCTTTTCGCTGTCTGGTAATCCCATTTTATCATATATTTCAGATAGGTCTGAATTATCAATGGGTTTAGGTTCGTTATAGTAATTTAATGAATTGTAATCAATTGGTGCGTATTCTATTTCTGCCCAGTGTGGCTCAGACATTTTTGTCCACGCCCGATATGCGGTTAAACGCCATTGCAATAACCAGTCTGGTTCATCTCGGTTCGCTGATATTTTACGAATAAGATTTTCTGATAGTTTTACCATATGTGTTTAGTTGGATTGATTGGCAAGTTGTTTTGCCTGGGCAAAAAATGTTAGTGATTGTCCCAGCAGACCGTCTGTGAATGTATTGGCCAATAATCCGTCTGGTTCGGTTATTGTCAAATGATGCAAGAAGGTGTCTGCGCGATGTGTATAATTATCAATGTTGCGTGCAACTTCGGAATCTAGTTTTATACAGCGACGCAACTTTTCCAATGTAAATGGATTTTTTGCGTATTCGTCCATTATGCCACCAAGCGCACGCCATAAAGGATGTTCCGAAGTGTTACGGGGCATGATGTCAATGGCCGCCATTATTGGAATTAGATTTTGTAATAAATCTTGGTAAATCATTTCTGCGTTTTCTGCAACAGCATTGGTTGCGTATTTTGTTTTTAATACAGATTGTATTTTTACAATCAGATTATACTGATGTTCCAGTGTTTTTGTAATGCCTGTGATTCTGGTATTCATTTTGTGTGCGTATATGACAATGCCAATTATCAGTGCTAATATTGTCCCAAGTGCGATAAATACAAGTATGTTTTGCATATAATTACCCCCAAAAGTTATTTTTTCAATTTAGTATAACATCTTTTTGCGATTCGCGCGATTTTATATTCAATTATCTGTGTTTAGTTGTATTTAGTGTGTTTTAGGTCTTGCACAGATTCGGTCAAATTGTTATAATAATAAACAATTAAAAGGAATATAACAGGGAAAGGAAGTTTTAGTATGTTTCGCAAAATTTTAATTTGTGCAATGTTTGCAACGGCTGCGGGCTATTGCTTTGCTGCTGAAAATTTGCCTCAGGTTGTCACATCGGAAGTCTTTTATGAACAAGAAAAAATTGTTGATGAAGGTCAATGGGAACAGATTGATACAACGACATATGATGTTGTTGAAAGTTATGAAACATACAAGGAAGTTCCTGCGTGGCCATTGGTTGGATCAGATGCGGATGTCGAAGTTTCTTGTGAAATGGGTGTATGTTCCAAGAAAAAACAGAGTGATAATATTCGTATCGTTTCAAAAATAGGTACAGACTTGGTTGTTGAAAATAACTTTAATTTAGGTGTGCGTGGTGACGAATGGTCTGGCGGTGCAAATATGTTGCATGGTACGCAAATTCCTGTTGGGTTTGCAGATGAATGCAATGATGAATCAGAAATGCCGTTGTTGCATCGTGAAGTTTTAGAAGATGATGGCGGTAATGTTTTGACTGTTTCGCGCAGTGGACGCAAAAATTGTGGTAGATATGCAGATAATTATGATGCCTTTGCTGTTAAAATGGGTATGAAGGTTGAAAGTGTAAGTGATGATGTAGAGGTTGTCGAAGAAGAAACTGAAATTACTGTTGCAGAATCTGCTGATGCCGAAGCGCCTGTTGTTATGACAGATCAGGTTCGTTCATGGGTTGTTGCAAATGGTCAGACTTTGCGTGAAGTTTTACAAAACTGGTGTAATAAAGAAGGTTGGGATTTGGTTTGGGCAACATCGCGTGAATATCCAATCGAGGCTAGCGCGGTTTTCAAGGGACGTTTTGTTGATGTTGCATCCGCCTTGGTTCGTAACTTTGGTCGTGCGACACCAATTCCATATGCCAAATTTTATAAAGGTAACAGGGTTTTGTTGATTACAACAACAGAAGAATAATAGAAAAGTATGCTTGCCGTAGGAGAATATAGATATGATTAAACCAATGAAATTATTCGCAATGTGTGCAGTTTTAATGGTTGGATTGACTGGGTGCGCTGTTAAAGAATCAGCCAAGGTGGCGGCAACTGTTGATAATGATTTTATCAATGCTTATGATGCGTTTGAAATGGCAAAAAATCCACGAGCCAAGGTTGCTAGTGGTGATACAGTTTCTATGTCCGAAGGTGTTTGGTTGGGAAATAAATCTGTCGTTTTGGAACATCGGAATAATTTGCCTGCAAAATTTGAAACAGATACAGGTGTTACAATATTATTAAATGAACCTGTGTCATTACAGGTCTTGGCAAATGATATTTATTCTGTAACAGGGATTCCTGTGAAAATAGATGGACAAATTTCTGCTGATAAATTGAGAAAACAGGTAAATATTGCATATACAGGTAAATTATCAGGATTGTTATCCCAGGTTGCAACTGATTTGGATCTGTTGTGGTACTATGATAAAAATTCAATTGTGTTCTATGAAACAGAAACAAAAACATTTACATTGTATGCGCTTGGAACCGAAGTCGCATATCAAACATCTGTTTCAACAGATGATTCTAATGAAGTCTCATTAGAATCTACATTAAAAGAATGGGATGAAGTTGAAAGTGCAATTTCTTCAATTATTGGTAAAAGTGATAATGCAGACTTTACCGTTTCGCGCAGTTTAGGCACAATCACTGTTACTGCATCCCCATCTGTATTAGCGCGTGTGGGCGAATATATAGAACGACAGAATAAAAGACTTTCTCAATTGATTACAATTGATGTAAAGGTTTTGCAGGTAACAATTTCTAATGATTCTGCATTTGGATTAAATTTGGCTGCAGCTATCAATTCAACAGCAGGATTGAATATCGTGGCCAATCCAAAGAATAACCTTGCATCGACAGAGGCAAGTTCAATGAATATCGCAGTGTTATCAAATGCTGTTTCTGCATTGACTGGCGCAACGCACATCGAAGGCGGTACGGTTGTTGAAGGTGCATATACGCAAAATGATATTATGAATGGATCTTTATCAGGTGCCGCAGGTTCAAATGCATTGATTCAATCCTTGGCAAAGCAAGGTAAGGTGTCACTGGTAACAAATGTTGGTGTTACAACGCGTTCAAATCGTGTTGCACCGGTCAGCAATACACGTACCACAGGTTATATTAAACGTTTTGAATCAAGAAACTTTACAACAGTTGAATCAAGTACAGTTGATCAGGATGATTTGGAAACAGGATTTACGATGCAGTTGTTGCCAAATGTTCTGGAAAATGGCAAGATTTTATTGTTGTTCCGTATGTCTGTTCGTGAACTGTTGCGTATGTCAACACAGACAATCGGTGAGGTTACACTGCAATTACCAGAAGTAGAAGAACGCAGCTTTATGCAAGAAGTAATTATGGAATCTGGTCAGATGTTGGTTGTGTCTGGCTTTGAAAAACAGAAAAGCCAAGATACCCGTTATGGATTGGGCGATCCTGACTTTATGGCATTGTCTGGTTCACGCGAATCAGCAGGCAGTCGTGAAGTTCTGGTTGTTATCTTGACACCGCAAGTGTTGATTAGTCCGATGGATACAGAAAGATCTATACAACAACATTGGGGTGCTCCACTAAACTAAAAATAAATTATATTGATTTTTTATGAGCAAACCCGACATCTTATGTAATACTTGTACATCGCGATGTCGGGTTTGTTAGTATATGAATTATATATGTTTTATAAAAAATTCATTAGTTATGGGATTTTTTATTTGGATTTTATATGATTTAATATTACCAAACGTTTTTCTATTTCGTGTTGTAAATCACGACGTGTTGCATGATTTAAGTGTTCTTTATAATTGACAGTTTTGTATTGTGGAAATATATATGTTTGGGCATTTGGATATAATTGAATAACAGGCATATTTGTTGTTTTATCTAAATATTCAATAATTGTTGTTGCAATCTTTGCACCCATTATATCAATGGTTCGTTTATATGCGGTTGCCATTTCGTTTGCATGGGGATTTGGGAATTCTTTGGATTTTATCCACCCAGCATTACTTACTTGTTTTTGACCATTTACTGTTATCAATGGCATCGGAGTATATTTTCTGAATGCAAATAAGCCCATATCTATCATTTCATTACATGCAATGGTATATGTATTTTTCTTTTTTTTACTGGTCATTTTTATATATCCATTTTTTTTATTCGAATGAACAATATAGTACATAAAATATTGCTGTCAAGTATAAGAAAATAAAAAACGGATGTAATATCCGTTTTTCTTTATACGAATAAATCTTTTACAAATTGGGCGTGTTCTGTTATGAACTTGAATCTAAATTCTGGTTTTTTGCCCATCAATTCAGAAACAATTGTACGTGTTTTTTCCGTATCTTCGGCCCCTTCATCTGTGCGCGGTGGTAATTCAACACGAATCAATCTGCGTGTTTTTGGTGACATGGTTGTTTCTTTTAATTGATTTGGCATCATTTCACCCAAACCCTTGAATCGCGAGATTTCAATGCGTTTGTTCTTGTACTTTGTTGATTTTAGATTTTCCAGTTCTTCATCACTATCAACATATATTGATTCTGTACCACATGTCAATTTATACAATGGTGGACAAGATAAATATAGATGACCGCCGTATATCAATTGTGGCATGTATTGATAAAAGAATGCCATCAATAATGAAGCAATATGGCTGCCGTCAACATCAGCATCAGTCATAACAATAATTTTTTCATAACGCAATTTATCTTCGTTCCAATCCTTGGCAGTACCGGCCCCGATAATATCAATCAGTTCGTTTAATTCTTTGTTTGCACCAAAACGTTCGTCCGAATTTGATATAACATTCAATACTTTCCCGCGTAATGGCATAATGGCCTGGGTTGCACGGTCTCGCGCTTGCTTTGCAGTGCCACCAGCTGATTCTCCTTCGACAATAAATAATTCTGTGCCAGCGATTCCATGTTTTGAACAATCTGCCAATTTTGCAGGCATACGAATACGTTTTGTTGGTGTTTTTCGTGCAACATCTTTGACTTGTTTTGTTTTGATGCGTGCATTTGCCAAATTTATAACAAAATCAAGTAATGCGTTTGCTGTTTTTGGGTCAGATGCCAGGAACATTTCCCATGGATCACGCAGTGCATTTTCTGTATAACGCGCAATTTCTGGGTTGGATAATTTTTCTTTAGTTTGTCCCAAGAATTGAGGTGTTTTGTAAAAAACAGATACGATTGCAGCAACAGAGTCAAATACATCTTCGCCAATAATTGTTGCGGCAGATTTGTTGTTTACTTTTTCACCATATGCTTTTATTCCTTTGGTTATTGCGGATTTAAAGCCTGTTTCGTGCGTTCCGCCGTCAATTGTTGCAATTGTGTTGCAATACGATGAAAAGAATCCGTCATCAGACGCAGCACCATTTTCGTCTGTTAAAAATGTTAGCGCCCATTCAACGCGACCACTGTCATCTGGGAAATCGACACTGCCACTGAAAATGCGTGGTAAAATTCGTGGTTTGGAATCTGTTTTTTCTGCCAAGAAGTCTGCAACACCATTTGGATAATAAAATGTCTTGGTTGCAGGTATGTTCATATCTTCGGTGAGCAGTTCAGGATTACATTGCCAATCAACTTTTATCCCGCGGGATAAAAATGCCTTGGCACGTGCCATACGATAGATTTTTACTGGTTTAAATACAGCATTTGTGCCAAATATTTCATCGTCAATTGTAAATCTAATTTTGGTTCCGTGCGATTTTGTCACATCCATGCGCTGCATCGAGCTGGTTGGCAGACCGCGTGAAAATGTTTGATGCCAGTTGTATCCGTCACGGGCAATATCAACAATCATTTCCGACGACAGGGCGTTTACAACTGCAGATCCAACACCATGTAATCCACCACTTGTTTTATAAACATTGTTATTAAATTTTCCGCCAGAATGCAGGGTTGTTAAAATAACTTCTAATGCGGATTTCCCAGGGTATTTTGGATGTTCATCCACAGGAATTCCACGACCATCGTCTGCAATTTCAATGGTCTTGGAATCAATTAAATTCACAGTAATCTTTTTGGCAAAGCCAGCGACGGCTTCGTCAATAGAATTGTCCATAATTTCAATCGGTAAATGATGCCATGCTTTTTCGTCTGTGCCACCAATGTACATGCCCGGGCGTAAACGAACGGGTTCTAGGCCTTCTAGAACCTGAATGTCTGATGCATCGTATGTTTTTGTGTTTTTCTCTATCATAGCAACACTATTATTATAACATTTTTAATTTTTTCGCAAGCCCAAAGAATTTCTGCCTAATAATAATTTATAGACTTGATTTTTCAAATTGCTGTCTTATATATTTGATATCAATAAATTTACCATGGAAATATAAAATGAATAAAAATCCGTATGAAGTTCTTGGGGTCGCGCGTGATGCATCTGATGCCGATATAAAAAAAGCATATCATAAATTGGTGATGAAGTATCATCCAGATAGAAACCCTGATAATAAAGATGCAGAAGAAAAGTTCAAGGAAGTAAATAATGCGTTTGATATTTTAAAAGATCCGCAAAAGCGCGCGGCATATGACCGGTTTGGTGATGCTGCGTTTGCCGGTGGAAATGCGTCTGGTGCGGGGTTTGGCGGTAACCCATTTGGCAATGGGGCATTCCATTTTGATATGGGTGGTGGTGCCGGTATGGAAGATATCTTGCGCGAAGCAATGCGTGGGTTTGGTTTCGGCGGTGGATTTGGTGGCGGACCACAGCGCGGTGCACCACAACGCGGTGGCCGTGATTTGTTGGACGAGGTGGTCATTGATTTGAAAGATGCATATTTCGGTAAGACGCATACTGTTAAATTTTCCAGCAATGTAACATGTGAAAAATGTCATGGAAATGGCACTGATGATGGTCGACCAGCATCAGTGTGTGGCCGATGCGGTGGTAGTGGTTTTGTTCAAACGCGCCAGGGGTTCTTTGTAACAGAAACACCATGCCCAGAGTGTAATGGTTTAGGACGAAAAATCAGTAAAAAATGTTCCGAATGTGATGGTACAGGAACGCAGCATAAACAACGAACATTGGATGTCAAAATTCCTGCTGGTATCGAAGATGGTGCAAGATTGCGTCTGGCAGGTCAGGGCGAAGCGGGGGTAAATGGTGGACCTGCGGGTGACTTTTATTTGGATGTTCGAATTCGTCAAGATGAAAGGTTTGAACGAAATGGTAATGATTTAATTATGCGTGTTGATGTGCCTTTTACGACATTGGCACTGGGTGGTGAAATAGATATCGAAACAATCGATGATAAAAAGTTGGCGGTAAAAGTGCCTGCAGGTACACAGGTTGGTGAAAAATTGCGTGTGCGTGGACATGGTATGCCGTCTGTTCGTCGTAGTGGCAGTTTTGGTGATTTATATATTGATGTCGCTGTAAAAATTCCAACCAAGTTATCAGAAAAACAAAAAAAATTATTAAATGAATTTGCAGAAATAAAGTCGGATAAAAAAGGTTGGTTTTAATAAAATGAAAAACCGCCGTGTACGGCGGTTTTTGTTTGTTTTATATTGTTTTATTTTATCTTTTTTAAGTGCCCCAGAAATGTTTTTGTGTATTGAGTTGCAGACCAAACTGATGCAAGTAATGATAACCACAACCCCCATATGCCAATTTGTGGTAATATGTAGATTAGATACATCAGCGCGCGACTGTCTGATTCAGGTGTTATAATTGTGCCAATCGCAAATATCAATAAAAATGCAGCGATTGATATCATTTGTAGTGTTGTTTTTATTTTTCCCATTGAAAAACGCGCTTTTGGAACAGGCATTTCAATCTTTTGCGTGCCCAAGAATTCGCGTAATCCAGAAATATATAATTCACGCGCAATCATAATCATAATAGGAACAATCACAAACCATACCGGCATCATAATTGTCAACATGATAAATGTGTTTACAACTAATAATTTGTCGCCAATGTGATCCATCACACCACCGATTTTTGTGCACACATTGTATTTTCGTGCCAAAAATCCATCAAACCAATCTGATATTGCGCCCAGTGCATATAATACAAATGTGGTCCAATACATGTTTAACATCAGTGTTGGTATTATCGCAAATGCAGCACAAATTCGAAACGCTGATAAAAAGTTTACAAAGAATTTCATATAATTTCTCCTTTGGTTATAAATATATGAATAGTGTAATTATATCACTTCTGTATGGAAATGGGCATATATTTTTTCTGCAGCGAATTTCCCAAGACCAGGGACATGTTTTAATGCGTTTATATCTGCGTCCATGATGGCGTGAACAGAGCCAAAGTGTTGTAATAATGTGCGTTTTCTGGTTGGCCCAATTCCGTCTATTTCGTCCAGTACTGATGCGGTCATTTGTTTTGCGCGAACATTTCTATGATATGTAATTACAAATCTGTGTGCTTCATCACGAACAGTACGCAACATTAAAAACAGTGGACTGTCTTTTGGCATGTCAAAATATTCACGACCGTCAGGTAGAATAAAGTGCTCGTCACCATCGCGAACAGTGCCTTTGGTTACACCAATAACAGGAATGCCGTTTGCGCGACGGTTGGCGATATTCCATTGTGCAGGACCGCCATCCACAATTATTAAATCAAGTTTTGGACCGCGTGTAATTGCGCGTTCGATAAATTCTGACATCATTGCAATGTCGTTACCTGCGCGTGTTTTGTCATGTAATTTGAAATGTCTGTAACCAGATTTTATAAACCCGTCATGTCCAAATGCTATCATTGCACCGACTGGATTTTTTCCAAATAAATGTGAATTGTCAAATACACCGACAAGATTGATTTTTAATCCAAGCCATTGTTCAAGATTTAATACATTTTTTTTCCAGTCTATATTTGATGTATACGGTTGTTTCTGTCGTATGCCACGATTTGATGTGTGTGTCAATGCGGCGATTTTGTCGCGTATAATTGCAGCGTTTTCATAATCGGTGTTTTTTGCAAGTTGACGCATTTGTTCTGTTAAATCATTTATGATTGGTTGACTGTTGCCAGTTAAAATTTTGCGCGCTGTACGAATGTTTTCAGCGTATTTTTCTTTGTCTGGATAACAACATGGGCCACTGCATCGTCCGATTTGATACAGTAAACATGGGCGCGTGCGATTGTGCATCTGTGTGTCTGTACAGGTTCTGATTTGGCAAACTTTCTGTATAGTTTTAATTGTTTCATTCAATGCAGATACAGATGGATATGGACCATATACATCACGACGCTGAGATATTTTTCCACGGAATTTTAACAGTCGTGGAAATTCGCTGTTGGTCAGTGCCAGCATAGGGTACATTTTTCCATCAGTCAGCATTATGTTGTATTTTGGTTTTTCAGTCTTGATCAGTTCTTGTTCGCGCAATAATGCGTCAGATTCCGTTGGGACGGTTTCCCAATCAACATGCGTGACAAGAGTACGCATAACCTGTTTGTGTAATTCTAGTTTTGATATGTCCAGATATTGACGAAGGCGGTTTGATAAGTTCTTTGCTTTGCCTACATATAACAAATTACCGTCCCCGTCGTACATTTTGTATACGCCAGGGGCTGCGGGTGCGTTTTCTATTAAATCAGAAAATTGAATATTCATATCATTTATGATAGAATATAAATAAGTAAATAGCAAATAAGAGGTTTTTCTATGAATCAAGAATCTGGTCGTTCAATGATTGAAATGTTGGGTGTGTTGGCAATTATGGGGGTTATAACTGTTGGGGCAATTGGTATGATTTCAACTGCAATGCGTACACAAAAATTGACAGCGGTCAATGACGAAGTCGTCCAGATGGTTACAATGGTGCGCAATATTCATGCAGAATATGATGATTTTTCCAGTATGAACGGTTCTTCGATTTTTAGTGTAATTGGAATGTCGGATAAGAATCCGTATGGTGGTTCGTATGTGTTGACAGTAAATCCATCTAATCCACGTCAATTCATAGTCACAATTGATGGCTTGGGGCAATCAGAATGTAAGTCTTTGGTTGCAAAAGCATGGTCCGATTCTGTTGGTTACAAATTGTCAGATGGAAAAACTGGTGGTGCAACAGGAAATTGTACTGGTACAAATGGGACAAATTCTGTTCAGATTGTTTTTGGTGAATAATTTTGCCAGAATTGTAGTCAAGGATTTTGTATGGCGGAATTTATAGAGATTTCAAAAGTAGAAGATGGTGTTCGTTTGTTGCGTTGGTTCTTGCGACATTTTCCATCTATGCCGCAACGCGAATTTTATAAATTGTGTCGTGGTGGACAAATTCGTGTAAATTCTAAACGTGTCAAGGGACAAGAAATATTGCGTACGGGTGATGCTGTGCGTGTCCCACCAACGGTATTGTCGTATACAGAAGAACGCGAAAAGAAAACAGAAAGTGGTAATCATTTTTCTTTGGCAGATCTGGAAAAATTGCGTCAATGTATCATTCACAATGATGAAGATATTGTTGTGTTTAATAAACCTGCTGGATTGGCTGTTCAGGGGGGGACGGGTGTCAGAAAGTCTGTTGATAAAATGGCTGCAGCTTTGTTCCCATATGATAAAATATCATTAGTGCATAGATTGGATAAAGAAACAAGTGGAGTATTGGTTGTTGCAAAAAATCAGCGTGCTGCACAGTTCTTATCTGACGCTTTTCAAAATAAAAAAGCGCATAAAGAATATTTGGCGTTGCTAAATGGAGATGTTCATCCAAAAACAGGAACAATTGATAATTTTGTATTAAAGGGGCAGGTGTTTGAAGAAGGGGTAAGACTGAATAAAGGTACAGGTCCCAGACCACAACGTGCAATAACAGAATATCGTGTGTTGTCAAATGCAACATCTAGTTTATCTTGGGTGCAATTTTCACCAAAGACAGGTCGTACACATCAGCTAAGATTACATAGTGCCTTTTCATTAAATGCACCAATTGTTGGGGATGATTTATATGGCAGAAGTAGACGTATAGATACAATTTTGCAATCAATGCTACAAACGAATAATTTGTTCTTGTTCGCGTATAAGATAACTTTTCAGCATCCGTCAACAGGGCGTATGATGACATTGCGGGCAACGGTACCTGACTTTATGGTACCGGTAATGAGGTTTTTGGAATTTAAATTGCCATGATTGTAAGAAAAAGTTTGTTTTTTCCAATTGTGCGAATGTTGACCATAATTGTTGTTGGTTTGGTGGTGGCGTTGGTTGTGGCGCTTAGTCAAATAAATCTGGAAACATTGCGCAACAGTGTTATATCTGTGTTACAGGATTCAACTGGGTTGCCGGTGCATGTTGATGGTGATGTTGCATGGCGACTTTCGTTGCAACCAAGAATTGAATTGAATAAGGTGTATATCGAAAATCCAAGTTGGGCAAAAAATAAATATGCATATATGGCAGACCGTGTGGATGTGCGTATCAATTTAATATCTTTGTTTCGTGACAGACCAACAATTCAAAATGTAAAAATGTACGATGTGAATTTGAATATAGAACAAAATACAGATGGAAATTATTCTTTGCCATCCTTGGATAAAAAGTCTGATGCAAATGATAAAAAAATGGACAAATATCCATTCAAAGACTTTGGATTGGGTGGTGTGGAAATAAAAAAATTAAATGCAAATATTTTAGGCAAAAAATATTCATTGTCTGGATTGAATGTCAGAATGATGCCAGAAGAAGATAAAAGACAATATTCTGGTTGGATAAAATTGGATAATGATGTTTCGCCATTTATTGTTGAATTATCGGAATATAATGACAGTAGAAAAATTTATCCTGTGCGAATCGCTATTTCTACCAAGGGACAGGCGCTGATAGCAAATGTTGCGTTGGAAGGAACAAGTAAAATGCCAATAGATTTTGTTATCAAAGGTGATATGCCAGATGTGAATACTGTTGCGGGGTTCTTTGGTATGAAATTACCAGAAGTACGTAGTATGCAGGTGAATATAGCAGGTGGATTTGATAGAAAAAAAATTACTTTGCGAAAATCTGCTGTGCGTATAAACAATAATGAATTTACTGTTTCTGGTGAATTTAATTGGGGAAAAAATGTGCCTGTTATAAATGCAAGTGTACATTCGCATCGCTTGAATTTGTCGACGTTGTTCCCAAATATGTATGGGCGTGTTCATGTAAAGCCGAATCGAAAATTAAATGTATTCAAAAATACACCGTTGTTTGGTGAATTCTTGTATAATAAAAAGATAAATTTAGATATCAAACTTGATGATTTTGTAATGTATAAAAATTTGAATATTCAAAATTTGGGTTTGGTGTTGAATGTTGTAGATAATAAATTGCGTGTTGATTCGAATCTGTCTATTGCAGAAGGCGAGGTTACTTTTGGAATTGATGGAATCGTGAATCCAGATGGACAGCTGAATGCAGATGTTGCGTTTGTTGGAAAACATATTTATGTCGGTGAAATTTTAAGCGAAATAAATGTAAATAATTTTATTTCTGATTTGCCAGTAAATATTGATTTGTATGTAAAGGCTTATGGTAAAAATCTGACAGAAGTTATGCAAACAATAACCGGGCCTGTGTATGTGTATTCTGTTGATAAAGGATATGCGCATTCTGATTTGGTTGCATATATGTATGGAACTGATTTCTTGACCAGTTTGCGTCATAGTATTCAAGATTTGTTTAATTCAGAAAAAAAATACAATCAAATAAAAATATCTTGTTTGGCATTAAATGCGAAATTACGTAACGGTGTATTTGAAACACAAAATGGTTTTGCAATTGAAACAAATGCGATAAATGTACGATTGGCAGGTAATATGGATTTGGGTGCAGAAAAGATGAATTTAGCATTGACCACCGTGCCTGTGCGTGGGCTGAAATTGTCGCTGACGGGCAAGGTGGTAAATTCAATCGAACTGTCGGGTGATTTGGCAGAACCTGCTATAAAAGTCAGTGGTGCAGCAGTTGCCAGTAAGGTTGCGTCTGCCACTGGGATTGGTTTGTTGTTGGCGCCATTGACGGGAGGGTTGAGTTTGGTTGCGGGGGCAGGAATTGGATTTGTTGCAGGTGATTTATTGGAAAACTGGTTGGCAGATGCACATCCATGTGAAACAGCACTTAAAAAAGGTGCACCGTTGTATCAAGATGATCCAGAATGGATGAGAACGGATATTTCAGAATTGATGGGAACTGTATTAAAAACAGTTACAGATAAAGACATTTAATTGTATTCTTTTGGTCTTGCACCGAATCGGTGTTTTTTGATACACTGTAAACGACGAGTGTAGGAAACAACACATATAAGTAAAAGGAAACAGGAGCGTATAATGGAATTTTCAGTATTTCGTCAGGTTTTGATACGTGCGCTGGGACATATGCAGTCCATTGTGGAAAAGCGTGCAACACTGCCGATATTGATGAATGTTAAATTAGAAGTTGCAGATGATTTAATCCTGTCTGCGACAAATGTTGATTTAGAATTGGTTGAACATGTAGCTGCAGATATCACATTGGGTGGTAAGACAACTGTTCCTGTACAGATGTTGTATGATATTGTTCGTAAATTGCCTGATGATGCAGAAATATCTTTTAAGCAGTCTGGTGATCAGTTGGTTGTGTCCAGCGGTCGTGCAGTATTTCGTTTGCCAACATTGCCGGCAGAAAATTTCCCAGCAATGGCGGGCAGCAATTTGACTACTAAATTCCAAATGACAACAGGGGATTTGGCACACTTGATAAATCAGACAAAATTTGCAATCCCAACAGATGATGTGCGTTATCATTTGGGGGGGATTTATTTCCATATTTCTGATGATAGTGGTGAACCAAAATTGACAGCAGTTGCAACAGATGCACAGCGTATGGCACTGTGTGCAATGCCAGCGCCTGCCGGCAGTGCAGAAATGCCAGCAGTGATTTTGCCGCGTCGCGTAATTGGTGAATTGTCAAAGCTGTTGGAAGATGCAAATGTTGATGATGTTATGGTTGAATTATCTGATACCAAGGCACGCTTTACAGTTGGAGCTGCAATTTTGACCAGCAAATTGGTTGATGCCCAATATCCAAATTATCGTGTTGTTATTCCAAAGGGTAATGACAAGATTGCAATCTTGGACAGAAAACAGTTTATCAATGCTGTTGATTTGGTTTCTGTGGCCAGTATTGATAAAACAAAATCAGTTCAATTGACTTTCAGTATGAACAAGTTGGTTATCAATGCGTCCAGCCCAGATGCAGGTACAGCAACCCAAGAATTAGATATTGAATATAATGGTGATGCATCATTTACTGTTGTATTTAATGTAAAGTTCTTGCTAGATGTTGCGGGTCAGGTCGAAGGTGAAAAATTCCAGATGGAAATGCAAGATCCGTTGGCACCAACAAAAATAAATTCTACGGACAAAGATACTGATGCGTTGTATGTATTGATGCCGATGAGAATGTAAAACAAAAAAATAAAAACCGCAGACAGCGGTTTTTATTTTGGCAATAATTGCAAATTAAAATTTTTGTGATACCCTTATGAACCGTGAACAAAAAAGGAAATAGTATGGTTTTAGATGAAATAGTACCAGGAACAATGCCGCCAAAGAAAATGAATGCGATTATAGAGGTGGCCGAAGGTGGGTATGTAAAATATGAAATCGATAAGGAGACAGGGCTGTTAAAAGCCGACAGAATTTTGCATGCGCCAATGGCGTATCCTGCGAATTATGGGTATTTTCCAGGTACATTGGGTGATGATGGCGATCCATTGGATTGTGTTGTTGTTTGTAATGCGCCACTGCGCCCAGGTACTTTGATTGAGGTTCGGCCCATTGGTGCACTGTTGATGGAAGATCAGGCAGGTGGTGATGAAAAGATTATTTGTGTGCCACGCGACAAGGTTGACCCGTTCTATACAGATACAGAATTTATTGAACAGTTGCCAGCAATTTTGCGTTCAAAAATAAAATATTTCTTTCAGCATTATAAAGATTTGCAGCCA
The DNA here is from genome assembly GCA_045613445.1 of Candidatus Enterousia sp. Lineage (GTDB taxonomy): Bacteria > Pseudomonadota > Alphaproteobacteria > Rs-D84 > Rs-D84 > Enterousia. The sequence goes on along the minus strand of JAZLAZ010000012.1, from coordinate 29,946 downwards.
CATGCTTGGTCCAAGGTTATTGGTTGGGCAGATAGAGAGGCGGCAGATAAATTGATAATGGACAGTATCGACAGATATTGGGCGCATAAACGTAACACACAGTAAAAAGTTCTTGCGTTGAATTTGTTCAATCGTATAATCAAACAGTTAAATAAAACAAGGGGTATTTATTATGGCATCTTATATTGCAAATGATATGCGTGTTGGTTGGGTGATTTCACATAATGGTAAACGTTATTCTGTTACATCTATTACCAAGGTTAAACCAGGCAAGGGCGGTGCATTTGTTCAGGCAGACTTGCGCGATATTGATTCTGGTAACAAGGGTGGCGACCGTTGGCGTGCAGAAGACAAGGTTGAAAAATTGATGGTCGAAGATTTTGACTGTCAATATTTGTATGCAGATGGTACAGATGCGTTCTTTATGAATTTATCTGATTATGAACAGTTTACAATGCCTGTTGAATCATTGGGTGAATCAATGAAGTTCTTGGCACCAGAAATGGTTGTCAAAGCGAACTTTGTCGAAGGTCAGCCAGTATCGATTTCATTGCCAAAAACAGTTGTTGCAACTGTTGAAGAAACAGAACCAGCATTAAAAGGTCAGACTGTTTCATCCAGTGGTGGCAAACCTGCTATTTTAGATAATGGTGTTCGTGTTCAAGTTCCGTTATTTATTGAACAAGGTGAAAAGATTGTTGTAAATACTGAAACATTAGAATATGTAGAACGCGCAAAATAAATTATAATAATTCATCTAAAAATAAATCGGGAATCTCATGTAGCGTCTGTACACTACGGTTCCCGATTTCTTTTTATCTAAATCACTCTAACAATTTCCCACTAATCACTTGTTTGTGATTTTTTCATCAGAACCCATGATATTTTTTATTTCGTCAATGCATATTTGTGTCATGGTTTGTTTTGCTGATTTTAAATAATCACGTGGGTTAAAGTTATTTGGGTTTTCGAATAATGATTTTCGAACACCGGCTGTAAATGCCAAACGCAGGTCGCTGTCTACATTTATTTTGCAAATGTTCATTTTTGTTGCGCGACGCAGTTGGGTCTCATCGATTCCCAGTGCACCTGATATTTTTCCGCCAAATTCATTTATTGTGCTGATTAGTTTTTGTGGAATATTTGATGCGCCATGCAGAACTAATGGGAACTTTGGCAGTCTGGTTGCGATTTCTGCCAATATGTCAAAGCGTAATTCTTCGGTTGCGTGCTTTCTTTTATATGCACCATGATTGGTTCCAATTGCGATTGCTAGCGAATCTATATTTGTTTCTTTTACAAATTTTTCGACATCGGCGGGATTGGTGTATCCGACGGTTCCAAATGTGTTTTCGTCTTCAATTCCACCAAGGGTACCTAATTCTGCTTCGACAGTTACATTATGTTTGTGTGCGATATCTGCGACAGATTTTGATATTTCGATGTTTTCTTCAAATGGCATTTTACTGGCATCAATCATGACTGATGAAAAACCGATTTTGATTGCGTGTGCGCATGCGTCAATACTGCCGCCATGATCCAGATGCAGGGCGATTTGTTCGTGTGGTTCAATGTTTGCGCCACGTATCATACCAATCAGCATATCGGCACCCATATATTTCAAGGCTGATTCCGATACAGATAATATAACAGGACTGTGTATGTTGCGTGCTGCGTCCAGTACTGCAGATAATGTTTCCATATTATATATGTTAAATGCAGGTATCGCATATCCGCCTGCGATTGCGTTGCTGAACATTTGCTTTGTGTTAACCAGTCCCAGTTCTGTGTATTTCATAAAAATCCCCTTTGGTCAGATTATAGCATGTTTTTTATTATTTTTCCTTGGATATTTATGTGCTTTTCTTGACAATTGATGATTTTTTGTAACAATTATTACGAATCGGGGGCCGGACAGAGAAAACGGTAATTTTACAAAGGGTAAAAAAATGAAAAAAACTTTGTTTGCATTATTCGGTTTAGTTGTTCTGGCCGGTTGTTCTTCTTATGATTATTACAAGGGCGATGTTCGATATGTACAAGATGGCGAAGATTGCATCTTTACATCAGCAGAAGCGGGATATCGTTATTCGTCTGATATTCGTGAATTAAATGCCGATAAAGAAATTGTTTATCGCAACACAATGTGCCGTGATTTGTATCTGAACGATGTTGCAGGTCAAGCACAACGCACAGAACGTCAGGTTTTGACAACGGTTGCGCCAAAGACAGCGAAGTCAGATTGTGGTTGCTGTCAGAAAAAGACAACAAAAAAATATGTTTTTGTTAAATAATAAATCCCGCCATACGGCGGGTTTTATTTTGTTTTTATTTGTTTGAATTGAATTGATTTTTGTGATAAAATATCGGTAAAAGAAAAGGGGTTTCTATGAAAAAAATTATGAATAAAGCAAATTTTGCAATCGTTGGTTTGATGGCAAGTATGGCGCCTGCGATGGCGGCTGGTGATGGTATATGCGACTTGGTCAGAGAATTGGGTAGTCTGTTGGGTATGTTGCGTACATTGGCATTTATTGGTGCAGGCTTTACAATCGCTGGATGGGCTTGGGATTATATTTCTAAGGGTAAAGTTGAATTAAAAGACGTTCAGACAAAGGGTATTGGTCTGCTGGTTGGTTTTGTGTTATTGTTTGGTGTGGGGATGGTAATAACTTTCTTGATGAATGCGGCTGAACCTGGCGGTTCATTGAACTGTATGGAAGAATTCAAAGCATGGTAATTAAAAAAAATCCGGCATCGCCGGATTTTTATTTTTATATTATCTAATTTTTTGAATTGAATATTTTTTTATAAACGCCTGTTGTGTTTCTTTCAGGTGTTTTTTTACCTTGTCGATATGTTGTATTGATATATCTTGTTCTGGGCGTCTGCCGGTGCTGTTGATCATATCAGCGCGTTCGTTGTGCAATTCGTCGCATAGTATATCTTTTAGATTCTGTAATGTTTTATCTGATGATATGTTGTATCGTATGATTGTGCGAGATAACGCTGCGACACGTGCGCGTAAAGTGTGTTTGCCCATATAATCTAATAATGTTTCGTTTGGTTTGTTTGGAATATGATGTATTTCTTTGATGTCGTTATATGTTAGACCGTTAAACAACACCAATGATGTTAAATTATAAAAGTCTTTATAGTTAGCGTGTATGTGGTTCAGTATGCCTGCAAGTTTTTTTTCTTCTTTTGATAGCTGTTCGCGCAGGTTGATACGTTTGTATTCAGATGCGATTGTGTTCATTGCATCAAAGCTCATGTTTGGATTTAGTACAGGTGTCATAAAATATGTTTGGGCAAATATTGCCTCTGGTCTGTTGTATAAGAAAGACCAACATGCATATCGTGTTAGTTGCAAATCGGTTGCGTGTTTAAATTCACGATAATCCAGTTTGTATGCATGTTGTAATGTGTCATAGTGACCTGTGCAAAAATCAAATTTTTGCTGATTTGTTGGATTTGGATCGTATGGATATATGATTTTTTCATGTGCGGTCTTTTCCATTGCTTGGTTGATAGGAAATATATCGCCAAACAGATTGTGTAAATCAGAAAAGAACCAATATTCATCAGTTGTATTTAGCATGGGGGTGGATTGAAATAAATCCAGCTGTTGGCCGCGCGTATCATGTTGTCTTGTTTGATTTAGTTCGTGGAATATTTCTTTGTTTGCCATGTGCGCGCTCCTTTGTATTTCTTTGCAGGGTGGGGTGGTTATTTTCCTTCTTCGATATTGGCCAGTGAAAATAATACAGAAGATATCAATGATTGGTATGGTACATGCTGGGCGTCTGCCAGTTCTTTTATCTTGTCCAAAATGGGACGGGGGATACGCATGTTTATAACGCAGTCAGATTTGTTAAAGGCCTTGTATGCGGCATATTCACGCAGTAATGATTCGATATTCATTACAAATAATTGTTGCATAACATTTGGCATTACAAACTCCTATACTTTGTACAATACCACAGTCTTTACAAGGAACTATACCATTGTATTTACAATTGTCAATACAAATATATTTACACTTGTAATGATTGTTGTATGGGTATTGGTGTTGGCGGTTGTGTTGCTTGCAATTTCGTTTTTATAGGTTTAGAATTGCCATAGATTAAATACCAAGGAAAGGGTCAATAATGTTAAAAAAGATGCTGTCTGTTATGATGTTGTGTGCATTATTTGTTATGCCTGCGCGCGCAGAATTAAAGGTGGATATTGTTGCTGGGGCGTCGTCGCCAATATCAATTGCTGTTTTGAAATTTGAAACGGTAGGTAATGTTAAAAGTAAAGATGCAGTCATGATACGCGAAGTGGTTGAAGCAGACTTGAAACGCACAGGTTTGTTTCGTATTGTCAGTCATGATGCGTTGCCAGAATATGTAAAAATGGGTGATATGCCGAACTTTAAGTTATGGCAGGCGATTAAAACGCAAGTTTTAGTTCAGGCGAAATTGTCTGCGGTGCCAAATAACGATTATAAACTGGAATTCTTTGTTTGGGATGTCGATGGTGCAGAACAAATAGAAGCACAAGCGTTGGTGTCTTCACGCAAATCTGTACGCCGTTTGGCACATATTATGGCAGATGCAATTTATGAAAGATTGACAGGTGAAATCGGTTATTTTGATACGCAGATCGTATTTATTGCAGAAACTGGTCCAGTCGATGCGCGCGAAAAACGTATGGCAATTATTGACCAAGATGGTTATGGGTTGCGATATTTGTCTGATAAAGATGGTTTTGTTATGTCGCCACACTTTTCGCCAAATATGGGAACTGTTGTATTCTTGTCCTATTATAATGATGATCCAAGTGTTTGGACATTGGATCTGGAAACAGGTGAACAAAGAAAACTGGGACAGTTTGGGGGGATGAACTTTGCACCGCGTTTTTCACCAGACGGTAAAAAAATTGCGCTGTCTTTGGTTAAAAATGGTATTACGCATATATATGAATATGATATTGAAACAAAAAAACTTCGTCAGTTGACTTTTGGAAATTCATTGAATACCAGTCCGTCTTATTCACCAGATGGTAAAAAGATGGCTTTTAATTCAGATAGATCAGGACGTCAGCAAATTCATATTCTGGATTTAGATACAGGTGTGGAAAAGCGTATTACTTATGGTAATGGTAAATATGCAACTCCTGCATGGAGTCCTGATGGACAGTTTATTGCTTTTACTAAAATGGCTGATGATACTTTCTATATAGGTATTATGAATCCACAGGGTAAAAACGAGAAAATATTGGCTGGTGGATGGTATATGGAAGCGCCATCATGGGCGCCAGGATCACGCAGATTGGTTTATTATGAAACAGAACGCGCATTTGATGATATTGAACGTATCAGTCATATTCGCAGTGTTGATATCACAGGCCAAAATATCTATGATATCGAAGTGGGTGATGATATAAATGCAGTAGAACCAACATGGTCGCCAAGATTACCATAAAAAACGCCCAATCGGGCGTTTTTATAACACAGGAATAATTAAATGAAAAAGTTATATTTATTTTGTTTAAGTTTATGTTTACTGAATTCTGCATATGCGGTACCGGCAGTTGTTGATTATGTCTTAGATGGTGATACATTTGCTGCGGGGGTCAAGATTGATGATGATATAAAAATTACAGTGCGTGTTCGTATTATCAATGTTGATACGCCCGAATTAAATGGTGCATGTCCTGCGGAAATAGATAAAGCAAATTTAGCCAAAGATTTTATGTTTAATCTGCTGCCCAATGGTACTGTTGTGGATTTAAAAAATATCAAAGATGATAAATATTTGGGGCGAATAGATGCAAATGTTATATTGTCAGATGGGCGCGATGTTGGTGAAATTTTGATAAAAGAAAAACTTGCGCGACCATATAAAGGTGAAAAACGATACGGTTGGTGTAATTAAAAAAAATCCCCGCTTTGGGGATTTTTTATTTATGCACTGTGGCGATTGATTGCTTCGCTAATTTCATCCAATGATGCGTTTGATGGTAGTAATGGTTCAAACCAAACATTTGCCATGCCAGAATTCATGCGACCGTGTTTCGGCCAATACAGACCTGCATCTGTGCCGACTGGCAGAATTGGTAATTTTAATGTATGTGCCAATAACAACAAGCCTCGTTTTAACGGAATTTGTTGCCCTGGTTTGGCGCGTGTGCCTTCTGGGAATATGACCAATGTGTATCCGTCCAAGACACGTTGTTCGACATCGTCTGCTAATTTTTTCATATTTGTTTTACCTTTGGTACGATTTACGCCCAACATGCCACAACGCCAAAATGCCCATCCGTAAATTGGTATCCATAATAGTTCGCGTTTCATAATAAAGAATGAATTTGGTATTACCTTTGAAATAATAGAAATTTCTAAAATAGACATATGTTTTGCGGCGATTATAGATTTCCCATCAATGCGTTTGTTGCCGTTTGGAAGGTTTGGAATGCCGTTTTCTTCTGTGGCTGGGTAATGAACAGTATATTTAATACCACAAATCAAGCGCGCTAGTACTAATACGCCTGCTGCATCTGCAAAAACAAGTTTTCTGGATAGTTTTTTTGATACTAACCCAATCAATAATAATGGTGACCATAGTGTGAAATAAATTCCAAGTACGATTTTGAATATTATTGTGCGTATCATTTTTTTTTCCTTTGTTTTAACTTTCTTTGATTCCAATCATCGTTACGATGTATTTTATATATTCTGTTGTCCATCTTTCAAGTCTTTTTGCAGGTGGCATCCCGACCAACATAGCAGGACATGTAACAATTTCTGTGTTTGGTAGTTCTTTGTGAATCAAGTATTTTGCGCGATTTATATGATCTTCGGTTGTGATAATGACGATTCGTTTTAATTGTTGCTCTGATACTATTTTTTTTATTGCCAGTGCGTTCTGATATGTAGATTGTGATGCAGATTCAATAATCGCAGGTCTGTTTATGTGTACTGCATTCGGTGTGCCAACACCAATTATATATAAATTTGCATTTGGGAATTCTTGCATTTTGCGAATAGCAAAAGGAATTCTGCGTTCGTCACCGGTCAGAACGAATATACTGTCATTATCATAAATTTCGCCACAATATCTGGGTGCAGATGATTTGAAAAACATGCCACCAATTACAAAGCAGCACAGTAACACAAAAGAAGGTGTTATCAAGTTTTTCAGCATTTAATTATTCTTTAATATGTTTAGGGTTGTTTTGCGTGTAATATATATTGCAAATATTACGATTAAAACAGGTAATAAAGTCAATATTGTCCAACCCAAACCACTTAGCCCCATCGTAGCCATCAAACCAACACGGGCACTGTGTGCGATGGATATTATTGTCAGTAATACAGGCACAGCTGTGATAAAGCCAATTCCGGTTGCTATTGTGCTAATTTTTGCAACGATGATTTGCATTTGGCGAGTTATAAAATCATCAGATGCGCCAACTTGGTTTAATATTTCCAGTTCGCGTTTGTGCAGCATCGCGGTATTTCGTGTAATATAGGATATGCAAAAACCAATTGCACCCAACACCAATACTAATAAAAATGAAGACATCAATATCATTTTCCAACCAGCGGTTGTAGATGTAGATAATGCGCTGGCGTGTGTCAAAAATCTTGCGTCTTTATTGATTTGTTCAGCAAAAGTTTGTAAATCTGTTTCGGATTTGAATTGAATTTCCCACATTTGTGGCAGATAGTTTTGTATTGTTTTGCTGTTAGATACCCACGGTGCCATCAAGTCTTGCATTTGTTCGTTTGTAATCTGTGTAACCGATTCGATTTTATCAGAATTTTTATTGATGATTTTGTTTACGGTATCGACTTTTTTATTATTTGTTACCTGCACTGTGGCGAACAGTTCCCACTGATTATTCCAACGCATAACGCCGGTGCCAATTGCAAGTGAAATTCCCAATGTCAATATTGCTAAAAAAGACAATAAAGACATGATGGCGGTCATAAACATAGACTGTTCACGAATTAGTGAAAATACAATTGGTTTTTTTATCATTATGCGTTTCCAATATCGTCAAATTGTTTAGATAGTTCAGTGAAATAGTTTTGTGGTTTGGGGCCTTTCCATACTTTTTTGTCCGATTCGGATTGTGGGGCAGGGGATGTGTTTTTCCCAGTAAAACTGACACGGTGGTTTTCAACACGAATAACAGGAAATTTATATGTTTCCATCAGTTTTCTACTGTGCGTTGCCAAGATGATAGTTGTGCCGAACATTTTGTTCATTTGTATAAACAGTTCCATCAGTCTGGATGCGTTTTCGTCATCCAAATTACCGGTTGGTTCGTCGGCCAGCAGTACAGCAGGCTGGACAATAATTGCACGTGCAACAGATATGCGTTGTTGTTGGCCACCGGACAGCGATTTTGGATTTACATCTGCGTATTTGCCAAGTCCAACCCATTCCAACACCTTTGGCACCAGTTTGTTTATTTTGTTTTCCGGCATGCCGCGTACGCGCAGTGGTAACGCAATATTGTCAAATACAGTCAGGTGTGACAGCAGTGAATATTCTTGGAAAACAATGGCCATTTTTTGTCGCAGTTTTATAATTTCATCGCGCGACATATCGTCAGTATTTTTTCCGAACAGTTTGATTTGCCCGCGGGCAGGTTTGTGCAATTGATAAATAAGTCGCAACAATGTTGTTTTTCCCGCCCCAGATGCCCCAGACAGAAAATAAAAAGACCCAGCACCGATATTAAAAGAAACATCGGTCAAGATTTCTGGTGTGCCATCATATTGGGCAGCGACATTTGCGAATGATATAACAGTCTTTTCTTCCATGGTTGGAATATAGTAAAAAAAATAATAACGGTCAAATAAAAATCCCACGATTGTGGGATTTTTTTGTCTTATTTTACAACTGTTGTTGCATTTCTGTTTTTTGCCCAGACTTTTTCGCCTGTTCCTTTGTAGATTGGGTTTTCTTTGCCGTATGAAATTGTTTTGATTCTGGCTGGTTCAATATCGTTGCGTATCAGAACGTGTGCAGCGTTTCCAGCGCGTAATGCACCCAAAGCCAAGTTGTATTCTGTTGAACCACGTTCGTCGCAACGACCCTGAATTGTAATATTTACATCTGGGTTTTTCTTCATGTATAAAGCCTGACCCTTTAAGTTGTCACGTGCATCATCAGAAATCTGGGCCGAATCGAAGGCGTAAAAAACCTGATCGCCATTGATGTCAGATGGGATGTGTGTGCATGCAGAAATCATAGCCAATGCAACAAGAACGATAATTTTTTTCATTGTGTTTCCTCTCTTTTATGTGGGTATATTAGTGAATTTATAAATTGATGTCAATAATGTTTTTAATGCTTGGCAAGATTATAAGATTGTGTTACAATGCACATAAATAAAGGAAAGGATATATATAATGAAAAGAATAGTTTCTTTGGCGGTGTTGGCGACAATGGCAACAACTGTTGCAGATGCTGCGCCAAGTTATATCAAACGTGATGGTCGTGGTGGTTATGATGTTACATACGATTATACGGACAAGGCAAAAAACGGCTGGTATGTTGGTGGTCGTGTTGGTCTGAATTTGATGAATTGGGAAAATAAGTACGATACAGAATGGGGCGGTGCTGGTACTGAATTTGATTCTGATAAATACAGCGAAGTTGTATTTGGTGGTGATTTGTTTGTTGGTAAAACATTTAAATACTTTTGGCGTGCAGAATTAGAAGCAGGTTTGCTGGGACAATACGAAGATAAGGATTTGGCATACGCGTTCAAATTGACTATTCCATATGTAATGGCAAATGGTTATTATGATTTTGTAAATGGTATGTATATTGGTGCTGGTTTGGGTGTTGCGGTACCAACAACTGAATTGGATGGTGCAGTGTTTGATACTGGTGATCGTAAAAATGCAACTGTATCCCCAATGGCTGGCATTATGATTGGTTATACACATGAATTGGATTATAATTTAACATTTGATATTCGTTATCGCTTGGCTGGATTGTTCGGTGGTGAACAAGAACGCACATTGTTGGGCGGCGAAGCGTTCAGTAACGATATTGGTTTGATATTGGATAATTCAATTTCGTTTGGTATCAGATATGATTTCTAAAAAAAATTAGGAAAAAATAAAAAAAAGGCTTTTCGTAGATTCTAAAATGTGATATAGTGTTTACGAGTAGAGAGAGACGACGATGAAAACAAATTTAAATATTTTATCTGCATCATTGGTTGGCATCGTGTGTGCGTCGATTATGACGCCATCATATGCGGCATCATCTGTTCGTTCGTTGGGTGGTGCGGGTACATATACTGGTACATCATCTGTTCGTGCAAATGTTGCAAATGAAACATCTGGATCTGCAATCAGTGCTGCGCGTGCTGGAACATTGCGTGTAAATGACGCATCTGGTACACGTAATACAAATGCTGCATTGCGTACACCATCGACGCGTTCGGCAACTGCGCCACGTTTATCAATTGGTAAATACTTGGCGGGTTATAATGGAACAGGGTCGACAGGCGGTGGTTCATCGACAAAACCAATTGTTCCTGGTCAGTCTGGGGCGGTTGATACAGACGCATTAAAAGAAGATTTGCAAGAATGGTTGGGTACATCTGTAAATGTGTATGTTGATGGTGACAAATTGTATGTTCAGGTTGGGGATCAAAAAACCGAAGAATACGATTTGATTACCCAAGATGCATTGGATGAATTAGAAGATCGTCTGAATGAACAAATTTCTGCAGCGGGCGTATATGTTGGCGACGACGAATATATTTCGATTGACGACAACAATACGGTCTCTGCAATCGTTGGTGCGTTAAGTGGCGCGTTTAGCGATGGCTTGGCGACGACGGCGGATGTCAAGGAATATGCACTTCCGAAACCAGATGCCAATTGTAAATCAGGCTCGACAGTATGTGTCTTGTCTGTTGATATGGATGGTAATTATTTCTGGTTGGAATTGGTGGATGATGTTGACGATGCCGCAACGACAACGGTTGTTGAACCGGCGGATGAAATAACGCTACCAACAACGGAATCAACAGAATCATATATGTATGATGAAAGCATATAATGATTTTGGGGAAACAAAAACAAACTTAAACAAAACGAAAGAAAGGAAAAAACGATGAAAAAACTTACAGCGGGAATTTTCGCAACTATCTTAGGATTGACAGCTGTTGATGCGTTTGCAGCAGCAGCGGGCACACCAGTTGCATCTACGAACTATGTTCATGATGTAGTTAAAACTTTGGACTCTTCAAAAGATAATGGTACTGCACCAATCGCTGGTGTTACAATGACAGACGGTAAAGTTACAGCGGTTACACCAGCTGATATGTCTGCATACGCACTGAAAGCGGATGTAAACACATCTTTGGGCGATTATGTAACAACAGCAACATACGAAGCTGGTCAAGAAGCACAGGATACTGAAATCAATGCTGCAAAGACCAATGCAACCACTGCAGTTAATGCAGCAACTGCAGCAACAAATGTAGCAGGTGAAGCAAAAACAGCAGCTGAAGGAGCACAGAGTGTAGCTAATACTGCAAAATCAACAGCAGATCAAGCACTGGCAGATGCGGCAACAGCAAAATCTGATGCAGCAACAGCAAAATCTGATGCGGCAACAGCAAAGTCTGATGCGGAAAAAGCAAAAACTGATGCGGAAAGTGCAAAATCAACTGCAGAAGCAAATGCAGCAGATATCGTTACAATAAAAGCAGAACAGACTACTCAGAACAATGCGATTGATGCATTGGAAGCAGCAGCTGGCAACTATGTCAAATGGACAGACGTTGTTGATTCTTATGGCAGCAACTAATACATATAATGTGTATTATGAAAAAACAAAAACAGGGATGCAAATCCCTGTTTTTTTGTTTATCTGTATTTTGTAGACTATGCAGTCTTAGTGTAACAGGTGCAATAATGATTTAATTCATTTTTTGTAATTGTTATAAATTTTAATATTCACTGTTCCTGTCTTAGCAAAAATGACAAAAATGCAGTATAATTTGGGTGTAAAACTTAGGTGGGATCAGGATTATTAAAAAGGTTGTTAGGATAATTAATAAAAAATATGTATATATGCAATATTAGCTGTTGACGTGTTGTTGGAAAAATTGCTAAGATTACCATGTGGAAAGGGAAAAATATGAGAAAAACCGCAGTTTTATTGGCTTTGATTGCAATGTCTATGTCTGATGCATTTGCAGCTGCTGCTGGAACACCAATTGCATCTAAGAATTATGTTGATGAAGCATTGGAATCATTGGACGCCACCAAGATGGGGGCAGATGGATCTTATATCCAATATGTTTCTGAAACAGATGGTATTGTTTCTGCAACCCCCAAGGCATTTGATAGCGCTATGAGCAGTACCAGTACAAACGCTGTTCAGAACAAGGTTGTAAATACTGCGTTGAGTAAAAAGCAAAATAACTTAAGTACAGCACAATTAAATGCAGCTAATTCTGGTATTACTGCGGATAAGGTTGCAACATATGATGCGTATGCAACTGGAAAACAAGATACATTGGTTCCTGATACTAATATCAAGGGTTCGGGCAGTGTTACAGTCACCAAGGGAACAGATGGTGTTATTACTGTTAGTGGAGCAACATTGCCAACAGCAACGGCTGATACATTGGGTGGTGTAATGGTTGATACAGCGTTAAGTTCAACCAGTACGAATCCTGTTCAGAACAAGGCGGTTTATAGCGCATTGTCTGGTAAGTTAAGTACGACTGGTACGGCGGCCAAGGCAACAGCAGATGCCAGTGGTAATAACATTGTAAATACCTATGCGACGAAAGTTGCATTGGCTGAAGGTTTGGCGGGGAAACAAGATACATTGGTTCCTGATACTAATATCAAGGGTTCGGGCAGTGTTACAGTTACCAAGGGAACAGATGGTGTTATTACTGTTAGTGGTGTGCAGGTTGACACAGCGTTAAGTTCAACCAGTACGAATCCTGTTCAGAACAAGGCGGTAAATACTGCTATTTCTAATTTACAGACGGCTGTTGATGGAAAACAAGCAACGTTGACAACCTCGAATGTAACATCTACTGGTGGCGGTAATGTAGTGACCGCTGTGACGGCATCTAATGGTACGGTAACAGTTACCAAGGGGACAACATTGGGTAGTTTAGCAACAAAGAGTGCTGTCGGTTCGTCTGATATTACTGACGGTGGGGTTGCATTGGCGGATTTGGCTTCGAGTTCTGTTAATTCAGCCAAGATTGTTGATGGTTCAATTGCAACAGTGGATATAGCAAATGGGGCGGTTACGGCAGTCAAAACAACAGGAATTTTTGGATTTATTCCGTCAGGTAGCGAGGGATCATCGACAACGGCGACCATTTGGGTTGAGTAAGTAAAAAAAAATCCCGCCAAGTGCGGGATTTTTTCTGATGATGAATTTGCATTTTGCGAGTTATAAATAAGCATCTGTGATAGTATCGCGTGTCAATGTTCTGCTGGTTATAGGGGGCAGAGAATTGAATAATGTGTTTATGAAACAATGTGGTTGTGTCTGTGCAGAAAAGGTGTGTTTTTTTATTTGCAATTTAAATCATTTGATGGACGACTTTATGTCGCGAAAAAAACACATGTGGTTTTTTGTATTATTTTTTCTGTTAGAACAAACTTATTAAACCAATACCCAAAATTGCCGCGATTATCGCACCAATCGTCAATGGCCAAAAGTACTTGTTCACAATCGCGTTTGCACGTTCTTGGAAAAAATACAGTAATGTCGCAATCGTTGCAAAACGGCCTGTGCGGAATATCGCAGATACTGCCAAAAATAAAAGTATCGGATAGCCAATAAAGCCCAACCATATCGCCAGTAATTTATACGGTATCGGGGTTACCGCTGTCAGCACAATTATCATTATGCCGTACTTTGAAAACATAGGCTTTATCGCTGTTTCAATCAATTCTGGATTCGAAAATGTTTCAATCAGCCATATTCCAACAGAATCATACAGCCACATGCCAATCATGTATGCAATTGCACCGCCAACAATCGATCCCAAAGATGCCGCAACAGTTATCGGTAATGCGCGCTTTTTATTCGCAATAATCGGTGGGGTCATGAAAACTTCGGGGGGAATAAATAAGAATATCGATTCGCATATCGTCAATAAAAAGACAATCCATGAATATCTACGTGATTCGGATTTCTTTAATATATATTCTGAAAATTTCATGTCCAATCCCTGTGCTTGTTAAAAAAATTTACTTGATTGTAATTTAATATTTTATATTTTACAATCAATATAACATAACAAAGACTGTATATATGCAAAAAAAACATTTTAATTCTAATCGTGGTGAACGAATTGCAAGCAAGGTACAAACATTGGTTGCGGAAATTCTGCGCGATGTTTATGCTGATGATAAAATTATCAGTGGTGTGTCACTGGTCGGGGCAGATGCGCATGGTGGGTTACAGTTTGTGCGCTTGTTCTTTTATACCCGTAACCCAGATGTTAAAATGGTGCAAAAAAGACTGGATGATATTACGCGGTCTGTGCGATTCGAATTGGCTGCACGCATGAATCAAAAATATGTGCCTGATATTAAATTTGCATATGATGATACGCTGGAACGGGCTGCACGAATCGATGCACTGTTAAATAACTTGAATTAGTCAAAAAAATACCTTGCGATTGCGGTAATACTGGTTTATCATTGCCGCATGAAACAAAGTAATATTCGAAATTTTTCCATCGTTGCACATATCGATCACGGTAAATCAACACTGTCTGACAGATTGATTGAATTTACAGGTGGTTTGCAGTCCCGTGAAATGAAGGCTCAGGTCTTGGATTCTATGGATATTGAACGTGAACGCGGTATAACAATCAAGGCGCAAACAGTGCGCTTGAATTACAAGGCAAAAAATGGCGAAGTCTATCAGTTGAATCTGATGGATACACCAGGGCATGTGGACTTTTCTTATGAAGTGTCGCGTTCGTTGGCCGCATGTGAAGGTGCATTGGTCTTGGTCGATGCAACCCAAGGGGTACAGGCGCAAACATTGGCAAATGCTTATTTGGCATTGGATAATGATTTGGAAATGCTGCCGGTGCTGAATAAAATTGACTTGCCATCCAGTGATGTTGCAGGAACGCGTGAACAAATCGCAGATGTTATCGGTTTGGATGCAAATGATGCGTTGGCTGTGTCTGGAAAAACAGGTGATGGTGTGCCCGAATTGTTAGAGGAAATTGTAAATAAATTACCACCACCACACGGTGATGAAAATGCGTCAACACGCGCACTGTTGGTTGATTCTTGGTACGATTCTTATCTGGGGGTTGTGATTCTTGTGCGGGTTGTTGATGGGGCTTTGTCACGCGGACAGAAAATTAAATTTATGGCAACAGGTGCAGAATATGTCGTCGATAAAATCGGCTACTTTACACCGAAAATGGTCAATGTAGATAGACTAAATACCGGTGAAATCGGATTTATTATCACAGGTATGAAAACAATTCATGACTGCAAGGTAGGGGACACAATCGTTGATGCCAAATCAGAAAATGCACAAATGCTGCCTGGATTCAAACCATCTGTTCCAGTCGTGTTTTCTTCGTTCTTTCCAGTAGAGGCAGATGATTACCCAACTTTCCGTGAAAGTGCAGAAAAATTGGCGTTAAATGATGCGTCATTTATGTTTACTGTGGAAAAATCGTCCGCGTTGGGATTTGGTTTACGTTGTGGTTTCTTGGGATTGTTGCACATGGAAATTATCAGTGAACGTTTGTCACGTGAATTTAATTTGAATCTGATAAATACTGTGCCAAGTGTGCTGTATAAAATTCATATGCGTAATGGCGAAGTAATTGATCTGGAAAATCCTGCGGATATGCCAGAAGCAACACGAATCGCATCTATCGAAGAACCATGGGTGCGTGCAACAATTATGATGCCGGATAAATATATGGGCGGTATTATGTCGCTGTGCGCAGAAAGACGCGGTGTGCAAGAAAATATTTCTTATGTTGGGAATCGCGCTGTGCTGGTGTATCAATTGCCGTTGGCGGAAATAGTGTTCGATTTCTATGACAGGGTAAAGTCTATATCGTCTGGGTATGCGTCATTCGATTATGTCGTATATGGGTATCAAGCGTCCGATTTGGTGAAAGTAAATATTTTGGTAAATGAAGAAAATGTTGAACCATTGTCTTTTATGTGCCACAGGTCTTTCGCAGAAAAACGTGGACGCCAAATTGTTGAAAAATTAAAAGACTTGATTCCAAGACATCAATTCAAAATTCCACTGCAGGCCGCAATTGGTGGAAAAATTATCGCACGCGAAACAATCGCTGCGTACAGAAAAGATGTTACTGCAAAGTGCTATGGGGGGGATATAACTCGTAAACGTAAATTGTTGGAAAAACAAAAAGAAGGTAAAAAACGTATGCGTTCTTTTGGTAATGTAGAAATTCCGCAATCCGCGTTTATCAATGCGTTGAAAGTATCTTAAAACCAAAAGGGTTGATTATGAATTGGTTTGTTTATTTAGTGAAAACTACATGGGTTCAAAAAAAACAAGATTGGTTTGAATTCAGAACCTTGAAACAGGATTTGCGCAGGGCACAGGCTAATTTAGATTATGCCAAAATACATGTCAGTCGAACTTTTTTTGAAGAAGATTCTTATGATGAAGTGCACGCGTGTCTGAAAAAACGGGTGATGTATGGACGCGCAAAACCAATTGATAGCGCAGAATTTGAATATATGTTAAAGATATATGATAATGCGCGCTGTACAAAATTTGTGCCAATTGATGATGAACAATTGTGTCCATGTAAACAGTGTGGCGCGTATCCTGCAAATAAATATTATTTTGATATGCTGCAAGAATTAAAACGGATTTCAAATAAAAGAAATAATTTCTGGAAAAATAAATTCAGTCAAAAAATAAAATAAACATAAGGGGGCCAAATATGGCACACCAATTTTATTTTAATACATATATCTTGGATAACTTGCCTGCACCAGCCAAGGGATTTGATGTCGTGCAAGATATGGAAGATTCAAGATTGCGTTTATATGTAACTAGTCGTGGTGTTAAAACCTTTTTTGTTCGTAAACGTGTAAATGGTAAAGATAAAAGAATTATTATTGGTAATTACCCAGAAATTGATGTTGATGATGCACGAAATGCTGTTCCTGTGGTCTTGGAAAGCGCATCTAAAAAAGTCATCGTGCGCAGAAAAAAAATACAGTTCAAAGAATTCTTAGATCTGTATCTTAAAAATAAAGTTCGTAGAACAGAAGATTCTTATATGAAATTATTGCGTTCTGTTGAACGACACTTGTCGGATTTGTTCGATAAAAATATTTCAGAGATATCGTTAGATGATTTGAAATTTGTTATCTCAAAAATATCAGGGCCTGCGATTGCAGCGCGTATCCAAGAATTGCTGCAAAGTATTTTCAAATATGCAATTGAACAGGGGTATGTAAAACAAAACCCTGCTACAGATTTAGAAAAAAAGGAACATGTTCGTCGCGTGCGTCCGTTGAATAAATCTGGACTTAGAAAGCTGGTACAGGTAATAGAAAAACAAGAAGATGTGGTTTTACGTGGCGCTTTTTTAATGCTGGTGTACGGATTTGCGCCACGGTCAAAAATATTTTCAATGGCGTGGGATGATTTAGATTTTAATCATGATATGTGGAATTCGCGACCATTGTCAGACAGGGCTATATTGTTATTGCGGGATTTACCCCAAGATGGAGATTGGGTGTTTCCAAGTAATGGTGGTATGCATTTGATTGATCCGCGAACATCATGGAAACGAATTGTAATACAGGCAGGCATCCCAAATTTAACAATGGATGATGTGTATAAATTTTTGATGCGTCAGGTCGTTTGGTCTTCTGATAAAGAAGAGTTTCGTATGAATTTAAATGCGCTTTTGGATGATATTTTATCTGATGGTGTATTGGACTATAAACTATAGCTTTTGTTACCATTTGTTATAATTGCTTGACAGTATGGTATGAAAATGATAGGCTGTACCATAATGACGGTCAAGGTAAGGACCAAAAAGTTTAACTAAAATAAAGGAAAAAAAGATGACAACTTTTGAACAAGTTAAAAAAATCGTAGCTGATAAATTGGGTGTTCCAGAAGAAAAAGTTACAGAAACAGCTGCATTTGTAAATGATTTGGGTGCAGACTCTTTGGATGTCGTAGAATTCGTTATGGAAGTTGAAAAAGAATTCGATATCACTATTCCAGATGATGCTGCTGCAAAATTGGAAACTGTTGGTGATGCTGTTAAATACATCGAAGCAAACAAGAAAAACTAAATCTTGGTTTCGTGTAAGTTATAAATCCGTTGGTGTTTTTACCAGCGGATTTTTTTACTGCAATTTTATATAAAAACAGTTATGATACAGGCGTATGTTCAATATATAAAGGGATATAAATTATGAAAAGAGTTGTAATTACTGGTATGGGAATTGTTTCACCTGTTGGAACTGGGATAGAATATGCATGGAAAAATGTATTGGCAGGTAAGTCTGGTGTGAAAAAAATAGATTCTTTTGATGTGTCTGATTTGGCATCACAGATTGCAGGTGTGCCACAGGTGGGAACAGAACCTGGTATGTTTAATCCTGATTTAGTTGTTGAACCACGTGAACAGCGCAAGTTGGACAAGTCTATTGTTTATGGAATTGTTGCAGCAGACGAAGCAATCAAAGATGCAGGACTGGATAATTATGAAGGTGATAAAGAACGCATCGGTGTTTCAATTGGCAGTGGAATTGGGGGGCTAAATACGATTTATGAAAATTGTATTGAACTGCATACTGGTGGTCCACGCAGGGTAAGTCCTTTCTTTATTCCAAAGGGTATTATCAATATGACTGCGGGTAATGTTTCGATTAG
The DNA here is from genome assembly GCA_045613445.1 of Candidatus Enterousia sp. Classification (GTDB taxonomy): domain Bacteria; phylum Pseudomonadota; class Alphaproteobacteria; order Rs-D84; family Rs-D84; genus Enterousia. The sequence continues at coordinate 11,005 of JAZLAZ010000012.1, read as the reverse complement.
ATATGGTTTCAAAGGACCAAATATTTCCACTGTAACAGCGTGTGCCACAGGTGCGCATTCAATTGGCGAAGGTGCGCGTTTAATTCAACATGGGGATGCGGATGTTATGATTTGCGGTGGTGCAGAGGCGGCAGTTGGTCGTATCGGATTGGCGGGATTTTCTGCGATGCGCGCACTAAGTACGCGTAATGACGCGCCAGAAAAAGCATCGCGTCCATGGGATAAAAATCGTGATGGATTTATTATGTCCGAAGGTGCCGGTATCTTGGTTCTGGAAGAATACGAACATGCGGTAAAACGTGGTGCAAAAATCTATGCCGAAGTTGCAGGTTATGGTTTGTCTGGTGATGCATATCATATCACAGCCCCAGCCGAAGGAGGCGAAGGTGGTCTGCGTGCAATGCGGGCTGCAATCAAAGATGCAGGTTTAACACCAAATGATGTTGATTATATCAATGCACATGGTACATCGACAGGCTTGGGGGATATTGGTGAATTGACAGCTGTTAAAACACTGTTTGGTGATTTGCCTGTGTCGATGTCATCAACAAAATCTGTAACAGGTCACTTGTTGGGGGCAGCTGGCGCGGTCGAAGCGATATTTAGCGCACTTGCAATTCGAGATGGTATTGTGCCACCAACAATCAATTTGGATGATCCAGAAGATGCAGTTGGTAATTTTGACTTGGTTCCACATGTTGCAAAACAACGCAAGGTTGATGTTGCAATCAGTAATTCATTTGGGTTCGGTGGAACAAATGCATCATTGGTCTTGAAAAGGGTTGCATAGTGTTTGATGACAAGATGGTATTGGTGGGCAAAGAAAGCAACAAGACAGAAAAGTGTACTGGTTGTGATGCAGAGTGTATTTTGTGGTCACATATAGACAACTGGAAAGCGGGATTTGTTGTTGCAACACCATATATTTTAAATAATATAGGTGTGTCCGAATATATCGGCCAGGATGGCAAGCGTTATTATCCACAGGTGGGCATCCCAGGGGATAAGATTCGTGATGAAAAAGATTTAGAAAAAATACATGACAAGGTTTTGGAAAACGCACGAAAGTGTGTTGCCGAACTGTGTCCGTTGTATAAATCACGTTAAAAAACACCGCCCGATTGGGCGGTTTTTTATTGTTTTTTGTGTCTTTTATATGATATAATTCACACTGAATCCAAGAGATTGGGTTCGGGGTTGTCAAAAGCCCTTATACCTTCGGTGCGAAAGCATCGTAATCTGATGTTTCGGTGTCTTTTTGCACCGTTATCGTCCCTGATGTTATGTCGGGGAGCTGTTGGTTATAAAATACGGATATCCGAAAGACTACAGAATCATTAAGGTATATGATTTTTGAACTCCCCGACCGCTTTTTTCTTGGAGCGGTTATTTTTTTTAAGGAGTTATATTATGGCAGATAAAAAATTGTTTCCTGGGGTTACAGAGCAGGATGTACAAAAAAAAGAACAAGCAAAGCGTGAGGCAGAGGAAAAAGCAAAAAAAGAACGTGAGGCTTTTCTTGAAGCAGAAAATCGACTTAATGCTAAAAAAGAACAGAAACGTCAGGAGCAAGAATTTAATAGTGTTGTTGAAGAATTTTATCAAAAATTTGGTGATAAGGTTCAAAATTTGAAAATGGGGTTAAAGGGATTTGTTTATAAGCAACTTATATTTTTGGGTATTATGCATGGAATATGGTTGTTTGGACATGTGGAACCTGGTAAAGATGCGGATGGTTACGACAAGGGGATTAATTTTTTTGAACTAGCTTTGTCTGGAAGTGATTTTGAAGCTGCAGAAAAAACAGCAGAAAATACAGGTTCTGGGGCATTGGGTGCTGCAAGATATTTTACGAATCCAACTTTGGAAACATATAATTTTGCTAATATATTCCGGAAAGAATCTTATATTGCGTTGAGTAATCAGGATTGGAGGGTTTTAAGGGCTTATGCTGGATTAGCGATGGTTATTACTGCAGCAGCGGGTTTGATTTCTGGTGCGTCAAAAGATAAAAAAAATAAAATAAATGATATAAAAAAATTATTGATTTTGTGGCAGCAGAATAATCTTGTTGATATAAAGATGCAAGAATTTGTCAATAAAGATATGATTGGTAAAATTATTTCACATATGTCAGGTCAAAATGCAAGGTGTTTTCAGCAAATAATAAACGGTGAAAAAAGTGTTTCGTTTGAAACAGCTGTAAAAATTATGGAAGGTCACTTAAAAGCTCATCCTGAAGATTTACAGATGGTTTTAGATTTGTTTGATGAACGTTCTATACCGTCAGAAATTATGGAGATGGCTGCAGCAAAAGAACGTTGATGATATATTGTCGTTAAAAAACACCGCCCGATTGGGCGGTTTTTTATTTTGTTCGGTGTGCGCAATGTTTTACCAAGTCGAATGCTTTGATAAGTGCGTCGTATTTATTTTTTAATCTGAAAGCAGAAGTTTTGTCTGGACCAATTTGTATTTCGTAATTTTGTCCTGATTCAACTGCTTTGATTCTGCAATGCATATCGCATCCATCGCACATTTCTTTTTCTTTGAAATGTTTATCAACAACACTTGGTTGATCTGTTGTGCCATAGTGTTCGCAAATCGTAGACAGTTTTTCTGCATAATCAACAGCATCAAATTCTGAATGTAATCTGTCAATGTGATGGAATATAGTATCTGCAATTTGTGGATAGTTCCAAAAAGATCCATTGTTTTGTAATTTACACTGTTTTTCACAGCCTGAACAAACTTTTTCATATCTGAACATTGTTTTCCTTTTATATAAATCTGGTCGGAGTAGCGGGGTTCGAACCCACGACCTCTACGTCCCGAACGTAGCGCTCTACCAGGCTGAGCTATACTCCGATAAATGTTCGGAAATTATGCGACTGATTTGTATTGATTGCAATATTTTTTTGAAAATTTTTTTCTTGTATTTTTTCGTATATGCACCATATTTATAATTGCATAACAAAAAGGAAAAAATATGTTTATAAAGCGTTTTTTGAAAAAAGAAAAATTTGATAATTATGATGATTATATTCAAAACGCTGCAGTGGTTGTGCCTGAAAACTTTAATTTTGCGTATGATGTTCTGGATGTTATTGCAAATGAAAATCCAGACAAGGTTGCGGTTTTGTGGGTGAATGATAGCGGCGAAAAAAAATCGATTACATTTAAAATGCTGTCAGAAATGTCAGGGGCTGTTGCGAATTTCTTGACTGCGCGCGGTATCAAAAAAGGTGATGCTGTGTTGTTGTTTATGCGGCGCAGATGGGAATATTGGGTTGTTATGATGGCGATGCATAAATTGGGGGCGATTCCAATTCCATCAACAAATCAATTAAAATCCGAAGATATTAAATTTCGTATTAAAACAGCAGATGTTAAAAATATTATCGCGTTTGATGATGGTACTGTTGTTAATGAAATCAAGACCGCGATTGGCGATAACGATTCGATACAGTTGATTGATTGTTCTGAAATTGCAGATGCGTGTGAAAAATATTCGTCTGTATTTGAACGTGTGCCAAATGAAAATACAGATACAATGGTGGTTTATTTTACCAGTGGTACAACAGATATGCCAAAAATGGTTGCACATAATTTTATGTATCCATTGGGACATATAAATACAGCTGTGTTTTGGCAAAGGTTGAATGATTCTGATATTCACTTTACATTATCTGAATCAGGTTGGGCAAAATGTTCGTGGGGCAAAATGTATGGTCAATGGCTGGCCGGAGCAACTGTGTTTGTGTTTGATTTTTCTCGTATATTTACGGCAAATGATTTGTTGAACGCAATTGCGGATAATCGGGTGACTTCGTTTTGCGCGCCACCAACCGCATATAAAATGATGATAAATGCAAATATGGATAGATATGATTTGTCGTCTTTGGTCAAGGCAGATGTTGCAGGTGAAGCATTAAATCCAGAAGTTTATGAAAGGTTCTTGGAAAAAACAGGCGTGAAACTGCGCGAAGGATTCGGTCAGACAGAAACTTCTGTATTGCTATTCACAAACCAATGGATTGAACCAAAACCAGGGTCAATGGGCAAACCTGCGGCTGGTTGGAATATTCAACTGTTGGATGAACGTGGTCGTCAGATTACAGATGTAAATACTGTGGGTGAAATTTGTGTTTGCGTCAAAGATTCAAAACCATTGGGATTATTTCAAGGATATCATAAAAACGAAAAACAGACCGCATCTGTATGTCGTGATGGTTTTTATCATACTGGTGATATGGCGTACTTGGATTCAGATGGATATTATTGGTTCGTTGGGCGAAATGATGATCTGATTAAAACCAGTGGATATCGTGTCAGTCCTTTTGAAGTCGAATCAGTATTGCTGGAACATCCTGCTGTTCGTGAAGTGGCAGTGACAGGTGTTCCAGATAATGCGCGTGGTCAGGCTGTCAAGGCAACGATTGTATTGAATAAATATTTTCAGGCAAATGATGTTTTGGTGCGCCAGTTGCAAGATCATGTTAAAACAAATACCGCACATTATAAAAGCCCGCGTGTTATTGAATTCGTAGATACATTACCAATGACAATCAGTGGAAAAATAAGGCGCGCTTTGATACGTACATTGGATACTGCCAAGGAATCAATCGTTGAACCGATTAAAAATACAATTGGTTTTGGTAAAGATGACGAAGAATAATAAACTGTCTGCCCCATTCGGGGCGGTTTTGTTGTATTGCAAATTTAGTTTTTATTTGTAATAATTCACACTATGTCGAAATGTAGAAAGTTTCTTAAGCATAATATTGTTTCTTATATATTGTTTGCGCCGATTATGGTTGCAGCAATTGTGTTTTTTTATGTGTTTTGTATTCATTCAATAGTAAAGAAATCAACAGTTTTTGAGGTTGTATATGGTGATTCTGTAACGGGTGTTGCGAATCGGTTGGTTAAAAATAATTTAATAGATTCCAAAGATTTGTTTGTTGCGTTGGTGCGCTTTAATGGTGGAACAATTCAAAGTGGTCAGTATGATATCCCAGAATCTGCCAGTTTGTGGCGAATTACACGTATGTTGGTAACAGGTAATGTTGCGACAACAACAGTTGTTGTGCCCGAAGGTTTGACAGTTAAACAAATAAAAAGGTTATTGCTGCAAAATTCAGAACTGCAAGGTTCAGTTGAATGCGAAGATAATAAAAGTCGCCCTGTGTGTGATTTAAAAGATGGGCAGATTTTTCCAGATACATATCGTGTGGCGCGTGGAACAAAACGATTGGCGCTATTGGAATTGATGCGAAAAAAAATGATAGATGTGAACAATCATATGCGTGTTGCGTATCGTGTCTTGCCAAAACCATTAAAAAATTGGGATGAAGTTATAACATTGGCGTCGGTTGTGCAAAAAGAAACACCAATTATTCGCGAAATGCCAATAGTTGCCAGTGTTTATTTGAATCGGTTAAACAAGGGGATGCGATTGCAGGCAGATCCGACCGTTGTTTATGCTGTGACCAATGGGTTGGGGGATATGCAAGGTAATGCATTACTGCGAAAACATTTGAAAATAGATAGTGTATATAATACATACAGAAATTCTGGTTTGCCACCGACACCAATTGCAAATGTTGGACAAAATGCGATTCGTGCTGTTATGAAACCAGCAGAAACAAGTTTTTTGTTTTTTGTTGCAGATGGACAGGGGGGGCACCGATTCTCTGTTGACTATGAAGAACATAAAAAAAATCATGATGCGTGGCGAGAAATAAAAAAAAATAAAAAATAATTTTTATGAAGTCGTCGCTTTGTGTTTTTTGTTATTTTTATGAATTTTAATATTGGTGATTATAAATATCTCTCAAAGGCGTATCTGATAAGGATTATGCTGAATTATATCAATATAGTTTTCGATTCGAATAGATGTGTCAGCGTAGCATTTTTTTTTATAAAATCAAAAATCTTTATTCTTGCAGGTTGGTTTTGACTTGCTACAATCATATCAACCGGACAGGAAAATGTTTGGTTAAATTTCATCACCTTTCGAATAGTTGGACACCCTAAGGTTCTGCCTTTGGGTGTTTTTTTTGGTATATGTTCCTGTTTATTCGTTGTTTTATATTTTTTATACTTTTATTGAACGAAAGGAGAGTGTTTATGAATAAGTTATATATGTCTGGTATTTTGATGTTTGTGTCTGGTATGGCCTGTGCAGATAATATTATAAATGGTAATCCGTTTTATGGGCCGGCAAAGGGGCGTTTTTATAATGTAATGACGCCAGTTGAATTTAATACAAAGTTTGAACAGTTTTATCTGCGTGATGAATTTGGGTATGGTATATCCGATTCTTTGACAGTGTCTTTGTCAACGGTTGGATCGTATGATTCTTCAGATAATCCGCAATTTGGTAAATGGGCGTGGAATAATTTAGGGGTGGGGTTGGATTGGGCAATATTAGAGCAGGGCGAAAATCAGGCTGATATATATGCCAATGTTACACAGGTTTATGATACACGACACAGTTTGGAAACAATTGAATATGATTGGATATTGGGAGCGCGTGTTGGACGTGTTACATCAAATTGGACACTTGCGGGTGTCGTTGAAATTGATTATATCAAAGATGATGTGTCTGATTATGACAAGGATGCATGGGCAATGCAGGTTGGTATACAGGGGCAATATTTATTTAATCAACGGTGGAATATGACAGCTGCATTGGATTTTAATTTTGATTTATATGATAAGTATTATGATGAAACACAGCTGATGTTCGAAATTGGGTTGAATTATAATATCAGTCCAACAGAATATATCGGTATTTATACATCAAAGGATGTGGTTCGGGATTTTGATGATGCGCCGATGGTATTTGGTGGTCGATTTGGAATCGATTTTTGAAAAAAATCTTGTTGGTCAGGAATTTTTTTGTGTTTATACATATAAAAAATTTGTCATTTTTACATTTTTGCTAAATTCCTAGTTTTTTGGGCGTTACAAGCGAAAATCTTATGATTTTTTCCCATATTTTTCTTGACAATGTTGGGGGGGGCGGTTATAGTATATTCGCTTTATTGTAATAAACAAAAAGCAAGAAACACATGAAACCGCTTGCGTTTTCAGAATTATAATCCGGCGATAAGTCGTTGAAATAACTCTGATAAAGCGGGTTTTGTGCAGACTAAAAACAGGTAGAAAAAAGAAAGAGAATTTTGAATGCCAACAGTAAACCAACTGATTCGGAAACCTCGTAAAAAGGTTGTTGTAAAAAGTACAGCGCCTGACATGATGGAAAACCCACAGAAACGTGGTGTTTGTACACGTGTTTATACGACTACACCGAAAAAACCTAACTCGGCGCAGCGTAAGGTTGCCCGTGTAAAACTGGCAAATGGCCGCGAAGTAACAGCTTATATCCCTGGCGAAGGTCACAACTTGCAGGAACACAGTGTTGTTATGATTCGTGGTGGTCGTGTAAAGGACTTGCCTGGTGTAAAGTATCATATCATTCGTGGTGTATTGGATACCAAGGGTGTTGATGCAAGAAAGCAAGGTCGTTCTTTGTATGGTGCCAAAACAAAGAAATAATTAAAGTTAAACACACATATGTAATGTATGTGAGTAATCTGTGAATAACAGATGAAGTGATAAAAGGAAAAAAATATGTCAAGACGTAAAGCTGCAACAAAACGTGAAATCTTGCCAGATTCTAAATATAATAATCTGGTTGTTGCAAAATGTATAAATGTTGTTATGTGGGATGGTAAAAAAGAAGTTGCCGAAAATATCGTTTATGGTGCAATGGATAAGTTGAAAAATATTGCGAAAGACGGTGATGAATTGACAACTTTCTTGGAAGCGGTTGATGCATTGAAACCATCTGTTGAAGTAAAAGGCCGTCGTGTTGGCGGTGCAACATATCAGGTTCCAGTAGAGGTAAGACCTGCACGTCAGCAGACAATGGCATTGCGTTGGTTGGTTATGTTCGCACGTAAACGTGGCGAACGTACAATGACAGAACGTTTGTTCGGTGAATTGCGCGATGCATTAAATGGCCAAGGCGGTGCATTTAAGAAGAAAATTGACACACATAAAATGGCAGAAGCGAACAAAGCGTTTGCTCACTTCCGCTGGTAATAAAAACAAAAGCAAAGGAAAGACACTATGTCAGTCGGAAAAACCGCACCTTTACATATGTACCGCAATATTGGGATTATGGCCCATATTGACGCGGGTAAAACAACAACATCAGAACGTATTTTGTTCTATACTGGAAAGACTTATAAAATTGGTGAAGTGCACGATGGTGGTGCAACCATGGACTGGATGGAACAAGAACAAGAACGTGGTATTACAATTACTTCTGCTGCAACAACATGTTTCTGGCGTGATCATCGTATCAACTTGATTGATACCCCAGGGCACGTTGACTTTACAATGGAAGTAGAACGTTCATTGCGTGTATTGGACGGTGCTGTTGCTGTATTTGAATCTGTATCTGGTGTTCAACCACAAACAGAAACAGTATGGCGTCAGGCAGACCGTTATGCCGTTCCACGTATTTGCTTTATCAATAAAATGGATCGTATTGGTGGTAACTTCTTCCGCTGTGTTGATATGATTCGTGAACGTTTGGGTGCAAATCCATTGGTGTTGAATTTCCCAATTGGTGCAGAATCTGATTTCCGCGGCGTTGTTGATGTCGTTGAAATGAAAGGTATCGTATGGGAAGATGATATGGGTAAAGAACCACATATCATTGAAATTCCAGAAGATTTGAAAGCCAAAGCAGAAGAATTACACGAAAAATTGATTGAAGAAGTTGTTACATTGGATGACGAAATCATGGAAGCCTATATGGAAGGCAATGTTCCAGATGTTGTAACAATTAAAAAGCTGATCCGCAAGGGAACAATTGGTCAGAACTTTAATCCTGTATTATGTGGTACTGCGTTTAAGAACAAGGGTGTTCAACCATTGTTGGATGCGATTGTTGACTATTTGCCAAGCCCATTGGATATTCCTGCGATTCAGGGTACAAAAATGGATGGTGAAACAGCTGATTGTCGTAAACCAGATGCAAAAGAACCATTCAGTGCATTGGCGTTTAAGGTTGCAAATGACCCATTTGTTGGAAACTTGATGTTTATCCGTATTTATTCAGGTAAATTGCAATCGGGTTCTTATGTTTATAATTCTAACCGTGATAAGCGTGAACGTGTTGGTCGTATGTTGTTGATGCATTCAAACAACCGCGAAGAAATCAAAGAAGCGTCAGCTGGTGACATTATCACATTGGTTGGTATGAAGGAAACAATCACAGGTGATACACTGTGTGATGAATCTAATCCAATCTTGTTGGAATCTATCCATGTTCCAGAACCAGTTATGAGTATCGCGGTAGAACCAAAAACCAAGGCTGATATTGAAAAGATGTCTTTGGGTCTGCAGGCATTGGCCAAAGAAGATCCATCATTCCGCGTATCAGTTGACGAAGAATCTGGTCAAACAATTCTGTCTGGTGTTGGTGAATTGCATTTGGAAATCTTGGTTGATCGTTTGTTGCGTGAATTCAAGGTTGATGTAAATGTTGGTGAACCACGTATTGCATACCGTGAAACATTCCGCAAACCAATCACAGAAGAATATACACATAAGAAACAGTCTGGTGGTTCTGGGCAGTACGCACAGGTTAAAATTGAATTTGAACCTTTGGAACCAGGTACTGGTTATGAATTTGAAAACAAGATTGTTGGTGGTGCGATTCCAAAAGAATACATCCCAGGTGTTGAAAAAGGTTTGAAGATAGCGCAACAGACAGGTGTTTTGATTGGCTATCCAACAGTAGATTTCAAAGCTACATTGGTAGATGGTAAGTATCACGAAGTTGACTCTAATGTATTGTGCTTTGAAATTGCGGCACGCGCATGCTTCCGCGAAGCAATGAAAAAAGCGTCGCCAAAATTGCTGGAACCGATTATGAAACTTTCGGTTACAACACCGGAAGAATACGTCGGTGACATCATTGGGGACTTGAACAGTCGCCGTGGACAAATCAATGGTATCGAAACACAATTTGGTAACCAGCAGATTTCAGCATTTGTTCCATTGGCAAACTTGTTCGGATACGTAAAAACATTGCGTTCTTTGTCACAAGGTCGTGCAAACCCATATATGGAATTGTCACACTATGACGAAGTCCCAACAAACGTTGCTGACGAAGTAATCAAAAAGCTGACGAAATAATAAAAAAGAAATTTAAACTAAACTAACAAGCCTAAGGAGAAAACTAATGGCAAAAGAAAAGTATGTAAGAACCAAACCACATGTCAATATTGGTACAATCGGTCACGTTGACCACGGTAAAACAACATTGACAGCGGCTATTGTTCATTACTATGGCGTTGGTGCAGACGCACAAAAAGGTGTTGATCAAATCGACAATGCACCAGAAGAAAAACAACGTGGTATTACAATCAATACTGCACACGTAGAATACGAATCAGCAGATCGTCACTATGCACACGTTGACTGCCCAGGGCACGCTGACTATGTTAAAAACATGATTACAGGTGCTGCACAGATGGACGGTGCAATCTTGGTTGTTGCTGCAACAGACGGTCCAATGCCACAGACACGCGAACACATCTTGTTGGCACGTCAGGTAGGTATTCCACGTATCGTCGTTTTCTTGAACAAATGTGACTTGGCAAACGATCCTGAATTGTTGGAATTGGTTGAAATGGAAATCCGTGAATTGTTGTCTGCAAATGACTTTGACGGTGACAATGCTCCAATCATCCGTGGTTCAGCTGTATCTGCAGTAGAAGGTAAAAACGACGGTTTGGGTAAAGAAGCTATCGATGCATTGTTGAAAGCATGCGATGAATACATCCCAATGCCAGAACGTCCAGTTGACAAACCATTCTTGATGCCAATTGAAGACGTATTCTCTATCACAGGTCGTGGTACAGTAGTAACAGGTCGTGTAGAATCTGGTGTTATCAAAGTTGGTGACGAATGTGAA
>JAZLAZ010000011.1:0-49275 GCA_045613445.1 Candidatus Enterousia sp. | reverse complement strand
CAATGCATTATCACAATCAACTGGCACACCGAATAAAATTGTATCTTTACCCAGTCCCAATGTTGCCCTGACCTCTTCAAAAGCAGCACGAATTTCGGTCATTTCGAATGTTTCATTACCAGAAATATAAATAATTTTTGTTTTCATAAATCAATCCCCCACAATTATGCTGAATATTATATCACATTTTAGGGTTGAACGCATATAAAAAATGTCTTAAAATGCAAATATGTCAGATTTAAAAGAACAAATTTTTCATGAACTTGCCAATCTAGAAGAAGCTGCCGCACGTCTGCGTGGAACTGCGATACAGGCCGGCAAGCAAACTGATTTAGAAGTAGCAATTTTGACCGAACAGGTTCGAAATCTGCGTGAAAAAAATGTTCGTGCCACAGAAATGATTGATAAATCCATAAACATATTACAAAAGTTGAAAAAATGAGCGTTGTTTCAATTCCAATTGTAAATAAAAATTATCAGATGGGCTGTGAAGATGGTCAAGAAATGCGTCTGATTGAATTGGGACGCATGGTTGACGCGCGTGCACGTCAAATACTGGATAAAATCGGCCCATTGCCAGAAAGTTCATTGTTGGCAACACTGTGCATTGTTATGGCAGATGAAATAAAAAGCAAAAACAATGCGGCTGCATCAGATGCAGATTTGAAAGAAATATTGGCACGCATACGCGAAATCAAACATAAAATTTCACAATAATAAAATTACTGATTTTGATTTGGAATAACAGTCATATCGTTATAGAACGACAAGAATCGAGTGCCTGTGCCACAATAGAATTTCTGTAACGAATCTTTGTATTCACGCACAGCAGACACCCAACGTTCGTCAATTTCATTTTGCGCGCCTTGGTATGCAGTAAATGCGCCAACACCACCACCAATGCCAGCACCAGTCAATGTACCATTTAATCTGGCCTTGTTTGACATATCGATAATACCACCATCAGATGCATCTCGATAAATCGGTTTGAAGGCAGCCATCAATTGTTCTGCTGTCTTGTCTGCACCTACGGACAAAGCAATCGCATCACCATTACCTGCACGACCAACAATTTCATTTGCGGCATACAGTGTTTTAACCTTGTCCAAATCAGAACTTTTATACCCAGTTCTTGAATCTTGAACACCAACAATCATCGCATGAACGCGTTTTGAAACCTTGGACGCTTTGCTGATTTTAACATATACAGGACAATTATCAGCAGGATCTTCTGTCATCTTTCCGTCTTTCAGACAAAATCTTTGTGCTAACGAAAATCCATCTGCCTGGGCATCTGACCATGTATAATCAGATCTATCATCAATCGTCTTTTGATTTTCATAACCATCAATTGTCCAACCCGTCAAATCTGCATTTTCACATATTTCGCTTGCTTCACATATCTTAAAATCGTTCGGATTGGTTGTTGAAATATATGTTGTTGCGCCACCAGGTATTGATTCTGTCTGTTCCAAATATCCCCACAGACATGTTGTTTCGTTACCACCAACTGTACAATTTTCAATACGCATTACAGAATCGCCACTGGCAACAATATTTCCCACAACAGCACCCGCCGCGGCATTCACACCAGTTGATAAAATCATATCACCTGCGACCTTGCCGCTGTATGTACTGGCCGCCATCAGACCTGCACCACCAACCGCGCCTGCAACAGTGCTTAAAATTTTATCTTTACCGCCACCCAAAATACCATCTTTACCGGCTTCATTTTTTCCAGCGACATTGCCACCCAGACCGCCTAATACAGCACCACTGATTATCTTTAATGCCGCATTTTGCTTTTGTTCTTCATCCATTGTCTTTTTTACATCTTCGACAGTTGGTTGTTTATCAGCAGGAAAAATAACACTTTCTACTTCGTTCATCCATGTTGCTTCTGGAAAATTAGAAATATTACATTCAAAGCTATCCCCAGCTGCCAAATTTGCACGCGCAACAACCAAATCACCACCATTTAACCCCTGACCAATTACACGCAATTCAATAACAGATGTACATGTTGGTGCACCACCCGCTGACAGACCAATCGTTGGACGTGCCCATTCAAAGGTTCCATTTGGATAAATCATTTTACATCTGTCCAATTGTTCAATTGTGACAGCTGCATTCACATCACCATTTTGTATTTGTTGTGCTAATTCCTGATTTGTAACATTTATTGGCAAATCAACAGGCGCCATTTTATCTTCTGGCACAGCCTGTTGATACCGTTGTTCATTTACCTGTTGATAACCTTGAGCATTATTTCGCGAAAGATTACCAACGCGTATCGCCGCATTTGATACATTCGGTATCACACCCAACACAACAAAAATAGATAAAAAACTTAAACGATTGTATTTCATATTCTCTCTCTTACCAAATACAACTGCGCAACACTATCAGAACTGCAATCTTAATCTGATACCGACATCAACCAGTCCCAAACGACCACTTTCATACCAGTTTGTATAATGGAAAACACTGTCATATGGCGCCTCGTATTCAGAACCTGCACCGTCACCCAACCATTCAACCTGAGATAACACGATACTGCCAGAATTCTTTATCTGTCCCAGATTGGCATAGCGTACAAACATATCCAATTTTAATCCGCCCTGCAATTCTGTTGTAACACCACCTTCCAACATAAACGCCAATTCTTCGGTTGTACCACCGTTATGATACGCAACGATATCTGAAATACCTGTCAACTGGCCTGCACCCGCATACAATGGATCCATAACCGAATAAAATGTATTATCATACACAGCATAATCCGCAATCGTATTTAACGAAATTCCAACACCAGCACCAACATACGGACGCAACGAACCACCAGCCAAATACCCTGTAAATGAATCGATATTATAATAAACATTCAACATCGTTGTATTTGTTGTTATCGCCCCGCCATCAACCTGCGCTTCGACCATACCACCGGCCCCATCAGAAGTCTGAACAGTTTTTGGATACGACATACCAGAATAACGCAAATAAGAAAAATCAATACGAACATCATTATTGATTGCAGCACCAACAGAAACCTGTAACGGAATAATTGTATCAGAAATAAAATCTGCGCGTTCAAATGCCCCAGGTACAGTATATGCATCTTCTTCACCAGTATAGTCAGAATCCATACCACCCATCATCGACGCATTATACGCAACAGATAAACCAACATATAAACCACTGTCCGCTAATCTGTCATAATCTGCCGGCTGATAATATTGGCGCCCCGCAGTTGTCTGGGTTGATCCAACGCGTGGCAACGCACCCGTCACACGTGTCGGCTGCGCACTGACCATACCGCTTACATATTGTGGATACATCACACCAGGCTGAACCTGTTGTGCATAGGCATTATAATTAGCATTTTGCTGCATCATTTGCGGTTGCATCATGCGATTATTAGCAGACGGCATATACCCCATCTGTTGACCACGCATGCCCCCACTCTGATAATTTTGATAAACAGGATATGCCGCACCAGCCGCATACGGCAACGACAGTAAAACACCCGTCAAAACGGCAGAAATTCTTGATTTTATCATGCCTTTCCCATTATTCCTTTGGGTATATTATATCATTTTTCATCGCTATGCGCAAGCGCTTGTATATAAAAAAATCCCACCATAACGGTGGGAATTTGTCCAATATAAGTTATTTTTTATTCAATTTAGAACTGAACGTTCAAACGAACACCCATTTCTGCTTTGACATCTGTGCCATTTTGTGACTGTTCATGTGCAGTATCCAGTGTATATTCACCATATACAGCAACCTGAGTAGTGTCATTCATTTGATATGCAGCAGACAGACCGATTACATATTCATCGAACCCGTCGTTCATATCTTTTACTTTTGTCATCAAACCATCAACAATTTGCTGTTGAACAGCAGCACCAACTTGTGCAGCAGCAGCCACTGGTTTACCCATTGCCACAGCCAACGCCTGTGCAACTTCTGTTGGCATTTTACCCAAACCAGAAGCCAAACCTTCTACACCATTGTCTGCATGGTGTTTATATGTAAAACCTGCGCCAAATGACCATTTGTCGTTCATTTGATAAAATGCTTTTAAGCCGGCATTAACTTCGGTTGTAGATTTTAAATCAACAGATATTTCATTTTCAAAACCCAATTTTGTCATTGACATGGCCAAACCAGGCGCCAATGTAACATTATAGCCTGTTACATCAATACTGTTGTTGTCGTTACCGAATGTACGCAGAACTTCTGCGAATGCAGCAACGCTGATTTTTTCAAACTGTTTACCAAATTGTGTTCCAACATGGAAACCCCAACGGCCGTTTGAATAGTTATCATAATCAAAACCTGTTGCAGTATATGCACCAGACATTTCACTGATGCCGCCCAATTGTGCGTCTGCATACAAGTCCCATACATAACCTGACATTTCCAATGCACGGTATTTCAAACCTGCACGACCCAAGTGCATACCCTTGCGGTCGATATCGCCGTCGTGGGTATAACCCAGTTTCGCATATGCTTCCAGATTATCCAAGATACCATAGCCCAATTCTTCGTGTAAACGCCAGATTGGAAATTCTGTCGCGCCGTCATGATTTTTTGCTTTCATTGCGGCTGTATCATCTGCAATTTTATACATAACACCTGCAGATGTTTTGGAATATACACTGCCCTGCTTTGGCATATACAGTGGGTTTTCCAGATTCGCAGCATATGCTGGTGCAGCCAAAACTGACAATGCAACTGCTGCTTTTAGTGTTTTTTTCATCTTTTAACTCCTTGGTTTCGATGAATTGCCGCACCCCCATTATTGGCAAGATGCAGGTTCATACCCATACCGCCCATTCTTGGCAACAGTACGTTGTTGTGATATGAACAATTATATTTTTGCACTGTTTTAGGACAGATGTCAAAAAAACTTTTTACTTGACAAGAAAAAGACTTGAAATGTGGGAAAAATGACCTATATAAATTTACTGTGATGGGATAGCACAGGACTTCAATTAATAAAAAAAAGGAGTTCGATATGACAACACAAACAATTGCTGAGCAACAAAAAACATTCGTTATTAAAATTGACAAAAACATCGAACGCGCCATCGATTCTGTTACACAAAAAAAACTTGTCGATGCATATATGAAATTATTTTCTGGATTTGCATGGGTAAACTGGACAAAAAAGCAATCATTGGGATGTGCATGGCAAAATGCGTTAGGGCAATGCGAAAGCTTTCTGAAAACAAAAAACAAATCTAATGTTGCTGCAAAATATTTGGACAAGGTTTCAAAAGCGCACAAAACATATTGGTCACGTGTGATTATGACAAATGAAAACAGCCCAAACACAATCAACAAAACACCCGAAGAAATAAAACAACTGCAACAATATGGTTACAAACAGATTCGTGAAGCGATGGATACAATCAACCTTATTATGGCACGTTATAACGAATATGTCGAAGAAATGTCTGTAACAAATACAAAAACTGTTGAACAACATCGGTCCGCAAAACCACAAAAGCAAGCCGTTGCATTAAAACAACCACAACAAGTTGCGCAACCACAGGTCGCAGAAACGCAAAAACCAATGCAACAACAAATTACACCGGCACAACCAGTTATACAGCCGCAGCCTGTTACACAAAACCAACCTGTAAAAGCAATTGAAGCGCAACCTTTGCCACAAAAGGCGGCTACAAAAGAAATCGCACCAGCTAAACAGGTGCAACAGATTGCAAAACCACAGCCACAGGTTACAGCATTAAAACAGCCACAACAAATTACACCGCTGAATTCTGCCAGCGCACAGCATGTGGTAAAACAGCGAATAAATCTGTTTATAATGGCAAAATATAATCAAAAAGCCGCTTAAAACAAAAATCCCCAAACTGGGGATTTTTTTATTTTATATAGGTTGAACACAATGTAACAAACGTATTGAATATCGATTCTTTGGTGGCATCATAACTACGATACATTTTATCAACACGAACCCAATCACCATTTGGATATAACGTAATATATTTTTTCTGTTTAAAATCATAAAAAATCGCATTACCAATTATTAAACGTCCCCATTCATCATATTTAGTATTAGATTTTAATAAATGATATTCTTTATCTTCCCACGATGAAACAGTCTTTGCAACAATCCACATCGGCTTTTTATTCTTGAATACAAGACTGCGCGCACACATATCTTTTAATGTGTTTGCATAACCACTGACCAGACCACCATAAATTACCTTTTGTTTGTTGTAAGTATCTTTCAATGGTTTCAGTGTTTTCATATTATACATAACCATATGGTCTATTTTATCACCCAACAGTTTTTCTGCATGACCAACAGTCAACGCAGGGCGCGAACCATCCATCGCCGCATTTGACAGCACAGTTTTATCACCAGTTCTAAACAAATCAAAAAATTTCATACAATTAGCCTTTTGTTTATCTGCCACGCGATATTCTGTGTCTATAAAATTCATGATCCAGTATTTCAGACTTTTCATCCTTTAATACTTTTGCAACAGACATTATTGATTCTTCGGACGCGGAACCACGACACGTTTTGCCAGCAGCATAAAACCAACCACGCGGCATACTTTCGTATTTCCCTGTTGATTTGTTAAATAAAATTACATTACCTGCAATACATTTACCATTTGTATCATATGGTGGCACACGAAAGAAAACACGATTTGCGAACCAATTCGCATAATTACAATCAACTGTTTTGGCAAATACAGCAACCAATTCACGATTACATAATTCAGAACTTTTTGCACAATCCTGTTTTATCTGTGATATTGCACCTGAAATTTCTTTCAAACCAATAACAGCACTTTCATTATAAAACTTACGATTTAATTTATTTGTGCCTACATAATACATAACTACATTAGAAAATTTTTCACCTAACAATTCTTCTATTGCCATTCTATTCAGAACAGGTCTGATTGGCCGAACAGCAGTGCTACATTGTTGCAGCACATTCTTTTTTATACACATATTTATTATCTCTTATTTTTATATGCCAAGACATATGGAACAAATTTATCGGCGTGCTTATTACCCAATACATTACGTGGAATTAAAATACTGTTACCCATGCCAGCCGCCATTTTTTCCACCACTTCACCGTTTTTGGCATTTATTAGTTTATCTAATTTAACCGAAACTTTATCCATAGTATTCGGTAAAATAAATGTTATTTCATCGCCAACGCGCGTTTCATTGCGTAATTCAAATATAACATTTTCATCATCCACCGCAGTTATAACACCTGCCGCATGAAAATTGGATGTACTGCGCGTTGTTTCATAATTGTGCGCATCGCTTGTCACAGGTCCGTCAAAGAACGCTGTTGTATATCCACGTGTTTCCAGACGATTTAAGTCATCCATAAATGGTTCCGGATCAAAGTTTTCCGGATCGCGTGCATACGCGTCCAGCGCACAACGATACGCATGAACGACAGAACCAACATAATATTCACTGCGATTTCTGCCTTCTATTTTCAAACTATCCGGATTACTGGACACAACTTCGGCCAAATGCGGCATCAGGCATAAATCTTTTGAATTCATTATGTACGCACCGCGTTCATCTTCGTCAATTGGCATTTCCAGACCAGATTCACGTTCACGCAAAACAACATCATATTTCCAACGACACAATTGCGCACACGCACCACGATTGGCTGGGCGTCCTGTCACAAAGTTAGACAACAGACAACGACCAGAATAAGACATACACATTGCACCATGAACAAAAATTTCCAGCCCAATATCAGGACATAATTTGCGAATATTTTTAAATTCGCTGTGCGACACTTCACGCGCCAGAACACATAATTTTGCGCCTGCATTTTGCCAAAACTTTACAGTGTTTGCAGAACAAATATTTGCCTGTGTTGAAATATGAATCGGAATATCAGGATGATGTTCACGCACATACATTAAAATACCTGCGTCAGAAACAATCAACGCATCAGGCGACAAATAATTTATAATCTCGCTGACACGCGACATATTTTCATATTCATGATCATGCGCAAACAGGTTAAATGCCAGATAAACTTTCTTGCCCGCTGCATGCGCCAGTTCAATACCTTGTTTTACTTCTTCAACATTTATCTTGGCGCGTGCACGCATTGAAAAACCAGGCAGTCCTGCATAAATAGCATCGGCACCATACAAGATGGCTGTCTTGAATGCATCCAGCGTGCCCGCTGGGGCTAAAAGCTCTGGTAATTTCTTTGTCATAGGCTATATTTTGCCCCATAAAAACACAAAATCAAGAAATTTATATTATAAAAAGCAGGCGTTATACCCGCTTTTTTTATAAAGACTTTAATTTTTGTCGCGCAGCAACAATCGCTGTTTGCGCAGCCTTTGCTTCTGCCGCTGCCCTATCGAGTTTTGTTTTTTCAGCCAAAATTTTCTTAGTCGCATTTTCTAATTTTGCAGCTTTCTCTATTTTATTGTTATATGTCTGGCGCGCAGTTTCCAACAAACCAGAAAACATCTCAAACCGTTTGCGTTGCAATTCAGCATTATCAGAATAAGTATTTACAAATTTACAATCTAAATCAGCAATAACTTCGGCGTGTGGTTCATTTTTCATGACCTTTAGGCAACATGTTAAAACATCAAAATGTATTTTTATAGTATCCAGTTTATATATTTCTGTATTTCCTTTTAAATCTTTTTCCATTTTTTTTGATTTTTTAATCGCTGCTTTCAAATCGTCAATCAAACCCTTCTCTTGTCTATACTGTTTGTTAAAGATTAAAATCATATAAAATCCTTTTATTTTTCTAAGAAAAACATAACACAAAATACTAAAAAAGTCAAAAAAATTCATCTTGTAAAAATTTTATGATTTTTTGCTTGCGTTCGTTTGTGATATATGTATAATTGTGGGGCAACGCCGGTTTAGCTCAGCTGGTAGAGCGGCTGATTTGTAATCAGTAGGTCGTTGGTTCAAGTCCGACAACCGGCACCAGTTTTAAAACGCACCAAACGGTGCGTTTTTTCGTTGGATTTTCTTGCTCTTTTGAATTTTGCGCTTGGTGCTAGGTTCTTGCGGGGCTGACGATTTTTATTTATAGCGGGGCGTGCAATTTCAACCAAATCCTGCCCCACGACCCCCAAACCACCAAAAACAGTGATGCAAAGTGTGATGCGTTGTGGTATAATTTGTGGGAAATAAGGGAATTTTGATATGCAGATAAAAATAGAACATCTTGATGCAGAAAGTGCATGGAAACGTATTGTTAGTGGCTATGAACGTTATTGGTCAAATCTAAAAAACTATAAATACAGATATGACATGTTCATCCCAAACGATGACAGAATGCACGAAATGTTTGAGCAACCAAAACTGACCGAACAACAAATTCAGCATTATCACGATATTTTTGTAAATAAAATATACAAACTGTCTGATTTAACGCATCAAGACGAGAATATAAAAAAAGCAATAATATTGGTACAAAACAGAATCAAAACACATATTGCGTCGCTGTTGCCGGCATGGGGTGCAACAATGCCAGATACTTTAAGCATCAAGTGCACATATGGACGTGGAGGTGGATACTCATCGGGTAAAAACGCAACTATACTTTTCCGTATGAGTGATGACAAGCGCAACGATTATGGTATATATCTGTTATTTATGCATGAGTTTGTGCACATTTTGATACAAGAGCAAATAATAGAAAAATATAATGTCCCCCAGGATTTGAAAGAACGCATAGTTGATATTATCGGACAAGAACTGTTCAACAAACCAGTTCAACCGATGTTTATGGAATCATTCGCCAATTCGTATATCACACCTGCGGTTATTCGTACGGATTTGGATGGTGCGGTCAAAAAAATGATGGCGGATTACAATGCGATAAAACAACAACAAAACACGCCAGACAGATAAAAAACTGTGATGCACGAATAAAAAAATCCGCCCAAATGGGCGGTGTTTATTTATTATATTCTGATTTTAGTTTTGTAAAGACCAATTGGTCCATAAATGTACCATCACTTAGCATAGTCGATGCACGAATACGACCATCCAAATGAAAACCACTGCCACTAATAGACCTTTGCGATTGGACATTATCTCCCATGCATTGTCGCATAATTCTGTTTGCCCCCAATTCTTCAAAAGCCTTTTTCATTATCAAGGCCCAAATTTCTTGATTAAAACCCTGGCCCTGGGCAGACTTTACAAACCACACATTTCCAGACTGTATGGATTTATTATTATCAAAGTAAAATATACCATGATGACCGATCAATTTGCCGTTATGAAACACGTACCACACCGCGCCATTTGGATTGACATCACGTTCCTGCTCTTGCTGCATTTGCTTTAATGTTTCGTCCAAAGATTCCGGCAACGGTTTTTTATAGTCGGGAGTCCAATTCACATACTTAAAATCACCAGGTTTTTCATTCTGGATGGCTGTCCACACCAACCGTGCATTTTCAGGGGTTGGTTGCAAAACACGCAATTCCAAGCGTTTGGTTTTCAGATCCCGTCTAAATATTTCATAAAATTTTTCCATCTTTCATCCTTTCATTATGATGTGTATTTTATCATATTTTTTATCAAAATGCTATGTGAGGCTAAGTGTGATGCAGGCTGATAAATCAACTGTCTGAAACTATTGGAATTCTGGGACTTTTTACTGGACTTGGCATCCCGACAACCGGCACCAGAATTAAAACGCACCAAACGGTGCGTTTTTTGTTTGGATTTCTTTGCTTTTTTGATTTTTGTGCCAATCGTAATTTTATTGCGGGGCGGGCAGTTTTTATTTTATTCGGGGCATGCAAACGCAACCCATTTCCGCCCCATGACCCCAAAACGCCAAAAACAGTGATGCAAACTGCGATGCGGTTGTGGTATCTGTGTAAAAAATAACTTGATTTATTTTTGTGTCATTTTAACCTGAAAAAGGGTATGCAAAATGTTGATTGTAAAAAATCTTGAAAAATCTTTTGATGGTAATGTTCTTTTCAAGAACTTGAATTTTTCCATCCAAGACGGTGAGAAAGCTGCTGTTGTTGGGTTAAATGG
Organism: Candidatus Enterousia sp.; assembly: GCA_045613445.1. GTDB lineage: Bacteria > Pseudomonadota > Alphaproteobacteria > Rs-D84 > Rs-D84 > Enterousia. The sequence continues at coordinate 38,190 of JAZLAZ010000011.1, read as the reverse complement.
CGCCGGAAAATCCACATTGTTTAGAATTTTATTAAATCAAATTGATTACGACTGTGGTGAATTTTATATGGGTAAAAATCCACGAGTCGGCTGGATGCCACAAACGATAGACGAATTAAATTTACCAGACGATGTTATTGTTTATGATTTCTTACGTTCGGGGCGTCCACTGGCTAATATAGAACAAAGTATGGCAGAAATATACGCCAAAATGGCTGACGGCGATGATTCCGAAGAATTGTTACAGCAACTGGGTGTATATCAGTCTGAATTTGAATATTGGGATGGGTATACGGCAGAATCTGAATTAGAAACAATGATAGACCAAATGGGGGTTGATCGTCAAAATCTGAACAAAAAACTGGGCGAATTGTCTGGCGGTCAAAAATCCAAGATTTCATTTATCCGCACACTATATTCACGCCCCAATGTCTTATTTTTAGACGAGCCGACAAACCACCTGGATGCGGCCAGTCGTGAATGGATGACAGATTATCTGGTTGCAACAGATGCGTCGGTAATATTTATATCGCACGATGAAGAGTTTATAGATAAAGTCGCAGATAAAACTTTGTATTTAGATGCTATGATGCATACCGGGACATTATATGGGTTTGGGTATAAACGTTTTTTAAGAACCCTGGCAGAAACAAACGAGAGTTTAGAACGACAATTACAAAAGCAAATGCGTGAAATAAATCGTATCCAGGCATTTGTTGACAGTCAACGTGGCAAATCGGGTAAGGCAAAAAGACAGGCGCAAAGTCGTGAAAAAATGTTAGATAAAATACGTCAAAATCTGGTGGTTGCACCCATGGAAAAGAAAGATATTGATTTGGAGCTAAATCCAAATCGCGAAGCGGATATTTTGCCAATCACGGTGGAAAATTTAAACTTTTCATACGTTGCCAATAAGAAAGTAATTAAAAATCTTACATTTTCATTAAATCGGGGCGAGAAATTTTTAATTGTTGGGGAAAATGGCGCAGGTAAATCGACCTTGTTAAAATTATTATACAAAATATTAAAACCTGATTCTGGTATTGTTCGTATTGGTAAAAAAACCGACTTGGGATACTATGCCCAGGAATACGAGACATTAAACCCAAATATAACAATTCTGGAAAACGCATCAAGTGTAACAAATATCGGCACATCAAAACTGCGTTCTGTTTTAAATCACTTTAATTTTGTTGGGGACAAGGTAAAGCAAAGCGTAAAAACAATGTCGCCAGGCGAACGCAGTCGTTTAGAGTTAGCCAAATTATGTATGGGGGGCGCCAATGTTTTATTGTTGGACGAACCAACAAACCACCTGGATGTGGCAACTAAGAAAACCATCGCACAAAGTTTTTCTGAATACGGCGGCACCCTAATTATCGTTAGTCATGACCTAGAATTCTTGAAACATGTTGGCATAGATAGAATGTTAATGTTGCCTAGCGGACGATTACAGTTTTTTGACGAAAATATTGTTCGCCGATACATGGAACAAGAGAAACAAAAAAGAATATTAACAAAATAAGAATGATAAAAAAATCATTCTGCCACCTTCGCAAACATTTTCATATCACGCGGTTCGCCACGCAGGATGAAATATTTGCGCAATACACCCTCACACTCATAACCACAGCGCATCGCCACCGCCGCAGAACGAATATTTTGCTTGTCCAAGGTCAGTTGAATGCGGTTCAGGCCCATGTCAGCAAAACCAATTTCGGTCAATTTATTTAATGCGCGTGTCATTATGCCACGCCCATTAAAGCCATGCGCTAACCAATAACTGATTTCACCCATATTGTCGTCTGTATCCACAAACCCAATCTTGCCGACAATATCATCGCCCACCATGATAAAGTAAGCGCACTTATCATCGCCAAATGATTTTTCAATATTCGCCAATGTTTTATCGGTTGTGGTATAACCGTCAACCCATTCCAAGAATTCGCCCAAGAATTCACGATTGGCATTTATAACCGACAGCAAGCGTTCCGCATTTTCCACCGTTGGTTCTAACTTCTCCAACCGGAAATCACCCATATCAATAATGCTTGGAAAATGTTTCATTACTTACCCTTATATTCTGATTTTAGTTTTGAAAACAACAGATGGTTCATATATGTTCCGTCTGGCATTTTATTCGCAGCACGATCAATACCATCCAATTGATAACCGCTTTTTTTAATTGAATTAACCGAACAAACATTACCCTCCATCGCCTGACGACAAATACGATTTACACCTAGATCCTGAAACCCAAGTTGTTCTATTTTTTTGTGTACTTCCTGGTTAAATCCTTGTCCCCAAGCAGTTTTAACAAACCAAACACTAGCACATTGGATGGTATCAGAGCTATCGATAAAATGAATACGTTGATAACCAATAAATTTACCGTCATGAAAAACAAACCAAACAACCCCATTTTTATATTTTGAATCACGTTGCATAATTTCTAAGGTTTCATCCACTGATTCCGGCAGATGTGATTTATGTGTTGCGGAATACCACATATACCGATAATCCATTGGATTTTCATTTTTTAGCACGTCCCATATCATTTGAGCATTGGCAATAGTTGGTTCTAAAATACGCAATTCCAGACGTTCTGTTTTTATATCGCGATTAAAAATTTTCATAAATTTTTCCATCTTTCATCCTTTCATTATGATGTGTATTTTATCACATTTTTTGTTAAAATGCTATGTGAGGAGATGTGTGATGCAGACGAACAAATCAACTGTCTGAAAGCAAGTACAAACAATTAGGTTACGGTCATAAATCAGTTTAATTTAAACAAACCAAAAACTGTTGTGTTTGATTTGTTGTCTTCAACATTTTCTGCAAGCAAATGCAAACCATATAACAAACCTGTATTTTTTCTGCATATAATAGCGTAATTGTCAGGATACAAACCTTTATACAACATTTCAGCTGCTACGGCAGTATCTGCACATTCCACGGCAATAACATTTGGTAAAATCTGTCTGCATGTGTTTTCTGTTTGTTTTAATGCCTGAACATGAGAAGAAATAAACTTGATTTTCACATTTGGATTTTTAATAAAAATACAATGATGAATAGGTAATGATATCCGAGAACACAATTCAATCCTGGAGTCCAGCGCTATTTTTGTTTCATGAACTTCACCAGCGATAGAATTTTCTGTAGCCATTACACCATAATCAATGCAAGATTCTAGCAATGCAGCAACTACATTGCTTGATTTTACAAACGGAATAAGCATTGCATTATGCAAATAAAGCTTTTTTGCAAAATGTCTTGCCGCCTCTTCAGAATTACTGCCAATAGCCCCTTGGTAACCGATCTTGATAATATGTGTCATTTCTTTTTTCATACAGGTATATTTTAGCATAATTCACTGTACGGAACAACCCCCTGTATTATTCTATATATTTTTGCTATAACACTAAATGCAGGCTATAAATAAACCGCCCATAACGGGCGGTAAAGGTTATTTTATCAGTACTTTTATATAGCTTGTTGTGCCGGAGAAGAATCTGTCGAAAAATATTTTGTAAAGTCATATAAACTGGCCCCTGTACTTTCCAATATCTTGGCGATACTGTTCGTAGAAGGCCAACGTGGTTGCCCATATTTTGACCAACGTTTACTTTTGTTAAACGTTGTTGCGTCTAATCCACTACGTCTTGCAAGTCCTGAACAGGATACTTTGTGATCTTTAGCGAACGAATCAATAGCGAACCAAACATCTGCGTGTGTCATTTTAAAACTCCTTGTTTCATTTGTTGTTGGACACGAAGGAATTATAGACTAGGTTTTTATGTTTTATTTTATACTCTTTTTACGCCAACCAATGTATAAAAAAGGGACTGGAAACGCTAAAAGCATATGTTTTCCAACACTTTTGTGCATACACATATTATTTTTACATATATTTTTTTCCTAAAAAAATAACTGTTGTTTAGATTTTTTTCCTGTTGTATGGTAAAAAAATATCATTCAAAAAGGAAAGTAATGCCAACTATTAAAACAAAAATTACATTTTTACGCGAATTATTAGCACTAAAAGAAGTTATCGATTTAGGTCAAATCCAGGCTGCTGCAGACCGAAATGGAATAAAGCATTCCAATATGTCAAAAATTATTTCTGATTTAGAAGCAAGATTTAAAACACGTTTACTAATTCGCAGCTCGGCAGGCAGCGTCCCAACAAACACAACACGCCAATTATATGCAGATATCGAAAACATATCAAATGCACTTGATAATATTTTGCATAATATTACTGGGCCAGATGAACTGACTGGTCATATTTCTATTTGGACAGAAGAAGGTTTTGCAGGCAGCAAATTATTTACTGAATTAAATAAATTATATGCAAAACATCCTAAAATCCGTCTGGATATTCTAACAAACCGCCATATGAATATGTCAAATCCGGACATTTCTATCATAGACATACGTTCTTTATCGAAAATACCTGGTTCTATTCCATTATTTAAATTTAAAACAAAAACTAAATTCTATACAACACGCGAATACTTAAATAAACATGGTGTTCCACACGATATAGACGATATGTTAGAAAACTTTGAGCTATGTATTCGTCAAAAATTTTTACATCTGCCAGAATGTAATTTTATATTAAAAAAAGCAAAAAAATTAAATGTTACCGCAGATTCTGCATCTATTTTGTATCAGTTGGTATCTGACGGCGCCGGAATATCATTGATGCCAGAATGGTGCACCATGCGTAACGAACGTTTGATAGAGGTTCCAAACATCAATTTTGACTATGAATATATTTTAACAGGAATCGGAAATCCGTTGACCGTAAAAAGTCCAAAAGTGCAGGCATTTCTTGAATTCTTTTATGAATTTTGTAAAGAATACGATATTCCGCTGGAAATGTTTGAATAACAACAGAATCAAATATGAATAAAACATTACATCTTGTGTTACAGCATCATTGGTTTGACAAGATTGTGTCAGGACAAAAAACATCTGAATATCGAACATGTTCAGAATATTGGAATAGACGACTGCAAAAAAAACAGTATGACACTGTTGTTTTCCATAAAGGGTATACCAACACAACTGCCAAATATAAAATCATATCAATCGGTATCACAACCAACAAAAATGATTTGGGCTTACCACAATGCTGGGAAATAAAAATTAAAAATATTTAACCTTTGCTATTATTAGTATTTTGTCGTTGAAAAAAATCGGCCTATCGTTATAATTATATATAACATACAGAATACGGATATATAAACATATGAAACCATACTTTGCAGTAATTTTCTTGGCGATATTTATGCATATTTATGTTGCAAATGCTGGCTGTACGTCAACTGCTGACAACTGCGTTGTTAGTGCAGATGGGTGCAATCAGATTTCCGAAGAAACGATATTGTCCGTTGATGAATATGCATTATGCAATAATACATCCGATGGCAAAACCTGGTATCACTGCAAAAAAAACGACGAAGATACACTGGAATGCATATCAGAAACAATTCCTAATCCAACACCATGTAAAAAAGGTTTTATATTTAGAAACAATAAATGTTTATCTTGTGCAGATTTAATAGATGAAGACCATGCAACAACCGAGAAAGAAGGCACCGCTACATCAATGTCAAGTTGTATATTACCGTCAGATAAAGAAAATGAAGAAAAAATTCAATACACAGATGAAAAAGGTACATATACATATGCATCTTCATGTTTTGTACAATGCACAGAAGAAACAGCACACCTGTGTACAAACACCAGCGCATAAATGGGTATTTTTATGTTCAAAAAGTTGTTCAAATATCATAACACTTTGGCACCAAAAATTTGGGACACCGATAATCATGTAAATCAATTGGTATCGCAATCATTACAGATGATGGCATTTGAATACATCAGATATCTGGGAACAGTATTGGGATTACCAATATCATCAGATGATATTCATGATATTTTTATTCATGGTTCGTTGGCAAATTATTATTGGGACAAACACAGCGATGTTGATATATGCCTGGTTGCAGATTTAACTAAACTGCGTGAAAAATTGCCAAATTTGAACATATTCTTGTTCTTTAATACAACGCAGCGCGCATGGCAAGTTACATTCAAACCAACAATATTTGGCCGCAATGTTGATATTTTTATTTTTGATAAACCAAATTTTTTACGTGAAGTAAAGACTGCACATGACGCATATTATTCACTACTGTCAGAAAAGTGGTTGATTGAACCACAACGCGTGCCTGATGATCAGCTGAAATTATTATATCGTATGACATATCAACGATATCGCGTTATTATACGTCAATGTAAATATATATTAAAACATAACATGGAACATGAATTTGTCGACGCTTATTTATCGACATTAAAAGCACAACGCAGACGCAGCGCAGTTGATCCATATGGGTACGCAATAACATCAACACAACTGGCATTCAAGGCTGTGCGCAATACCGGAATTTTCAATAAAATGCGACGCAATTCAAAAAAACAATTATCCAAAAGATATACATTAAAATAAAAATCCCCATTTGGGGATTTTTCTTATTTTTTGCGTTGTTGTGTTGTTTTACGACTTGGCGACTGCCGCTGTTCGCGAGATAGTGATAAAATATCTATTTCTGCATCACCCTTTGCAATATCAATCACATGGTTGATATTATTACGCAGGTTTGGGTGACGGTCTGCATAGTTCTTGATACCGACCAATATTGCAGCAGTTATTACTTTTTCCATGTCTTGGACATTTATATGCTCGGAAATACGACCTCGAATACTGCCCAATACACTGCTGATTATGTTTCTGGTACGACGAATAAATAAACGACGACGACGAAATCGAACTATTTCATGTATCCACATTAAAATTAAAAACACTAATAGTGGTATAACTATACAAAACAAAAAATATCTGAACCAGCCGTCACAAAACGCCGGCATGAACATTGAATCACATATGCGCTGAAAATGCATCGCAGATACTACAATAATTTCATATATTGCAAAAACAGTAAAACATATTTTTGATTTTAATAACATTTTTTTCTCCTGCTGTATGCATATATTATGCAAAAAAATACCTACGAAATCCGCAGGTATGATTTCCTGAAAAAATATCCATATTATTTCAGTTTTTGACACACTTTGATCAGTTTCTGATTTTCAAGCAAACAATTATAAAATACCGTGTTTTTTATAGCATCTTGTTTATGCTTGTCTGTAATTAGATAATTTTGTAATTCATATACCCGTTGAATACTGGACAGTGCAGCCGAATTAGGTTGTAACCTGGGCACTAAATTTATTTTATCATCTGGGTTCATATATCTGATTGCATTATTGTTTCTTTGAACAAAAATACCGCCAAGACCGGAATTAAAATCATAACAATGCTGCTGCACATATGGCACATTATACATTTCATTTGTACTGTATTCTTTGAATATAGGCTGATAAACAATCGTCTTGTCTGTGGCATCTAGATTCATAACCACTGGATGTGTTGTTTTATTGCGCCCCTTGGAAACTTCAAATGAGTATGTTGATGTTCCCAAACCATCAATTTTTCCCAGTTGTGGAAATCCAAGTTTGTTACCAACCAGACCCGTCACGGATGCATTGGTAATCAAAATATCATTAAACCAAACCTGAAAAACATTTGGCGCATGTGAAAACATTTTGTAATTTGTGCCAACCAAGCCCAAACCATTACCAACGCCATCAACATGTTCTATAATCAACATACGATCTTTTGCGCCAATGCGTTCGTTTATATAATAATAAGGCGCTATTTCATCTAGTTTCTTGGACAACATCAACTGCCCAATCCAAATTCCCATACGCAGCTTGTCAAACCAATCTAGTAAAATATTGATTTCTGCACCAGTTACAGATTCTGATTTCATCATTTTTTCAACGACTTTCTTTGCATTGGCTTCCAGTATAGAATCTGCAGAATTACACTTTTCACATGCCGGGAAAGTCAAGGCCTTGAACGGTATCTGTAAATCAGTAACACCATCCAAATGACATACAGAATTATAACGTTCCAAATATTTACTTAGCCACTGTGGAATAACGTGTTCTTTATTCTTGTTTTGCGGCTTTTGTCCACAGAACACACATGTTTGTCCCATTATTTTATCCTTTGTTACACACTATATTATAGTTGACAAAAAATATTTTTCAACAACAAATATAAAAATCCCCAGTTTGGGGATTTTATTCTGTAATCGCATCAGTCAAAGAATCTGGCGGGTTATCTTTTTCATGTTCTTCAATAACCTTGGCCACTGTTTCAATTTGTAATAATTGATTTTCCAGCGCCGCGCGTTCTGATGATTTATAACCCGTATCAGTATCCGCATCAACGGTTGCACTGTCAATATTTTGCTTTGCATTGGCAGTTTTCTTGGCGTGTTCTGCAATCGCAGGATTTATCAGATTATTATAAATCTCTTGTGCTTGGTGGGTTCCGGCCATATCACGTGCCAACAAGCGGTTTTCAGGTCCTGGGAAAAACCATTCATCTAACTTTACCGCGGTAATTTGCATTATTGGACGTGTTCTTGACATTGCCAGCCACTGTGGCAGCATTGGTGTATCAGAATAATACCACAATGCACCCCAATAGAATATCCCCATAACAACCACACCGCGAACAATACCAAATATTACCCCCAATGTCTTGTCGGTTACATTCATAATACTGTCTTGGATTTTATCGCGCAATTTTTGGTTTACAAACCCAACGATCAACAATACCGCAAAAAATACGACAAAGTAAGAAGCAACCAGTGTTCCAACCGTTGAATCAGATAACCCAAACCATTTCTGCAACAAGGCATCCAACCATGGTGATGAAAATCGTGCAGAAATTGCCGCAACAACCCACGACAATGTGGCGATTGTTTCAAACACACCGCCACGCATCGTCGCCCATATCGTTGATCCCAGCACTATACCAACATAGATATAATCAAGAACTGTTAAATCAAACATGTTTTTCCAGATTTATTATTTGTTATCTTTACGTATCAACACAAAGCCCAATCCTGCAACCAATGCAATCAACAAAGCCCAGAAATAGATTGTGCTGCCGCCATCATTTTTTTTTTGTTCAACCACTTCTTCTGTGGCAACCGTCGCAACATGTTCTGTGATTGAATTTGCACGATCTGCATGTTCTGCTTTGAATTTTTCTGCGTCTTCGGACATCGCTTTTTTATTTTCAGCAGCAACTGCTTTTTGTTCGTCTGTCAAATCAACTTCGACATGTTCACGCAATGTGTCCTGCATAAAGTCAGCATACCCCTGTTCACACTTGTCACCAATTACCAATACTGGAACACCACCAGATTCAAATTCACATTTCTTTAACGCATCTTGAAACAAAGATGAATTGTCTGGATTTGTAACATCAACCATTGTTACCTGTAATTCTGGATATTCATATACCAATGTATTTGATACAAAATCACGCGCATGATGGCAATGTGGGCAACTTGGCGAATAATAAACTGTAATATCCGCAGCAGATGCAGCCCCCATAATGCTAAATCCTAAAACAGCTGATAACAATGATAATTTTTTCATATTTTCTCCTTTTTGTATACGGGGATTATAGAAAATATTCTATAAAACTTGCAAGTGCTTTTTACAAATATAATTATTCCTGTTGCAAAAATATTTCAACAGATGCAACATACAAAAAAGGACACAATAATGTTTACATTGACACAATTTCCATTACCGTATGCAACAGATGCGTTGACACCATATATTTCACAAGAAACACTGCAAACACACCATGGAAGACATGTCGCAACATACATAGACAACTTGAACAAACTGATTCAAGATACACCATATGAATCTGTATCATTGCAAGAAATAATTATAGAATCCGCCACAAAATCAGAAGACAAAAAAATCTTTAATAATGCTGCACAAATTTATAATCATGATTTTTTCTTTGCAGGTATGTGCCCAAAATGCACTTCACAAATACCACAAGAAATTATCGATACATTCGGTAGCGCACAAAATTTCAAAAACGAATTCAAATCCGCTGCAACCAGCCTGTTTGGCAGTGGCTATACATGGTTGGTACGCGATGACGATAATAAATTAAAAATAATCAATATGAAAGACGCAGACACACCAATCGTACACAATATGAAACCAATCCTGACATTGGATGTATGGGAACATGCATATTATTTAGATTATAAAAACAAACGTGCTGATTTCATTGATGCTTTCTTGAACAATCTGATTGACTGGAATTTTGTGACAGAAAATCTGGAACAGTAAAAATATCTGCGCGATTATAACTTTTTATGATATAATGTACCTGTAATTTTAGGGAGAGAGCATATGAAAATCGCAATTATTGGTCTGGGGTCTGTTGGTTCTGCAGTTGCAACTGCGGTTGCAAATACAGGCCTGGTGCATGAAATGGTTCTGTTTGATCGTGATGGTGTTCGTGCGCGCGCCGCAGCCGAAGATTTGGGACATGCAGCTGCTTTTTCATACGACATTAAAATTACTGCCATCAGCAACTATCGCGGAATACGCGGATGTGAAGTCGTTATTATTGCTGCAGGTGCAAATCAAAAACCTGGGGAAACACGAACCGACCTATTGCGCGCAAATGCGTCTGTCATCAGTGATATCATACCACGCGTTATGGCGAACGTTGATGCAAAAAATGTAAAACTGATTATTGTTACAAACCCACTGGATGTGATGGTTATGTTGGCACAAAAATTATCTAAATTACCAGCGGGGCGTGTAATTGGAACTGGGACAATGCTAGATTCTGCAAGACTGCGCACAATACTGGCACGACAACTGTCCGTATCACCACAATCAATCAACGCATATGTACTGGGTGAACATGGTGACAGCAGTATGATAAATTGGTCCAGTGCATGCATCGGTGGTGTTGATATAAACTCTTTCTGCAAACAAACTAAGAATTCGCTGACACAAATGACCTGCAATACTATTGAACATCGTGTACATAACGCCGCATATGAAATCATACGCGGACGCGGCGCAACATGGGATGGCATTGCAGGCGCTGTATCTGACTTGGTTCGCTGTATCACAAATGATGAAAATCGTATTTTGACAGTCAGCACCGTTGATGGTATTGGAAACAAAGCGCTGGCAATGTCTTTGCCACGAATTGTTGGACGCAATGGTGTTATTGCAACACTGATGCCAAAAATGAGTACACCTGAATCTGCTGCACTGCGCAAAAGCGGCAGGATAATACGAAAAAATTTTGATTCTATTTAATATATCCGGCAAATGCCGGATATATTTTTGAATACTGTCATATACACTTTTGTTTTTTCGCATGATATATTCTGTATATGACAACAGAAATTCAATATCTTGTATCAGAACAAAATAACGGTTTTCTTGCCATATATAACGGCAAAATCGTCGGTGAAATAACATATATCCGCGTAGGTATCGATAAGCTGATAATAGATTACACAAATGTAGAACCTGAATTCAGAAATAAACACATTGGATTGACACTGGTGCGCCATGTCGCGAACATGGCACGCAAACAAAAAAGACATGTCGTTACACTGTGCCCATTTGCACGCGCAATGTTTAATAAATATTCTGAATTTGACGACATCAGACTGATGCATATGCATTAAAAAATCAATTTGTATTTATACGATAATTCTATTAAAATGTCCCACATATGATAAGGGGGGGATTTATATGCAAAAAATCAACAGAAGCAAACTGATATTTTTAATATTCCTGAACGGATATGTCAGCCTGTCTTTGGAATTGGCTGTATTGCGTCAACTGTCATTCTATGTCGGCAGCAGTGCCGTTATTACCAGTATAATTATGGCAATCTTTTTAGGATTTATGTCGTTTGGATACTTTATCGGTGAATCAAACAAAATTTCAGATAAAAAAATATATGATATACTGAATATAAACTTTCTAATTATCGCTGCTATGTCTGTATTTGCAGCCAGTTTCCCACTGATTACACAGTACTTTACATGGATGTATATGGGCGGTGTTACATCTGGTGCGTTACAAACATTTATTTATTCTATTATATTTTTATCAATGGGACCATTTCTGTTTGGATTTAATACAACATTATTATCAAGACAGTTACACAAGATTAACACAAACTGTACAGGTAATATTATGGCGTGGGATACAATCGGTTCTGTATTTGGATCTATTGCCACAACATTATTACTGATGCCTTTTATTGGTGTTAATTATACAGTCGTTTTAATCACAATACTATCCATTATTGCTGCGATAATATTGCGACCCAAATGGTGGGTTTATTGTATTTGTGCGATAACAATTTTTATATCTGTATTATTGAACAGTAATTGGTATCAAAATAAAAAATTTGGCATTATTGTAAACAACGCTAATTCTACTATTTCTGTCGAAGAAATCGAAGATATAAAAATACTGAATATGAATGGATTGCCAATGTCAATATACAACAATAAAAATGGCGATACAGCAGAATATGTCAGATATTTAAACAATCATTTTATATACAATATGCCAAATGATAAAACACATAAAATATTAGTACTTGGTGCAGGCGGTTTTACATTAGGTATAAAAGACGAACATAACGAATATACTTTTGTAGATATAGAACGTACATTAAAAGATGTATCAGAAAAGCATTTCTTAGATAAAAAATTATCAGCGAATAAGAAGTTCATCGTAGATGACGCCAGTCAATTCTTGAAAAATATAACCGAACAATATGACTTTATATTACTGGATGTTTATTCTAATTCTTATCAGGTTCCAGAAAGTTTAATTACTGTTGAATTTATGGAAAGATTAAAAGCACGCATTGCACCAAATGGTATCATTGCAATGAATATGATTGTATCGCCAGAATTTAATGATAAATACAGTCGTGTGTTTGATAATACTTTTCATCGTGTATTTCCGTACAATACATCAAGACAAGTTATCGGTTGGTTTAACCCATGGATAAAACAAGACGGTGCATCAAATGTAATATATCTGTATTACAACACAGAAAATGATGGGCGCATATACACAATAAACAAGACACCTGTGATATACGACAGATAAACAAACACCGGCAAATGCCGGTGTTTGTTTTTTTACTTACCTAATAATTTTAATATCGTATCAACTGTTTCAGACATATATGTATCCAAACCAAATGTTGTTTTCATATCTGTGGTATCAACATCATTGACACGGTATTTCACTTCGATTGCATTATTTTCTAAATTCTTGGCAGAAACGATTAAACGTATTGGTGCTGCAATTAAATCTGCATCCGCAAATTTTTCACCAGCACGCGCATCACGATTATCTAAAATTGCTTCGATACCAGCAGATTTTAAGTCATTATAGACTTTTTCTGCCATTGGTAATGTTTTTCCTTCTTTATCCGCAAGACCGATAACTTCAACCGCAAAAGGAGCTGTTGCCATATTCCAAATTGGACCTTTATCATCTGCACTTTCTTCCATAATCGCAGCCATTGTACGACCAACACCAATACCATAGCACCCCATAATCGGATGTTTAGAATCGCCATCTGGTGCAGTATATGTCAAATTCATAGAATCAGAATACTTGGTTCCCAACTGGAAAATATTTCCAATTTCAATTCCGCGAACTTTGTTCAATTTTGCACCACATTTTGGACAAACATCAGATTCATCTTTAATCAATTCTTTGTTTGCACTGAACCCACAATCACATAGATAAATAGTATCTTCACCCATATCGTTTATCAACTGGAATTCATGTGCAACACTGCCACCCATATCGCCAGTCGAAGATAATACACTAACAACATTCTTTAATCCGCAACGTGCAAAAATTCGATTATAAGCATCCAAGCAACGATTATAATATTGTTCCAAATCTGATTGTGTTTCATGGAAAGAATATGCATCTTTCATAATAAATTCACGCGTACGTATCAAACCTGCACGTGCACGCAATTCATCACGGAACTTTGTTTGAATCTGATAAACCATAAATGGCATTTGACGATATGTTTCCAATACATATTTAACATAATCAACAACAACTTCTTCATGTGTTGGGTTTAATACATAATCTGTACCTGAACGCCCTTTGAACTTTGCCAGGACATCAACAGTATCATAACGGCCACTTTCGCGCCAAATATCTGCACCAGACACAACCGGCATCAAAATTTCCTGACCATCAATCGCATCCATTTCACTGCGAATAATATTTTCAATATTACGAACAACACGCCACCCCAATGGGCTTAGTGTATAACCACCCTGAAAAGTTTGGTAGATATAACCACCCTTTATCGCCATTTTATGACCATGTGTTGTTGCACCTGCAACATCACCAATTAAACGTTTTACACATAAATTTTCAATTCTCATCTTATTTCTTTTTTGTTTATTTTTTATCTTTTAATTCCATATATTTATCTGACACTATTTTTTGCAGTGTGTCGGCAATTTGCTTTCTGTCCATACCCCCCAGGGGTGGCGGTGGCAACAATGTGATTTCAACCATAAAGCCGCCAAGCATCATTATATGAAACACTTGACCAAATGCACTGCGTTCGCGTTTGCATAATGGCCCTGTATCCATCTTTTTATTATCAAAGTACGCAAAGTGATCTGCCAATGTTTGTTCATCAATTGGTGTTCCATCTTTGTATCTGTAATGCATCGACATTGGCTGAACAGTTACATTTGAATTTTCAACAAAGTTAAATAATGAACTTTTAAACGGTTTTACATACGCGCCATTGGTTGTTGTTCCTTCGGGAAATAAAATCATTGGATATTTCACACTTTGTACTGTTTTTTGCACAACAGCCAGCGCATCACGCGCATGTGACGGACGACGATCTACAAATATTACACCAAACTTTTTCGCAACCCAACCAACCAATGGCCAGTTTTCCATTTCTTTTTTTGCAATAAAACTGCCACGAAAAGCCAATGGAAAAGTCGCCAATTCAAATACAGATATATGATTAGATACAACCATTAATGGACGCGCATCTGACAATTTACCATGTACAACAATCTTTATACCTGACAACTTTACCAAAAACCACATAAAGACAGGCATATAGCGTACAGACAATTTGCTGCCCGTGGGCAATAAACAAATAATTGGTAATTGTACAACAACCATTATCCAGAACAGTACAAATTTTATCGCGGCTGTGGTTGTATTAAAAATATTTTGTTTACGTAATTTGGCCATTTTTTACTATTCTTCTGTTTCTGTTTTTGGTGCATCTTCGATATATTCTGCATCAGCAGCATCTTCGTGTAACAAAAATTCAACCAATGCACGCACAACCTTGAACGACCCAACAACAGGGAAAGTTATAATCTTGCCCACTGTTTTAATAATATTATCTTTATCTTCTGGGTCACCCAATGCATTTTCACGACCCAAGAAATGTTTTTGATATGTCGCATTCATCTTGCGTGTTTCAATCATTACAAACACATCGTATGAATTAAAAGGTTTATCAATAAATACACCACGACCAAATGTAGCACCCAGACGCAAGTACCCCTTGACCAATGGTGTCATCTCAGCTTTTGCATCTGCTTCATCCACAAATTCGCGCGGCAATATATTCATACGCGACATTTTTGGATTCACACCTTCGGCAAATTTTTCAGACAATACTGTGGCACGCAAACGCAATGGTGTTAAATGATTGTAATACAAATATGATATTGCCTGGGCAGACTTTACCGGTTTTGTTCCAACAAAAGACGCAACACCAAACAAAATTTCAATCTTGCGGCGCATAATCATTTCACCCAATCCTGCCCACAACAAGCGCATTACCAACGCATTTTCACGATATTCGCGCGCAACACATGCGCGTGACATTTCAACAATATTTCCGTTATACTTTTTTATCTTGGATATATTAAATTCATTTTCAGTATAAAAGCCGCCCATTTTTTCCGCAGCATTTCTGTCAATGATACGATATGTTCCAACAACACGTCCGTTATGAAAAACAGCCATATATTCAGCATATCTGTCATAAGCATCATATTCTTCGCCAAGGGCACGTTGTTCTTCGGTGGTGTTTGCACCTTCTTCTTCGACAAATACCTGATAACGCAGTTGACGAACCTGTTTTCTTTCTTCTTTGTTACGCGTTAAACGCACTTCGAAATCACGGACTTTTATAGCCATAAATATATCCTTTATAATACTTATAATGGGAAGAGTATCAAAGAAATACCTATATTTCAATTATTTTTATTTTAATTGATCTGCCAGTTCTGCAATTGCAATCGCATACCAGTTTGAATTATTCCACTTTTTTATTCTGTAAAAATTTGGATATGTCAAATATGCATCAATCACAGGCATTGGTGCAACATCAACATCTGTTGCGACACCATCTGGGACGTCTTGTGCCGATGCAACCGCTGCATCACGCAATGATTGAATATATGCAATATCTGCAACCAAACCAGCAGTCATTTGATTTGATGGGATTGGCGAACCATCTGGATTTGTAACACCCAATGCGGTCCACTGCGGCAATGTCAACTTTGTTTTGCCATCCAACATAGATAAATCAAAGTCGGCAGGCAGAACAACACGACGAACAATTCGTTCGTTTGGGTTCCAGCCTAATTTATTCAAATAATTCCCAGCACTGAACATCGCATCACCAACACTGTTTATAATATCAATGCGTCCATCACCATTGCCATCAACACCATATTGCGACAATGTCGTCGGGATAAATTGAAAATGTCCCATTGCACCTGCCCAAGAACCACGAATATTATTTATATCAAGTTTATTTTTATCTGCAATTTTCATCAGTGCCAATAACTGGTTTGTAAAAAATGTTTCACGGCGCCCGTTATACATCAAAGTAAAAAAAGCATCTGTCAATTTATGTTTGGATTTAACCGATCCATAGTTAGATTCTAATCCCCAAAAAGCCAATATCACATGTGGTGGCAGACCATATTTTGATTCCACGCGCAATAACATCGTTGGATACTTTTTGCGCATTACATGTCCTTGGGCAACACGTGATTGCGACACTGTTCTGTCCAGATACTGCTGCATCGTCAGTGTAAATTCAGATTGATTTTTATCACTTTTAACAATTGATGGTATAAATGATAATCCATGTAAAGTTTGGTTGATAGTATCATCAGAAACACCCTGCTGTGCTGCGGTTTGTTTTACAGAATCAATCAATCCATACCAACGATCTATATCAAACACCCCCGCATCTGCATGAACGCAATTCGGTATCATAAACACAGCCAATATCATACATAATACTGTTTTCATCATAGACAAAACCCCTTATGAAAAAAATATTAAAAAGCGTACGTAAAGCCGATATGCAACCCAAATGATTGCCATACAGCGCGTTTCAAGGAATCCGTAACTTTTTCAGTATGCGCAGGAACTGTTTCCAACAACGGGACATAATATGTTCCAATAATATTACCCAACGAGTCATATTCATATTCTTCGATCATCACATACTGACCATTTTCATCGATAACATACTGACTGTATTCTGCAACATACAATTCGCCAGGTATTTTACCAACATGGAAATAATTTGTATCGACCTTTAATGACAAGCGCAATCTGTCCGATAATTTATAATCATATTCCATTTCTGCCAAATATGAATATGCATCATTGCTGCCTTCATCCAAGAAACTTGGGTTTTGTTGCCAGTCTGTACGATTTGGCCAGATACCTTCGGATGAATATTTTGGCATTCCAAATTGAACATACATGCGCAATTTATCTTTTAATGTCATTTGTTTTTCAATTTCAAGACCAACATAAAAACCAGACCAAGTCGTATTGTAAATATGTGTTGTACCTTCGACAACAACAGGACCATCACCACCAATAATTACGCATTCACCTGCGTCAACACCCCATGGAACAGTTCCCATTGCAATTTGATAATCACCTGTCTGTAGTGAATCACCCAATACACCAAAACCATTTGTTATGCCGGTTGCAGTATTTGTTACGACCTTGATATCTTCTGGAGACATACAAACCTGATACCAATCTTCTGGAACAGCAGACCCAATTGGCACAGAATAATAATCACCATATGCATCACCAAATACATATTCACCGGTATTTGTCATCAATGGCAAATAAATTCCAGGATTTGGATAATAATGGTTTGCCATTTCCAAATTATGCTTGAATATTTCATATCCAAATGTTGGCGACAATTTCCAACCACCAATATCCCATGCATGATGTGCAGAAATCCCAAATTTGAAATGATTACTGCGACCAGATTGTTCACCCGTAGATATTGTAAAAATCCCATATTCTGAAAAACTATCATCGAACGGCTTTAAGTCATAGTCCATTGATAATCCACCATGCGACATATCACCGTATGTATATTCACCATATGCAGACAAATCAAAATTGCGCAAATTAAAGTTATGACGGGCACCAACAGTGATTTCGTTCCAAATCATATCATCCCATTCCAAAATAGAATTCACGCCTGTTTCAAATTCAAAGTCTGCAAATCGTCTGGAATAACCAGCATAAATACTGGTTTTTGGTTCTGATTCAATTGGTAAAGCAATGCCATTTGGCGTCATTGTACCATAAAATTCTGGCATCTGAGGACGCGGCATCTGATATGAATAAGTTCGCGAACCAACAACCTGCTTTGTTCCAGATTGACCAACATATTTCGTATATCCTTGATCTGCATAACGACCATAAGATGTCTGATTGGCATTTGGTGCGGACTGGATTTGATAGTATGATGGCACCCCTTCGTTCGCAGCAAACACTGTGAAAGGTACCAAAACACTTGATAAAAATACTATTATCCCTGCCTTCATTTTACATATTTCAAGGTATAGTATATCATAAAAAAGCATCTGAAAAAAGTATTTTCATTTATAACTTGCATGAACTAAATCAATTTGTACAATATGCAACAAATGATAACAACACCTCATAACATTTATATCCACGTACCATTTTGTATGTCCAAGTGCAATTATTGTGCTTTTTTTTCGCACGCATGCGTTGCGCCAGACTGGGATAGATATTGTTCTGAAATATGCAAAGAAATTCTATTTTGGGCGGACAAGATGGGAAAAATCGATGTACCAACAGTGTTTTTTGGCGGCGGAACACCGTCACTGATGCCCGTTTATGTTTTTGATAAAATTATTACAACCATAAAAAATTCTTTTAATCTGCATGCCGACGCAGAAATAACACTGGAATCAAATCCAAAAACATTGGATTTTAATAAACTTGCTGATTTTCACAAGTCTGGGGCAAACAGATTATCGGTGGGTGTACAAAGCCTGAACGATATAAAACTGCAATTTTTGGGACGCAAACACACTGTTGCCGACGCAATAAATCTATTGAACGACGCAAATCGTATCGGTATACGTGTATCTGCTGATTTTATATATGGGCTGCCAGGCGAAACTGTTCAAGATGTTGTGGACACCTGCAAGCAGATAAACAAACTGGGGTTAAAGCATTGCTCTTTATATGAACTGACAATTGAAAAAAATACTCCATTTGGCATGATGAATTTGACTGTACCTGACAACGATACAATGGCACAAATGTACATTGCAATTGCGGATACATTAAATCTGCAACGGTACGAAGTATCAAATTACGCAACCGAAGATCAGCATTGTAGGCATAATGAAAACATTTGGGATGGCGCACCATATATCGGAATCGGGATAGGAGCCGCGGGGCGGATACTTTACAAGGATACTTGGTACGAACAATTAGGCGCATATAAAAAATATAAAAAAATGTCATCAAAAGACCGCAAAACAGAAATTATTATAACAGGAATGCGAACAAAACGCGGTTGTCGCTTGACACAATCCGTTAAAAAAGCTATTGACATAAAGTGGATAAACGAACATCCAGAACTGGTACAAATCAATAATAACAGAATTTGCGCAACAGATTCTGGCATGTTGATTTTGGATGACATATTGGTAAATATAGTGAGATAAAAATGGAACACAAAATATTAAACACTATTGGAATATTTGCAGTTATTTTTTCTGTAATATGTGCTTATTTTTTTACAAAGGAGAAAACATTGAATATCGGTATAAAAACTGAAAACATGGACACAAATCTTCATGCGGGTAATGATTTTTATGAATATGCTACAAATGGTTGGCGCGTTGCCAACCCAATTCCAGACGATTATTCCAGATATGGTGCATTCGAAGTTCTGCGCAATACAAATCTGATGCGCACTCGTGAAATTGCAGAAAATGATACTGGAAAAATCGGAAATTTATACACTATCGCAATGGATGCAAAAAAATTGAACAGCGATGGTACAAAACCTGTATCTGATTTGATTGCACAAATCGACAAACTGACGCGCGCAGATTTAGAAGAATACATGGGGCACATGTTTACATTTTCTTCGGCGTTTTGGGGTGACGGCGTTGCACTGGATGAAATGGACAGCGAACATTATTTGTATAACATTGGTCAAGGCGGTCTGGGACTGTCCCGCGATTATTACTTTGACACAGACGCAAAATCAGTCGAAATCAGACAAAAATATAAAGATTTTATAACAAAACAAATGCAAAATTTTGGTATTGATGTTGATGTGCAAAAATTATATGCACTGGAAGAACGAATGGCAAAATCTTTCTATCCAAAAGAAAAATTGCGCGACCCACATGCAAACTATCACAAAATGAACATCGATGAAATCAAAGAAAAATTTACTGGTTTTAATTGGGATAAATTTTTATCTGTACGCGGTGCAAAACGCGCCAAATTTATCAACATTGCACAACCAGAAGCAATTCAAGAATCCATCGCGATTATGAACGATACTGATTTCGAATTGATAAAAACATATTTGAAATATCGTATTATCAGTTCTGCTGACACATTATTAGACGATAAAACATATGATATATCTTTTGATTTTTACAATCGAACAATGGCCGGTCAAAAAGAACAAAAACCTCGATGGAAACGTGCTGTATCTATGATTGATGGTGCACTGGGCGAAGAAGTAGGACGACTGTATGTTGAAAAATATTTTTCACATGATGCAAAAAAACGCATGCAACAACTGGTAAAAAATCTGCAACGCGCATATGCAATGCGCATCGAAAATCTGGATTGGATGAGTATTGATACCAAGAAAAAAGCATTGGAAAAATTATCAACTTTCAAAGCAAAAATCGGATATCCAGACAAGTGGCGCGATTATTCAAAACTGGAAATAAAAAATGATTCATTATGGAAAAATATGATGCGTGTTGCGCAATTTGAAGACGCATTTTGGATTGATAAAATCGGTCAAAAAAACGATCCATCAATCTGGTACATGAACGCACATGAAGTAAACGCATATTATGACCCATCAACAAATGAAATCTGTTTCCCAGCAGGAATATTGCAATATCCTTTCTTTGATATGGAATCAGACGACGCATTTAACTATGGCGCAATTGGCGCAGTTATCGGACACGAAATGACACATGGTTTCGATGATTCCGGACGTCATTTCGACAAAGACGGCAACATGAAAGACTGGTGGACGGCAGATGATGCATCTGGATTTGAAACACGCGCAAATGTTATGAAAGACTTTTTCAACACAATTAAAATCAATGACGAAGTCAATGCAAATGGTGAATTTACACTGGGTGAAAATCTGGCAGATTATGGCGGCGTAACAATTTCATTTGATGCGTATAAAAAATTTGGAACACAATCTGACGCTGTTTATGGTTTAACATCTGATATGCGTTTCTTTATTGCATATGCTGGCGCATGGGCACAAAATATTCGTCCCGACGAAGAACTGCGTTTAACCAAGGTTGACGAACATTCGTTGGGTAAAAATCGCGTAAATGGAATATTACCACACATCAACGCTTGGTATGACGCATTTGATATTACACCAAACGACAAAATGTATATCGCACCACAAAATCGTGTGAAATTATGGTAGTCAAAAGTGATGCGTAACGCATCACTTTTTTTTATTACAAAAAAAGCAAAATATCAATATACTGACATATGTCCAATATAAAAAATAAAGGAAAAATTATTATGAGAAAAAGTTTTTTATCTGCAATAACAGTTTTCATGATGCCATTATTGGCACATGCTGCAATGCCATTTGTTGGTACATATCAAACAATTGACGACGAAACAAACAAACCAAAATCAATTGTACAAATTTATCAATACCAAGACGGTGACGATACAGAAATTGGTGGCCGCATAATTGCACTGTATGATACAGATGGCCAAATTTCTGAAACTTTATCGAACCCAACACGCATCGCAGATAATGTTGACGGCAAACCAACAATGGTTGGTTTGGACATCATTTGGAATATGGAATGGGATGAAGATGACAATGAATATTCAGACGGAAAAATCTTGGATCCAAAATCCGGAAAAATTTATTCCAGTGTCATGTGGCAAGACACACCAAACGTATTAAATGTACGTGGAAAAATTGGACCATTTGGTCGCACACAACATTGGAACACAATGACAAACAACCAATTACCAGCAGATTTACAAAATCTGGATACCAGTAATTGGATGCCCGCAAAATAAAAAAATCCCCATTTGGGGATTTTTTTTATCAACAACAATTACCTATTTTAGATAACTCTTTTGTAATATTATTACGTGCGGCACATTCATAATTATCACGATAATATTTTGTATTATAAATGTACCTGCGATTTAGAAAACCTTTTAATATTTTAACCCTTTCTTTGTAAAACACGCTATCTGAGTACTGCATATATTCGTGCCTAATTTGATTTGAATATTTATCATATTCCACATAATTTGCACCCAAAGTAATTAAATCTAAATCTTGCATCAACATCCCATCAAAATCAGGCGTTAAACATTTATCATAATCTGTGGCATTTATTAAAAGTTCAATATATGCAGAATCATATTTTAAAGATATTTTTTTCAAAAAATCTTTGGCTTTTTGCGCACTATCAGAAACTTCATTTTCTGTACCATGCACATAATCATGCATTATTATTGCAAATGCGAACTCTTTAATATTTTTAATTCTGTTCATATATCCCGAATACCGCACAAAATCATCAAAATGATTCAGCATATTAAAAATATGATTTATGTTATGATAACAACGTTCAGAAGATGTATATGTATCAAAAATGTCTTGCGATAAAGATACAACATCTTTACCGCAAAAGCCCATATCAGTCAAGACAGTTCTTATTCTGTGTATCATGGTTTATATAATTCCACAAATATACAAACAAATCAATATGCACTACATATAAAAAACCGCCAAATGGCGGATATTTTATTTTTTTGTCGCAACACGTTCACGAAATTCGGTACTGGGACGAAAAGACACAACACGACGCGCAGATATCACCGCAGATGCACCTGTTTTTGGATTACGCCCCATACGCGCATTTTTTTCCAAAATCTTAAATGTACCAAATCCTGCAAATTTAACTTCTTCGCCATTTATCAGTGATTCACAAATTTCGTCAAATACAACATCAACCATTTTATACGCGTCCGCAGTCGTTAAGCCAAAACGTTCACGCAATCTGTTTGCAAAATCATTTCTTGTAATTGTTGCCATTTCTTTTTTCCCTTGTTCTATAAATCGGTTGGTATTATACAAGGCATAAATATAACTTGCAATACTTAAATACATAAAAAAAGCGGGATTTGTATCCCGCTGTTATTTACATTTGCTTTTCAAAATCTTGCTTTATCTGTTGCAATTCTTGATTCAACGCATCCAATTTAGCCAATACTGTTTCACATTTTTTCTTGGCTATCAACAAATCATTTAATTGATGATTGTATTCCAATGCAGTATCAGTATTTTGTTCATTCAACAATTTTTGTAACAATTCCGATTGCGTTGTATTCAGTTCTTGTAATTTAACCGCAAATGACATATGCAAAGATTCATAATCCGTCCATTTTATGGATTCATAGCGCGCACCGTCTGTGGCTGCGGCACTGGCTGCAGACACACTGATCAATTCTGTGTACACAACCGATGGTTTCTGGGCAGGTTGCGCCACCGATTCCAGAACCTGATTTTTATTTTTATCAGATACAGGATTTGCACTGGTTACATATGTTCTGACTTTTTTGGGGTGACTACGCTTTTTTGATTCTGTTTTAACAGATGCAGGACCAGTTGTTTTTTTAACTGGCTGTTCTGGAATAGACACTGTTTCGGGTACTGGTGCGGGGACAGACTTTGCAGTCACAGACATAACAACATTTGCCATTTTTTCATCGCGTTCTGCTGTCAATTCTTTAATCAAATTCGAAACACAAACTGCATCTGAAGGTGTAAATCCAGACACATCTTTTTGACGAATTGCCTGCTTATAATCAACAGATTGTTTTTTTTCATGTTCTTCGAAATATTCGGTTGCGATAAATCCATGTTCGTTCATGCACCATATAATACGCGCCCTGTCGTCCAATGTACTAAAACCTTGGGATAACCATTGGGCGTTTTTGAATGTTATTGTTGAAGATGTTTTCAACATGCCATCTTGGACATAACAAACCTGTTTACCCGCAGTGTCCACAGGACGCACATTGATATCTTCAATAGCCTGCAAAAATGCTAATTTTTTATCCAAATCACTTTTACAATGATTGCATATGGATTTCCAAACATTGTTTTTTATATACTTTTGTATAACAGTTTCTTGAACTTCTTTATTTCCTACAAAATATTTATGGGCAACAGGTTGTGCAACTGTTTTTTCTATTTTTGATTCCGTCTTTTTAGTTATTTCTACAATTGGTCGCGTTTTTTGTATATTGTCGCGTTTTTGTTGCTGATTTATTGCAATAACCAACGCAGGCACATCATCACGATGAATACAGCTGACAACAGCACCGTCTTCGCGCATCAATTCACGTTTATTCAGTCTTTTTTTGACAATACGAATTGCGCGCTGAATATCGTCATCTGACATATCAGACACAGCAGATTCATGCTGTTTATACGCCACAATCAGTTCATCTGTACACAGCCATTCATCGGTCTTTTTTTCAACTGATATTGGGGCGATGATTACTTTTTTCTGATTGACTGGCGCAATTGTTTTTGCACTTTCTGCTTCATTCAAGATATCTGACAATAATGTTTTACCATCCGTAACAATTACATGTGGATATTTTTTTACAAAACTTTTTGCAACTTCTGATGCATTATCTGTATTTTTTTTGATGCTGTTTAGAATCGCGGTTCTGACAACAACCTTACGAACAGATGATGGCAATATATCAATCAGGTCAGCTAAACTGTTTATGGAATGCAGACACTTTAATTCTGTGATTCCAGTTGGCAAAACGGTTTCTGATGTAATAACATACGAAGAACAATCAAATATACCTTGAATGATAACATTTGCAAAACTGTGTAATGGTTTTTTCTTACCATTTGCTAAAACAACATCATCCTTGATAACCAACTGATGTGTTGCATCAAATTTACCATATGGCAAATCAGTCATATCAACATCTATGACTTCTGTTGTATCTTCTTTACTAATGCTTGCGCTGTAATGTCTTATTGCTGCCATTTTTCACCCCTTACTCATCTAAATATAGCACAAACACGCTATTTGTCAATACACGACACAAAAATTATTGAACATTTTTTCTTTTTACTTTAAGATATCTCACACACGTCCCCATAGTTCAACAGGATAGAACAAATTCCTCCTAAGAATTAGATACAGGTTCGAGCCCTGTTGGGGATGCCAAAATTTATTTTGATTTTTGTTTGCTCATCAAAAAAACACGATCTATATCAGACAACAACGGCATTGGTCGTGCACTTGAAATACCAACATTAGAAAAAACATATTTATCCGCATGCGTAGTTGGCGCAAAATTTACTGAATTTGGAGTGCAACGCCACATATAGTTCCAACAAATAATACCATCATCACACAAGTTTCTTGTTGCCAGAGAATCTAAAACATCTGATAAAAACATATTTGCTGATTTATTACAATCGACATCAACAATGTATTTAAATCCAAATATATTTGATAACAAGATTAGCGAATATTGTTGCTGTGTTTTAGAACACAATTTATCAATATCACATCTGATGAAATTAAATTTTTCAGGCATCAAGTTGCCTAACTGCTTATATTTAGCCTTGTCTTTCATATAAGACGGCAACATATATTCCCTAATATGTTCGCAAGACCGAAACAAAACATTATTTACATCATGTGCATAATACACGTTTAGAAATGTCTGCAACCCTTCGGAAAAGTCCTTAAATATTGGATTGATAATACTGCGGTCAAAAAAAGTACGTTTTTCAACGAAAAAATGTTTAAAATCTTTATAAGACAAGTTTTGTATCATCTTTGATTTTAATTCCAGAACATACTGTTGCAGGTAATTTATATCAAAAACATCCACTTTTTTCGCACCACGCAACAGGCATTCAAAAGCATGATCA
Source organism: Candidatus Enterousia sp. (assembly GCA_045613445.1). Lineage (GTDB taxonomy): Bacteria > Pseudomonadota > Alphaproteobacteria > Rs-D84 > Rs-D84 > Enterousia. The sequence continues at coordinate 11,567 of JAZLAZ010000011.1, read as the reverse complement.
CCAGATGCACAAACGCTTAAAACATTTTTATTTTCAAATGATGGGATTTTATCTAAATACCCAGATATATTTTCCGTTGTAAACAAGTATACAGGACAACTCCAATAAAAATTTGGATATCCAACCCTTAAATTTGATAATGCAAAATAAGTCTTTAGCTTGTCTATCATTACAGAAAATCATGCTAATACATTTTATTTATTTGTCAATATTGTTTTGTACCTATAACTTTATATTTTACAAACAGAAAAAAAGATTTATAATGCCGCCAGTAAAAAAGGTATATTATGAAAAACAAGGCTGTTAAAATTGGAATTATTGCAACAATTGCACCACATATATTCTGTTGCGGAATACCGATGTTGCTGGCAATTATCGGGCTTATTGCACCAGACGCAGCACATTTTCATATATTACCACACTGGATGGAACCATGGTTATTTGTATTTTCCGGCGCAATGCTGGGCCTGTCATGGTATTTGGTGTTACGCGATTGTTCATGCAGTTGCGAACAATGTGGTGGCAAATCTTCTCACCGAGCACAAAGAGTCATATTAGTTGTTATTACATTTATATTTATCATCAGTTTGATTTTACATCTGTTATCGCACCATCATTAAAAAAACCGCAAACGCGGCTTTTTTTATACAAATTTTTCTGGCACCAGATTACAAATCGATTTCCAAATTCTGCGAAACAGCGATGTATCCGGAGCGCATTTATGAACTTGCGTTTTTTTGTCGTGCGGACGACGCCCCGACCATACGGTTCTGTCATATTCGTCTAATGTTACACGCCATGATGTTTTCGTATCTTTTATAATCATTTCACGCAATTTATTGGCAAAATCACGACTTTCAAATACTGCAACATTTTCAGTATTATAATACGCACTGCGTGGATCAAGATTAAAACTGCCAATCCAAGATATATCATCATCAAATACCATCGTTTTGCTGTGTAAAACAGAAAAACTGGACTGTTTTCTTTCGCGATCATGCGCTTTGCCACGCAAATTTTCAGCAGAAACCATAAATTCATAAACATCTGCGCCAGATTCAATCAGTTGTTTTCTGTACTTTTCCCATTTTGCATACACAGTCGGTGCATTAGTAGACGCCAACGAATTCGTAACAATTGTCATATGCACACCAGAACTTTCTTCGCGCAGAATATTTTCCAACCCGCCCTGTCCTGGAACAAAATAGGCAGCAGACATATATATAGATTTTTCTGTTTTGTCCCACAAATGCTGTAATGCACGAACGATATCGCCACGATACAGTTCTTTTTCTTCCATTGTCATTTCGACTTTTTCTGGTGGATCTGCAAAAAATTTACCGCGCCCCCAGCTGAAATCAAAATTTTTGCGTTTGAATTCTTGTTGCACCATATCGATAATACTGTTATAAGATTTTATTTCTTCTGCACTTCTTCGCTCTATTTCTGCAAAGGAACGTTCCAATTTACGCAGCGCTTTTTTTGATTTTGCCTTTGGAAATACAGACGCCGGAATAGATAAATGATGATTCCAATATTCATTAAAACTGTCCGTGGCATAACGCGTCATATCACCGATAAACAAAACATCGGTATCAGAAAAGTTCGACGCAGTTTCTGGGTAAAAATAATTACTGCCCACATTTCGACCACCTGTGATATATGCGATATTATCCACAATAAACAACTTATTATGCATACGAGAATTCAAACGCGAAAAATCCATTAAAAATTGTGGATAATATAATATTTTCGATCTGTTTGGAACTGTATTAAATACCTTTACTTCTATGTTCGGATGCTGATTTAACAATGTAACATCAACTATATCAGACTTTGTCCCATAATCGTCCAGCAGGATTCGAACCTTGACCCCACGATCAGCAGCACGTTTTAATTCGGCAATCAAAACACGCGAAGAAAAATCATTACTGTATATATATGTCTGTAAATCAATTGTCTTGGTTGCCATGCGGGCAAATGCAGAACGAATAACAAATGCCGACAAACCATCTTCGATCAATGTTGCACCAGATATATTCTGTTCCACAGACAATTCATCTGCATAACACTGTGCAATCGGTGTATCATACGGATTATAATTAAAGTCCACTGCACCAACCTTTGGCACATATCCATCAAGGCGCGCATCATGTATCGTTGTCGGTACTGTCGTACAACCCATCAATGGTAATGTAAAAATCCAAAAAGCAACTTTTTTAATTACAGACACAAACAACTTCCATATTTTCGTATACAACGAATTATATCTAAAACAAATTTATATCGCAAGCAAAATTCATTATACTTTTTAATGAATTATGAAATTGTTCATAAACTGTGAAATATTCTTATTTTTTGTTTGCGTTGAATTCTGTAATATGATAAAATGTTCGATAAAGAAGGGAAGGTTTTAACATGAAAAGACTTATAGTTGTACTTAGTGGATTGCTGGTTTTGCCTGCATTTGCAGAGATTGCACCGGCAACTTACGATGAACCAATCGCATTAAGCGATATGGAAATTGTTGAAGCAGAAGAGAGTATCGATGCATCAGATGATGCAAAAAATGTTGTACATCCTGTTGTTCAGCCATCACGCGCAACACCACGTGGATCTGCAACTGCAAACCGTGCTGCTGCACGTGTTGTTCCATCTGCAACATCCGCAACAAATCCACGCGCGATTAGTGCCCGTAACGCAACATCTTCACGCAACGCAACCCAGGCACGCACGGCTGCAACTGTTACATCACGTGCAACAGCAGCACGCGCAACGCGCAACGCACCAGTTACATCTTCCCAAATCGTAAAATCACGTCGCGCAGTACAACAAAATAATTCTGTCGCAGCGCGCGCAGGTACACTGACACAAACAGACACTGTCAACACACCATTGTATACAGGTCGCGTTGGCGTTCGTTCTTCTTCTGCGATTCAGGCGCGTATGCCATCTGCCATTTCAATTTCTTCATCAGGCACACAGGCAACTGTGACATCAAGCGAAGAAAAAGCAGATGCAATTACAAATATGGACGAAGTCGCACAATTGACAGATTACTGCAAGGCACAATATACATCTTGTATGGATAATTTCTGTAATGTTTTGGATGACAACCAAGGCCGTTGCTCTTGTTCGAAAAATATTAAAAATTACGAAAAAACAGAAAACGCATTAAAGGCCGCAACAGAAGCATTACAGGATGTTGCACAACAAATTCAATACATCGGTTTGACAGGCGACGATATTGATACACTGTTTACACAAACCGAAGCAGAAATTGCAATGCAGTCTACGACAGACAGCACACAATTGAAAAACGATTTAGACAACATCAAGGATATGATTGTTGGAATTAAAACAGGGACAGCAACATCGTCTGAAACAGGTATGTCGTTTGACCTGTCTGGATTGCTGGACTTTAACATTGACAATACAGGTTTTGATTTAACAGGTTTGTTTGGCGGAAACACAACAAACACCAACAGTATCAGCAATCAACGCGGCGAACAGTTGTACAAAACAGCGGCTGCACGATGCAAGGCATCTGTATTGACGACATGTCAGGCCCAAGGTGTCGACATTTCTGTAATTACCAATTCATACGATTTGGAAATTGATAAACAATGTATTGCATATGAACGCGCACTTATTGATTCAAATGATAATATGACACGTACCGTACGCAATGCAAAGACAGTATTGCAAAAGGCACGTCTGATGGTTGCCCAACAAAAGAATTCTTATGATTTGCGTGGATGCGTAAATGCGTTGGATTCATGTATGCAAGATGACTTTGTATGTGGCACAGATTATGAAAACTGTCTGGATCCAACCGGTAAATATATTGTAAACGGCGAAATCGTTATCGGTTCTGCCCCAGGTTATTATGTCGCAGATGACGACGCAGATAGCCCATTGACACCTGTCGTACAACCAACCAGCGGTCTGTATGCAACATGGGAATACGCGAATACCAGCGGTTCACATGCATGGTCAGGCGCAAATACATCTTTGGCAGGTTATATTGCGGACAGTATATCCGATACAGCCGTCACAGAAACAAATGCAAACTTGGTAAAATACTTGCAATACAAAATTGGTTATGTTGAAAACAATAAAACATATGGTATGTGTGCAAGTGTATTGAATAAGTGTCAGAATTACACATATGACAACGGTGAATTCAAGAATGATAATCAGGTTGTTCGTGAATATTTGCAACGCACATTGACACAGATCAAGGTTGCACAGGATGAAATTGTTGCAAGTTATGCAGAAAATTGTATGTCTGATGTGAATTCTTGTTTAAGTTCGAACAACTATTCAGCATACAGTCCAAATTATGCAGTCAATGCATGTAAGGCACAGATTATGACATGTATGTCTGTAAACGGCGATATGTTGGAAGATCCATCCCCAACAGATTTGGTAACCTGGGTTCAAAATGTGCAATCACTGACAGATACAATGGCAGTAAAATGTCGATCAACAGGCGGTTCATGGGCAGCGGCCACACAGACATGTACATGCACATCACCAGCAACATTGCAATCTGACGGAACATGCCAGTAAAATCCAATCCCCCGTTTGGGGGATTTTTTTCAGAATATAAACAATAAAAAATCCCCCAAACGGGGGATTTTATTTTTCAACCTTTTGTAGGACAGCAGTAAATGTAGATTCTGCAACCTTTTTACCGGCAACCATCGCAATACCATGGAATTTATACATCCCCATTTTAGTTACCAACAATTCAACATGCAATTCCAATTTATCACCAGGGCGTACCATATGTGAAAATTTAATCTTTTCCATTGAAGTAAAGTACCCCAACATATTTTCACGTTCTGCATCTGACAGACGACTGAACGCAACAAAACATGCAGTTTGTGCCAGTGCTTCGACCTGTAATACACCAGGCATAATCGGATTGCCAGGAAAATGCCCTGCACACCAAAATTCATCATCACGAACATACTTTACACCAACAGCACTGGTGTCACTGTATTCGCGAATTTCATCCACCATGCGCATGTCACCACGATGTGGTATTATCTTTTCTATTTCTTGGGCATCTGCAATCATATTTTCACCATTTTTATTTCTTTGTATTTTTGCGTAACCATGCATAATGACGCATGAATTCAGTTCCTGGACCCGCAGGATACCCCATATAACTTTCACCATCTGGCACATTGCGGAAAACACCACTGTTTGCGCCTACAGATGCGTCATTACCAATTTTTACACCGTTGGCAATTCCAACATGCCCACCCAACAATACACGATCACCAACAACGACACCACCTGCAATCCCTGTACCGCTGGCCAAAAAACATTCAGAACCAATTACAACACCATGTGCAATTTGGCATAAATTATCAACCTTTGTTCCATCGCCAATCGTTGTATCTGTCATCGCACCACGATCAACACATGTGTTTGCACCAATCGATACGCGTTCGCCAATTACAACACGACCAACATGTGGAATAAATATATTTTTACCGTTCTGACGCGTATATCCAAAACCATCCTTGCCAATAACGGCATTTGCATTTATCACACAGTCTGCGCCAATTGTTGCGTTTTCAATATGTGCCCCACTGTGAACAATACTGTTACGTCCCAATACAACACCACGCCCAATATATGCACCTGGATAAATTTTTACCCCTGGTTCAATCGATGCACCGCGTTCAATCGTTACAAATTGACCAATATAGTTTGTGCGTTTTTTACGAAAGAATACGCCATGTTCAATAAATGCATGCTTGCTGATACCAAATCGTGGTTTTTCACGATAAATTTCACCCAAAATCTTTACAATATTGCCACGCGGACTGTCTGTAATCAACAAGGTCGCACCACTGGGGGCGTGTTTCGCCATTTCTGGTTGAACCAAGATTACAGTCGCGCGCGTGTTTTCCAATACAGATATTGGTAAAATCTTGAACGCATTACTGTTCTGTTCTGTGGAATAAAAAGCCAACTGACCAGCCTTTGCATCTGCGATTGGTGCAACACCACATACAGGTGCGTTTGCATTACCACGCAATTCCAGACCAAATTTAGTTGCCAATGCACCAGCTGTTGTTTTGCTTGCCGCTGGCATAAACAAGTTTTTTATAAAGTTCATCATAGCGACCAAATTATAAATCAAAAAATTTTGTAACGCCACACTTTTATATAAGATATTTTTTTCTTGTATTTTGACGATTCGTATATATAATATGCAGTGTTCTTAAATAATTTTTTAAGGGCGGGGTTGAAAAACCCCGCTCTTTCAGTAAGACATCTGAAAAACACAAAGGAGTAAACATATGTCTTTTGTATCTATGCCTCGTCAAGATTTGTTGTTGGCTATTGATTCTTTGGCCCAAGAAAAACAAATTGATCGCGAAATCGTTATTGAATCACTGGAAGCGGCAATCGCAAAAATCGCAAAACACAAATATGGTGAAGAATTTAATATTATCGCAAATATCGATCGTAAAAATGGTGCAATCTATGTAAAGCGCTTGTTCGATGTTATTGAATCACCAGATGCCGCCGGCGAAGAATATAACCCAAATACTATGTTGACTGTGGCACAGGCAAAAAAATATGAAAAAAATCCATCGGTTGGTGATGTTATAGAAGACGCTTTGCCAGAACCAGAATTTGGTCGTATGGCATTTCAAACTGCGAAACAAATGATGACGGCACGCGTTCGCGATGCTGAAAAAGGTCGTCAATTCGAAGAATTCAAAGATAATATCGGTGATATCGTCAGCGGTGTTGTTAAACGCATAGAATTTGGTAGCATCTTTGTTGATATCAATGGCAAGGCCGAAGGTTATATCAAAGGAACAGAACTGATTCCTGGGGAAAAATTAGCTGTTGGTGACCGTGTTCGCGCACTGATTATGGATGTCACGCGTTCAAATACAGGTCCGCAAATTTTCTTGACACGCACACACCCAATGTTTATGGAAAAATTGTTCGTCCAAGAAGTGCCTGAAATCTATGAAGGTGTTATTAAAATTAAATCTGTTGCACGTGCACCTGGATCACACGCAAAAATCGCAGTAGAAACACAAGATCCATCCATTGACGCTGTCGGTATGACTGTTGGTATCAAAGGTACACGCATACAGCCTGTTATCAATGAATGTCATGGCGAAAAAATCGATGTTATCTTGTATTCAGAAGATCCTGCTGTATTTATCGTGAACGCTATGCAACCTGCCAAGGTCGCAAAAATTATCGTTGACGAAGATACACGCACCGCAGCAGTCGTCGTAAACGAAGATCAACAATCTTTGGCAATCGGTCGCCGCGGTCAAAATGTTCGCCTGGCATCACAATTGACTGGCTGGAATATCGATGTTATGAACGAAACCGAAGAACAAGAAAAACGAGCAAAAGAATTCAAAGAAAAAACAGAACTGTTTATCAGTGCATTGGATGTAGATGAAATGATTGCTCAATTGCTGATTACCGAAGGTTTCCGTACAATCGAAGAAATCGCATTTGTCGATATCGCAGAACTGGAAGAAATCGAAGGTTTCAACCCAGAACTGGCATCAGAATTACAGAAACGCGCAAAAGACTATCTGGAAAGAATCGAAAAGAATTATTTCGAAGAAGGTCATAAGCTGGGTATGTCTGATGATTTGTTGAACTTTACATTTATCAAACGACCAATCATCATGCAATTAGGTACTGCTGGCGTCAAATCACTGGAAGATTTGGCAGATCTGTCGACAGATGAACTGATTGAAATATTGGGCGAAGACACAATGTCAAACCGCTTGGCTGGTCGTGTAATTATGAAAGCTCGCGAAATCGCATACAATATCAACCAAGACGAAGAATAAAATAAACTGAAATAAAAACAAGGTGGCGTATATGGCAACATTGACACTTGGAAAATCTGTAACAACTGATGCGGTTCGCAGCAAAAAAGGCGATGCGGTGTTCGTAGAACGCCGTCGCCGTGTTGTTGCCCCAGGCAGCAAAGAACTGCGCGATGAACCAAACGCACCTGTGGCACCAAAAAATGCTGCAGATGAAAAACTGCGCGCAGTGTTGGCCGCCGCCAAAGCACGCGAAGAAGAACGAAAAAAACGCGAAGCCGAAGAAGCAGCAGCACGTGCAGCGCGCGCAGCAGAAATCGAACGCGAAAATCGCGAATACCAACAAGTTAAATCTCAATTGGCGGCACGCGAAAATACAAACAGCACAGACGCAGAATCAAACGAGGATACCACATCGCAATTGCGTTCAAAACCAGCACAACAACAAAAAGTGTTTACAAATAATGCTGTGGCAGGCGCAAACCGTAAAAACCGCGATAACGACGACGAAGAACGCGGTTCCAGATTTAATAATTCAAAAAAAGATTTCAAAAAATCTGGCAAAATTCACCTGCGTGATATTGTTATGGGTGATGATGACGATGATGAAATCGGTTTGCGTGGTGCAAATCGCCGCAGATCCGAAGCTTCTTTGAAACGTTTTCGCGAAAAAGCGCGCGCTGTATTTTCCGCACCACAGAAAGTCGAACATGTTGTTACATTGGGCGACACAATTACTGTCAAAGACTTGGCCGCAGCAATGGCTGAAAAAGTTGGCAATGTAATTAAAAAACTGATGGAAATGGGTATGATGGTGTCTGTAAATCAATCTATTGATGCAGATACAGCAGAACTGATTGCCGGTGAATTCGGTGCAACTGTAAAACGCGTTGATGTAAAACCATATGCTGAAATTCTGGAACGCGAACCAACCCCAGAACATATGACACCACGTGCACCTGTTGTGACTGTTGTTGGACATGTTGATCATGGTAAAACATCTTTGCTGGACGCATTCCGCAACGCAAATGTTGCCGCAGGCGAAGCGGGCGGTATTACACAGCACGTTTCTTCGTATGAAGTCAAAACAAAATCAGGTGCAATGATTACTTTCTTGGACACACCTGGGCATGAAACTTTTACCGCAATGCGCGCACGCGGTGCACAGATGGCGGATATTGTTGTATTGGTTGTCGCAGCAAATGATTCTATTATGCCACAGACAATCGAAGCGATAAATCATATCCGTGCCGCAAAAGTGCCTTTTATTGTCGCAATCAATAAAATCGACTTGCCAGAAGCAAACGCAATGCGCGTAAAAACAGACCTGTTACAACAAGAAGTCCAAGTTGAAGAAATGGGCGGTGATGTACAATGTGTTGAAATTTCTGCAACCAAGAAAATCGGTTTGGACAAACTGGAAGAAGCAATTCTGTTACAGGCAGAAATGATGGAATTAAAAGCAGATGCTGAAATGCCTGCCGTTGCATATGTGGTCGAAGCAAAACAAGAAAAAGGTTTGGGTGCGGTTGCAACTGTCTTGATGCGTCAGGGAACATTGAAAATCGGCGATGTCTTTGTGGTCGGAGAAACATTTGGCCGTGTTCGTGGATTGATAAGTTCAAATGGTGAACGCGTTAAATCTGTACGCCCTGGTCAACCCGCTGTTGTTTTGGGATTAAACACTGTCCCAGGAGCTGGCGATGAACTGCGCGTTATGGAAACCGAAGCACAAACCCGTGAAGTCGCTGCATACCGTGCACAGAAAACCAAAGATAAGGCAAATGCTGTTAAGCGTTCCAGTTTGGAAGAATTGTTCGCAAAACGCGATGATAACAAGAAACTTATCTTGCCTATTATCTTGCGCGCAGATGTTCAAGGTTCTGTCGAAGCCATTTCTGACATGGTCAAAGATATCAATACAGACAAAGTTGGCGTTGAAATATTATCTTCTGGCGTTGGTCAGATTACAGAAGGTGATATTCGTCTGGCAACTGCATCTGGGGCTGTAATCGTTGCATTTAATGTGCGCGCAGATTCTGTTGTTCGCGATATGGCACGCAGTAATGGTGTTGATATCAGATACCACAGTGTTGTATATCGCATTACAGACGAAATCAAAGAAATCTTGTCTGGTAAATTAGCGCCAGAAAAGCGCGAAACATTTATCGGATACGCAGATGTTATTGCACTGTTTACCGTTGGCAAGGGTATCCGCGTTGCGGGTTGTCGTATGACCGAAGGTACAGTCAAGAAAGACGCATTTGTTCGTTTATTGCGCAACAATGTCGTTATATACGACGGCAAAATCGGTCAACTTCGTCGTGAAAAGAACGAAGTAAAAGAAGTATCTGGTGGCGTTGAATTCGGTATGTCCTTTGATAAATATAATGACTTGAAAGAAGGCGACCGTGTTGAATGTTACGAAGTTGAAGAAATTCGTGCAGAAATATAAAAAATCCCCCGTTTGGGGGATTTTTAATTCTGTAATACAGACAATATATCAGCAAAATTATCGTTTACATCACCATGCGCGTCTATTTCTGAGAAACGCACATTTTGCGCATTACGCAACCAATCAATCGCAGGCATCGTTATTTTAAAATAATTATCAAGGCGTTTGCGAATAATTTCTGGGGATGCATCATCTGTGCGGTTACCGCCTTCGCGGATGCGTTTATTTATACGCTGAATCAACACTTCGGTTGGAACAGATAAATACAGCGCATATATATCAAATTTATCTGCATAATTATCCACCAGCCATTTGGCCTGTGATATTTTGCGTGGGAATCCGTCCAATATAACATCCATATTATTTGGGATTTCATGTTTCATTATATCAAACAATAATTCATCAGATACAAAATTACCCGCAGAAATCGTTTTTAGCACATCAGAATCAGCCGGCATAGAGCGCAAAATCGCCCCTGTTTCAATATACTTATAGTGATGTTGCGTCATCAGCATACGTGAAAAAGTCCCCTTGCCTACACCCTGGCCCCCCATCATTAAAATCATCTGATGTTTATTTGTCATGTACATATTTTACCATAAAAAATAAAACTGGGCAAATTTTGCCCAGTTGATTTTATTCAAAAACATACAAAAATTATTTTTTGCTGTTTTCGATTGCAGCGCCCAAGATATCACCCAAAACAGAGCCACTATCAGCTTCGTTTGAGAATTCTTTAACTGCTTGCTTTTCCAATGTCACCTGTAATGCACGGATAGACAATTTAACAGTGTTATCTTCGACAGATACAACAGATGCTTCAACAGAATCACCGATGTTAAATTTGCCTGTATCCTGTTCTGATTTTTCACGTGACAGGTCTGTACGACGGATAACACCGCGTGCATCACCTGGCAATGCCAAAATCAATTCATCAGGTGTGATTTCGGAAACTGTACCGCATACAACAGCGCCTTTCTTGATAGAAACAGCATTGTTTTCTGCGCTTTCAGTCAATTGTTTGATACCCAATGTAACGCGTTCTTTTTCTGGATTGATATCCAAAATTTTCGCTGTTACTTCTTGGCCACGAACGAATTTTTTCAATTCTTCTTCGTCCAATTTGATCCAAGACAAATCAGAGATATGAACCATACCGTCCAAATCTGGTGTCAATGCAACAAACAAACCGAATTCAGTTGTATTTTTAATTGGACCTGTGATTACATCGCCAACATTGTGTGTTTCTGCAAACTGTTTCCATGGAT
>JAZLAZ010000010.1:0-1806 GCA_045613445.1 Candidatus Enterousia sp. | reverse complement strand
TTTATAGATAAAAGCACTAAAGAAAATAAGAGTAAATGGGTGGTGTTGAAATGAAGATGAGGAGAATTGTATAGAATGATATTTTGTTAGTGTTGATATTTTTTGTAACTTTGCGCATTAAAAATAAATTAGGTAAATAGTGTTAAGATATGAAAACTAAACCAAGATTAAGTTTCGGACAAATCCTATCGATGAGTATGGGATTTTTGGGTATTCAAATGGGTTTTGCGTTGCAAAATGCTAATGCAAGTCGTATATTGCAGACATATGGTGCTGGTGTTGAACACCTTTCGTGGTTCTGGATTGTGGCACCATTGACAGGTATGATTGTGCAACCGATTATCGGTCATTATAGCGACCAAACATGGTGTCGTTTGGGTCGTCGTCGTCCTTACTTCTTGGTGGGTGCAATTTTGACAGCTATTGCATTGATATTGATGCCAAATGCGGGTGTATTTTCGGCATTTTTGCCAGCTGTGTTTGTGGGTGCAGGATTTTTGATGATTATGGATGCGAGCATCAACGTTACGATGGAGCCATTCCGTGCGTTAGTGGCAGATATGTTGTCTGATGAACAATCGACTGTGGGTTTCTCTGTACAGACTTTCTTGATTGGCGTGGGTGCTGTGATAGGCTCGTGGTTGCCATACGTGATGTTGAATTGGTTTGGTTTGGGTGATGCAACATCGGCTTCGGGTGTGCCATTGAATTTGGTGTATTCGTTCTATGTAGGAGCTGCAGTGTTGATTATCACTATATTATGGACAATTACGCATACTAAAGAGTATTCGCCAAAAGAGTTGGCTGAGTTTTCGGCTACAGAGGTAGAAGAAGAAAAGCCTAAATTCACTGATTTGTTTCGTGACTTTGTGAATATGCCAAAGACTATGTTGCAACTTGGTGTAGTTCAGTTCTTTTCGTGGATTGCGTTGTTTGGTATGTGGGTATATACTACTCCAGCAGTGGCACAGCATATTTATGGTACAGCAGATGCGACATCGCCACTTTATCAACAAGCAGGCGACTGGGTGGGTGTGATATTTGGTGTGTATAACTTTGTGGCTATGTTGTTTGCATTGTGCTTAATTCCGATTTCGAAGAAATTGGGACGTAAAACAACTCACGCAATTGCTTTGGTGATTGGTGGTATTAGTTTGATATCGATGTATTTTATCACAAACGACCAGATGTTGATATTGCCTATGATAGGTATCGGTATAGCATGGGCATCGATTTTGGCAATGCCATACGCAATATTGGCACCAGCATTGCCAGCAGGCAAAACAGGTGTATATATGGGTATATTCAACTTCTTTATCACAATACCACAGATTATCAACGCATTGTTTAGTGGTTTGGTGTTGAAACACGTGTTTGGCCTTGAGGCAATTTGGATGATGGTGTTGTCGGGTGCATTCTTGTTGATAGGTGCTGTGACAGTGATGTTTATAAAAGAGAAAAATTAATTGTTTATTTTTAACATAAGTACAAATTTATTGTTTTTAGGTTAACAAATTGAGATTGATATTTTATAGTTTTGTTAGGGATAAAAAACTTTTTAAGTACAAGCCTTAAATCGTGACATATTTTGTTAAGAGAAGAAATTAATTACCTATGAAAAAAACATTTATTTTAATATTATGCATTGTGCATTGTGTGTTGAGTATTGAAGTAATGGCGACATTGCCAGTGCGTGATGGTAGATTGAAAAATATGAAGTTATACGAACGAGTAGAGCCTGCGTCGTGGTGGGCAGGGATGAATAATCCAGAATTGCAATTGATGTTTTATGGAGCTGGCGTGGGT
>JAZLAZ010000009.1:0-4239 GCA_045613445.1 Candidatus Enterousia sp. | reverse complement strand
TCTGTCCTGTTGGTTCATACTGTGCGAATAATGTAAAGACAGCATGCGATAATGGTTATACAACAGATACAACTGGGGCATCAGCTGAAACACAGTGCTATACAACATGTACAAAACAATGTACACAACAGACTTGTCCAGACAATTCTATCAATTGTATAAATACTGAAACATTCGCAACAGGTAAACAGTATGTTGGTGGCTTATGTGACGCCAAAGAAACAGCCTGTAATATAGAATTTGAATGCGACACTGGTTTTGAAAAACAAGGATTGTCACAGTGGGTGATCAATAATATAGATACTGTAATTGATTCTGAAGTATTTTTACCAATGTGTGGTTTGGATGGTTTTGGAAGTTGTGATGAATTGTTGCCGGGGGAATGGGCATCATATTATGAAGAAGGTCTGCCAATTAAAAATGCAACTGGAATCGCAGTATGCAATTCTGTTCCTGGTGATGACAGCACATTTGATGCGCGTATTGATAAAAATGCGGACTTTGATTTAGATACAACAGGTAATTATTGTTGGATGAAAGTCAATACTGTAAATGATTCTGAGTTGCCGGCGTCGTGGGTGTATGGATGGCAGTATGATTCGCCAGAACAGTGCGCGCAAGATTGCGGTTGGTCGGCGAATGAAGATTTTGAAACGGTTGAATTGGCAATCATATGGGGTGCACAATATGATGTGTGTGTGCCGATAAAGGTAAAATGTGATGCGGGACAATATTTGCCTGCAAATACGACTGAATGTATCACTTGTCCAGAAAAGTCATACTGTAATGGTGGTGAATTTGAATTTGTCGATGCAGACCAAGGTATCAAGACTTGCCCATATGGTACGATGTCTGCATCAGGGGCAGCTACGATTGTGCAATGTATTGCACCAAAGATATTACATATTGGTGACAATGCGACAATGGGTTTGACGCTGGAAAGGCCGACGACTGACCGTGTGATGGTATTCGATATTGCAGGACAAAAGTATTATGGTGGGTTGTCTGCTGGTGATATACCAATCCCAATGAATTCAACAACAGATATAGAATACCGTGTGTTCGATGGAAAAGATTATTACTGGATGCACGATTATACAGTACAATAAAAAAACGCCGGTTGGCGTTCTTTTTATTTTTGTTTTGATAAATCAAATGTTTTTGTGTGAATTTGTTTTTTTGCTTTTTGAAATTGTTCTTGTGTGGTGTGCTGTTTGTGCTGTTTATTGTTTTCGTTCAACATGCCAGCAGACAATAACAAAAACATTACAATCATAAATCCAATTGCGATTTTATCTTCTTTTGCTAAGAAAATTTGTTCGTTATCTGCCATAATAATTCCTTTGTTTTGCAGTGTATAATACTACATTATTTTTATTTGTCAACAATTGGTTGTCCGACCAAACAATTCCCACAAATATCAATTAAATGTACGCCACAAACTGTTTTTGCAGGAATTTGTTCACCAATTATTTTTACAGGAATATCATGTGGACAGCGCGCGACATTGTTTTCTTCGACCAGTACCTGTACGATTTTGCCGATTTGTGTTTGCATGAATTCTATATGGTTTTTATTTGCGATATCTGTAATCGTTTTTACCCGCTGTTTAGATACATAACGATTTATTTGTTTTGGCATACTGGCTGCGACAGTATCAGGGCGGGGCGAAAAAGGAAATGCGTGAATTTTAATAGGCTTTGTAATATTTACTAAATCAAGGGTTTCTTGAAAAAGTTCTTCTGTTTCGCCTGGGAAACCACAAATAATATCCCAACTGAAAGATATATTTGCACCTGCGAAATCGACCAAATTGCGCACTGTTTGTGCATTGTGTCGTCGTCCCATGGATTTTAAGATTGTATCAGAACCTGATTGCATTGAAAAGTGCAGGTGTGGCATCATGCGTGGTTCCGATTTAATTAGTTCGATGATTTTTTTTATGTCTGGCACAGCAGGATCGACCGAAGACAGACGCAGTCGTTGAATTTCTGGTACATCAGCCAACAGTTTTTTACATAAATCAGACAGTAACATTACCCTGTCGCCATCTTTTCTGATATAAGACGCGATATCTACGCCAGTTAAAACAATTTCATAGAAACCATTACGAACGGCGTTTTGCACATCGGTCAGAATATCTGCGTATTCGAATGATATGGCCGGTCCACGCAGCGCGCGCGTTATACAGTATGTGCATTTATGATTGCAGCCGTTTTGAATTTGTATAAATTGCTTAGACAGTTTGGAATTTGTATTTGGAATATTTTTGATTTCTGTACTGTTCATGGCGTGATTGCCGGACAGATAAGAATCAATTTTCATTTTATCTGCGTTGTGTATAACAACAGTGTTTGGTATATCTTTGAACAATTTCGGATTGCGTGTCGCAGCACAGCCTGTTACATACAATTGTATGTCTGGATTTTCGCGTGCGATACGACGAACGGCTTGCCCTGATTGGCGTTCTGCTTCGGCTGTGACGGCACAAGTGTTGATGACTATGGCTGAATTCAAATGCTGATTCAGCATGTTTGTTATTTTTTCAGATTCCAGTGCGTTCAACCTGCATCCAAACGAAACAGATTTAATATTATTGTTATCCATAGTATGAATTATAGCCCGTCTTTTAATATTTTCAACTATATAAAGATATTACCTCGTGCCGGGTTGGAATTGGTTTTTTAGATAATATTATATTTTCTTCTTGCATTTTTGACGGTCATAAGGCATTATAACCTGACGAAATTTATTTCAACAAAGGATTTAAGATGGCACGTACAACAAATTCTGATACATTACCATACGTAGAAAGCCGTTATGAACTGGGGATGTTGGCATCTCAACGCGTTCGTGATTTGAACGGTGGCGCAGAAGCAGTGGTTGATAAAAACGATGACAAATTGACAGTCGTTGCATTGCGTGAAATTGCCAGTGGCAAATTGGATGTAGATGCTGTTCGTCATGAATTTGTTCAGTCTTATAAAGAAGCGCCTGTTGTTGATTTGGGCGAAGAATCATTGGAAGTTGGCAGCGAAGATCCACTGTTGCGTGAAATCGATGCAGAATTAGAAGCGTCATTATCATCTGATGAAATACCAATGGAATCAGCCGAAGAAGCGATTGAATCCGTTGATGCTTCAGACGAAGAATAATCGCTGGATGTGGAGACGTCGCATAGTTGGTCTAGTGCGCCACATTGGAAATGTGGTATACGGGCAACCGTATCAAGGGTTCGAATCCCTTCGTCTCCGCCACAAAAATCAAACGCCCGATATGGGCGTTTTATTTTTGTGCCGAAATCGGGGTTCGAACCCGGTAAAGCCACGATAGTGGCGTGGGTTCGACAATGAGTAGGTTTTGCAAACATAGTACAGCAAAACCGTCAGGAATGCCCCACAGCCCTGCCGCCTGCGGGGCGAGGGAATACTTCGTCTCCGCCAGAAATAATCAAAACCCCGACAAAATCTGTCGGGGCTTTGTTTTTAGGCGAACTTCCGCCACTTTTTCACCACAAGGTTACCAGTATGTGCAACGAAGTTATCAAATAATCGAATATTTGCACTTATAAATGTACAATCTCAATGCATGGGAATTGTTCTGCGATATATTCAGCAGCTAGGCGGCGGTGGCATTGTATTGCGGATTTTTCGGTGCAAAGCAGGCATGTGCGGTCAAGAGAGTTCAAGACAAGTCCCGCAGTTGGTTTGCGGGTGGCCAATAATTCTCTGTACATACGTTCATAATCAGGCCATGTGACGCAACCATCTTTGTAGACCGCCAAGATGTCTGTCGTTGGGGCAAATTCAGGATGGTGTTCGTATCGTGAACCAAGTGTTGCAGCCAAATTTGTGCCACTATAAAACGGAACAAAGCGGCTTGTGCGCCAAAGCCGAATATCCCAAACACAGTTTATCTTGGCTGCATTTAGGATGTCCAAAAAATCATCGGGCTTTTTGCCACTAAAACCAATTGTAAAAATCTTTGTCATATCAGTATAAAAATAACCCGTTTAACATTAAATAGCAATGATTTTCCTGCATCAGGAATTTGCGCGCCAACCCTATACGACAATGAGCATACTGACTGGCGGCAATAGCATTATTCAGATTTTTGACATCTTTATCTTTTTCAAATATATCACGCAAGTATTTGCAACTGACCTTTAATTCATATAATTGTTTAGAATAGTCAGTAATGCGGGCGCGTAGCTTGCCATCTTCCGTAAAGAATTCAATG
>JAZLAZ010000008.1:0-1027 GCA_045613445.1 Candidatus Enterousia sp. | reverse complement strand
AGACGGAAACGGACATATTCATGTAAGCGGTTATCTAAGCTCTGAATTGGAAAACGGTTGTAAACAGAAAATGTTTTTTGAAAACGTAATCGACCAGACTTATTTGTCGAGCTTTGCGAGAAGTTTGGTGGCGCTTTGATAATAGTAACAAAAAACCTCGTTCAATGAACGAGGTTTTTTGTTTGTAATTACCTTTCACAAAGCACTGAAAAGCCACTCACCGCAAGCAAAAGAGCGACCAAACGGTGCATAAAACAGCCAGAACTGCGCTGTTCGACAAACTGGGGTTTTATACTCTCTTTGGTTTTATCAATTCACCAATCATTGCACCACCAATGATACAAACCGCACCAACTATTTGAATTATAGTCATCTTTTCACCGAGTAAAAGAGCAGCGAAAACAACCGCCGACAACGGTTCTAAATAACCGCATACCGCTACTGTTTGCACAGGTAGTTTTGCAAGTGGTGAGAAATACAGATAACAACCAATGCCTGTGTTTACGATGCCAAGTATTAAAATCCAAATCCAAGCAGTCTGTGGAACATCGATAATGAACCCCTGTTTTATGCACGTGAACACTGCAACAGTTAAGAAACTTACCACAAGTTGTATGACAGAGTTTTCCATTCCGCTAATGTTCTTTGATTGCTTGTTGAGTGTTACCATAAAGAAATACATTACAGCCGACATCGCACCGCAAAACAATCCCCAAGGATTACTACCACCAACCGCATTTCCATTTACAAGGAAGATTCCAACAAGCACAGTTGCAAATCCTAACAGTTTAGGAGCAGTTAGTTTTTCATGGAAGATAATCGGTGATAATATCATCACAATTACTGGTCCGCAATAGTAAAGCAATGATGATAAACTCACACCTATTTGTTGATATGCTTCATATAAAAACATCCAACTTGTTCCCATAGCAATACCAGATAAAACAATGAAAAAAGTATCTTTCTTATATGCCTTAATGTGAAATTTACCTTTACCGATTAAAAACAAGGCAATCAAAAGAATACT
>JAZLAZ010000007.1:0-67237 GCA_045613445.1 Candidatus Enterousia sp. | reverse complement strand
ACAAAAATTATTTATATTTCTGGTAATGAAACATTCGAAATGACCGAAATTCGTGCTGCTTTTGAAGAGGTCAGGGCAACATTGGGACTGGGTAAAGATACAATTTTATTCGGTGTGCCAGTTGATTGTGATAATGCATTGGCAGATGTTCAAGAAGACAAAGTTGTATCAACAGATGTGCCAGAAATAATACCAGAAACCACGATTGTTTCAGAAATAATCCCAGAAATAGATGCGGAAACTGTTGAAGTAACAGAATCTATTGAAAGTGAAATTGAACCTGAAATAGAAATTTCAGAATCAGAAGAAGATGTTACCCCTGTTGTTCCTATCTTGTCTGTCTTGGGTGGAACTGACCCAGAATTTGCAATAACAGATGTTATCGCAAATGAACCTGTTGACGAAACAGAAGATATTGTTAAAGAATCTGCAGATGTGGTTGAAACAGTTATAACAGACGTGTCTGTTGCCGAAGAAGAACCGATTTTAATGGGCGATATTACAGAAGATGAACCAGTTGTGATAACAACAGCAACTGTTGAAGTCGAAGATATTGTTGATGATTCAACCCCAGAGACACCAATGGAAAAAACATTAGAACAATTGCTGGAAAGTATGACACCATT
Source organism: Candidatus Enterousia sp. (assembly GCA_045613445.1). Classification (GTDB taxonomy): domain Bacteria; phylum Pseudomonadota; class Alphaproteobacteria; order Rs-D84; family Rs-D84; genus Enterousia. Next base: position 66,611 of record JAZLAZ010000007.1, on the reverse strand, counting down.
GCGTGAAGATGTTGTGCCAGAACAAGATGTGATTTCTGAAAATGTCTCAGAAAATACAGATGTTTTACCCCCAGAAGATACAGATGCAACATTGGCGCAATTGGCATCAGAATTTGTTCAGAACGAAGATAAATTCCCATTGTCTACAAAGACAGAAACATCTGGAAAGATTGGTAAATTAAAAAATATTTTACCATTCAAAAAAGCAAAACGTGATGACAGTGGTTTAATGGGTGATTTGTTTGGCTGGGCAGGAATAGCCGCCAATGATGAAGATTTTTCTATACCTGGATTTTTTACCCAGGCTGCGTCAAAAAAATAAGGTGCAATGAATACAGAAACGATTCTTAGATTGCTAAAAAATTCCGGATTCCATGGATTGCATGCGGATGCGGAATTTATTTATATGGAAGATCCTTCTTGTATATTGCGCAGTTTTGAAACATTTGTCGATTATGCATGGATTATACTTACCGGAATAACAGGTATATTATTGTTTGGTTGGGCGTTATCAAAAATACGTGGTGCAAAAAATGATATTTTTTCCAATATGACAAATTTGATTTTATTATTTGGTGTATTGTCAGTAATAAAGCCGATATTGAATACGATATATGGTGATGATCTATTCGGTATGGGGTGTAACACGATAAAAGTATCAATATCAGATACAAATAAATTGTTACAAATGCGTCAGGATACATTAAAAAATGCAACGGATGATTTGTATGAAAAAATCGATATATATGATTCTGGTGTGAATTATCACGATGTGCCACTGCATGAATTGCCGTATTCTGTTGCGCCAATATCTGGTGCTGGTACGCCTGCGGATATGGATGCATTACCAGCAACATCACCGTCGCCTGTTATATATGCGGATGCACAGTCTGTATCTGCAACTGAAAGTGGCAAAGATGTTGTGTATACAATGCCAGATGGCAGTCGCGTAAAACGTTCTGGTGGATCGCGTGCATGGCGTAATTCTAATCCTGGGAATATCAGATATTCTGATTTTGCAGTTCGTGTCGGTGCAATTGGTCGGGCGGGTGGATTTGCTGTGTTCCCAGACGAAGCAACTGGTATGTACGCAATCGAAGCTTTGTTACGCACCGACAGTTATAATAAGTTGACCATTGCTGGGGCAATCAGTCGATATGCGCCGCCGTCTGAAAATAATACTGCAGGATATCACAGACATATTGAACAGTTGACAGGATTGTCAATCAATAAACGCATGTCTGATTTGACTGCATCAGAATTGACATCTGTTGCAAATGCAATTCGTACAATCGAAGGCTGGAAAGTAGGCACAGTACAAAGGATTTAAGATATGAAATCACAATCTGGAAAAATATCTATAAATATTTTACTGATGATAATATTGTGCGCTATTGGTATATTGGTGTATGTATTGGTGTCACAAAAATCGTATACAGATATATCTGCGCATGGAACAAATTCGCCGCAATTAAATATGGACAAAAAAGTAAAGGCAATAGATGTGTTTACTGATGGTTTGCCACGTCCAGATTCAATTGAAACATTTGCGTTGGATGAAACGGGCAACGGTATTTCCAGAAAAGAAGTATTTAACATTGATATAAATGACGATGATTTTATTGATAAAATTACTCGTACACGCAATGAAAATGGAACAGCGCACTTTTGGTATGAATACAAAATAGAATTGAACAAAAATGGTGTGTTTTTTAATATAACACCAAATGGTTTTCGTACCACCGAAGGTGCAGAATGTTCATTACAAAAATTACAGTTTATATTTGAACCGGATTTTAAGGTTATAAAGATATCTCGCCCATGGGAAAATTCATGGGATACACCAACTATTGCAACCCGTACGGATTTTGTATTGCGTAATGGAAAAATAGTCCAATTATCTCAAAATAGCTTAGGTTCGGTTTGTGAAGTCAAAGAATTGTTCTTTGTTGAAAAATGATTCATTTAATAATCCTTTTTCACGCATAGAATATAAAATTCCAGACACGATAACATAATGGTCGAACACAGTTATTCCACAAGAACCTAATAAATTTACCAATGCTTGGGTTATTGCGACATCTTGTGAAGAAAACATATTGTCACTGGCGGGATGGTTGTGCACCATAACAATAGTTCGCACACCTTTGTTTAATGCCTTTTGTAATATTTTGTCGATGTGTATATTTGAAGAATCGATACTGCCACGACTGTGTGTTTCGTGATCTATCAACTTGAAATTGCTGTCAAAATATAAGATATGTACTTCTTCGTATGTTTTGCCAGCCAGTTCTAATCTGCAGTATTCTTGTAACGCTTTCAGGTTATAGAATATCGTTCCGCCTTCTAATGTTTTTATATGGCTGACTTTCATCATTTCACAAACCAGTCTGATTAAAATCGCAGTTGAACGACCAACGCCTGGGACCGCAATCAATGCATCGTATTCTGCAGCGATAACATAATATACACCGCCAAAGTGTTGTATCAATTTTCTGGCCAGTGGTCTGACATCACGCCGCGGTATGGCAAAACTTAGCAATAATTCCAACAGTTCATAATCCATCAATTTGTTGTCCAGAAATTTGGATTTCAGACGTTCTCGATGGCCGACATGAAAATTATCGTCTTGTATCGTCATGTATTAAATCATTTTTTCTGTGAATATTATTGCGCCGTCTTCGGTAATTCCAATTGTATGTTCCCACTGGGCGGACAAACCACCGTCAATGGTACGTGCTGTCCATCCGTCTGGATCGATTTTGCATTCTGCAGAACCTGTATTTATCATTGGTTCGATTGTAAATACCAGCCCTGGCACCATTTTAACTTTATCCCAACGCTTGTCATAAAAATGATATATCTGTGGATCGTCGTGCATAACTTTGCCGATACCATGTCCTACAAAATCGCGTGATATTGAAAATCCATGTGGTGTTACAACTTCTTCGATTGTTTTTCCGATTTCAGACAATGGTACACCTGGTGCGCATATTGAAATTGCTGCATTTAACGCATCTTGGCAAACCTGAACCAATTTGCGTGCTTGATTTGAAACATTTCCAATCATAAACATGCGTGAAGCGTCCCCGTGAAATCCTTTGTATTCTGCGGTTAAATCGACATTGACGATATCGCCATCTTTTAATATGACATCATCACTGGGGATTCCGTGAACGATAACATCGTTTACAGATGTGCAGATATGTTTTGGATATCCCTGATAACCCAAATCCGAAGATTTTGCACCATTTTCTTTCAAGAACTGTGCGACCATTCTGTCGATTTCGCCTGTTGAAATGCCAGCTTTGATATATGGCGAAATAAAATCGAAACAGCGTGCAACAACATCGCCTGCGGCGCGCAGTCTTTTAAAATCTTTTGGTGCATATACAGATGATAACATTATTATTCCCCCGTGTATTTTAATTTCTTCGTTTGATTGCCAATTTGGCGGCGCGTAAAGACAGCTTCAATGCAAAGTCGCGCAATAATATTTCAGATGGCATGCCTGTTGTTCGCAATTGCCTTTCCAGTTCGTTTAATCGGATTAAAACATTTGTAATCTCTGATTCAGGCCAAATTTTCATGGCCATCTTAAACTTTTCTTCCACCTTCCAGAACAGGCGTGGCAATTGTCCATTTACAACAGCGTTTTGCAATTTTTTGAAATGTCCGTCCAGCATACGAACCATCATATTTGGTTCTTTGTTATCGTACATCAGTCTGTCCAAAGCGGTCATAGTCTGTTGAATGTGTCCTGCTGTCAAAGAAAACAAGAAATCATCCATATCTGCAGCGCCTGTATCTGGCAAACATTTTTCAACATCACTAAGTTCAACGATGCGCTTGTCATCAACATACAGTGCAATTTTAGCCAGAAAACCGCGTGTGATGCCACGGTCACTGCCCAAATGAGATGTCATATAATCCATCGCATCAGGTGTGATTTGGCTGATTCCTGCGGATGCAGACAATTCATTTCTTATCAATGTGGCCAGTGTTCGTGCATCATCTGTATAGCACGCCAATGCAGCCATATTATCAGCAGCTTCGAATAAAGTGCGCAATCCACCCCCAGCGCGCAAATCGCCTGCTGTGACAATTACTGTGGCGCATAATCCATTGTGTGAAATCAGTTCTGAAATTGCCTTGGCGGATGCATCGCCTGCATTTGAAATCAACACCATTTTATTACCACCGAACATAGATGGTGTACATGCTTCGGCAAACAGTGCGTCTTGCTTTTCGCGCAGCTCGTCAGAATCCAGTGCGAATAAGTTGTCTTTTTCGATACCTAACTTTTCAATCGCCAAATCGCAATATTCATCGACCTGACCAGCGTCCGGACCGTATATTAAAACAGCACGAATTTTATTGATATCATTTTTAAAATCTGTGTCACGCCATTTCATTATTTTACAGTATTCTTTTGTTCATATTTATATGTTTCTGCAATTATACGTGCACTGATTTGATCTGATAATGTTCGTATAACATTTTTAACAGCATTGTTATAAGACGCATTTGATGCAACCAAGTACGAAACAAAAGGATATGATTCAGATGCACGATCATTGCCGGATGCAATTTGTTTGTCACCATACCACAGTGTGTAATTTGCAACCAAAGAAACTTCTTGCCATGTTGCGTCCCCTGTTTGTTCCAGTGCCTTGTACTGGGTTTGTGGTGAATTTAACTGAATTTTTAATGTATATGTTGCGTCTGGACCGTATTGGTTGCCAAACTTAGCCCACAGTTCATTACGCAGTTCTATTCCGTTGATTCCGCTGATTGGTGCGATATATATATCGGTCGTTTGTCCGTTATACATTGGTGTAAATCCACAACCTGATAAAAACATGACAGACAATATAATTAAAATTTTTTTCATAATATATCCAGATTTTCTATTGCAATTTATTTGTATATTACCTAGACTTTTTATAAATCGCAAGAGGGAATGATGAATATTTTTATCATGATGTTGGTTGCGCTGTTTATGACTGGTTATTATTTGATGTCCAGCCCCAGTCAAAAGATAAGTGCACATGAAACAGAATACGCAGTCAGTCAATCTGATATGCGTGTCATTGCCCAGTGTGCGACAGCGTTACACAATGCCCAGATAAATGGCTTTGAATTTGATGATATATGTGTTGATCAGTATGGAATTGTCAGTGAATTTATTTGCTTGAACAGCAGTATGAAGGTAACTAGTTGTGAAAATAAAAATAATCGTAAAAAATTAAATCATTACATTGTAACGGCGACTGCGCCGATTTCAGGTGCTTATTTTAATGATATGATGGGAATATTGGAACGATATTTTTCTGAATCAGATACATTTGGTTTATTTCAAGATAAAAATATTTTATCTGGTGGCACGATGGCCAAGCGAATTGTGCCAAACGCGATAATTCAACAGATGAAACTACAAGATGGTCAGTTGGTTTATTTAACACAGTACGATGTGCCGGATGTTGGTACGGGATATGTAACAGAATCTGTTATTGATGTAAATTGTCCTGTTGGTACGGTCAAGACATATCGTTTTGGTCGTTGGCAGTGTATCAGTTACAACGCCAAAACAGATTGTGGTGGTGATATGATATGGGATTCAAATTTGTCTGAATGTGTTGCTGATGAATCGCGTAAGCCATTGTGTGCATCGAATCAAAATGCAGTAATGGTTGATAATGTTTGGGAATGTATCAGTCCGTTTCCAGATAAAGTTTGTCCAAATAATATGATTGCGCGTCTAAATTATAATACTTTGGAATGGGAATGTGTTGTTGAACCTGGGGCTGTGGCAGATTCTAAAAAGTGCGATAATGTTGTTTCTGGAAATGTATACGGTACATTTGGCACAACATTGCGCATACCACAAACATCGTGCACAGATTGCGAGCGTATGATAACAGATCCAGAAACATGTGTATCACATTGTGTTCCTGATGCATCCAAGGTGAACGATAAAAATTGTTATCCAGGTGATTTATCGGAATGTGGTGGTTCGTCCCGTGCAGTATATTTTGGGTTTCCAAATATGGCATATGTAAATGATGTTGAAGATATGTCTGGTATATCTGTTCCATTGGATAAACAGCATTCGCAAAATAGAAAATTCAACTGTCTTGATTGTGGTATGGGGCAAATTGATGAATCGCGTTCGCACCCACCATATGTCGCAGTATGTAAATAAAAATCCCCCAATTGGGGGATTTTTTATCGGATCATGACTTCTTTATACAACCCAGCTAATTTTTCTTTCATACGCATTTGTTCACAGATGACATTTTGCATGTCTATTTCCGCTTCGTAAATAGCATCAGTTTGGCCGACTGCGTTAAAGCTTAAACCAACTCTGTGTTCTGTAATTCTATTTGACAATTCTGCAACACGTTCAGTTGAATCTTGGATTTTTTGTTCCAAGTTTCTGATTTCTTGCATTATACCTGTATCGTTCATAATAAATCCTTTTTTAGTAATTTCTGGGAATAAAATAACACATAAAAAAGATTTGTCAAGTGTTTTGTGTCTGTATCGGATGCACGCGCAATGATAAAGGTATATAAACACAACAAAAATCCCCCAGTTGGGGGATTTTTATCGTGATAGTTTATGTAATTCCTTGTTGATGTTTCTGATATAAGACTGCATTTGTGTTATTTTACGGTTTTTTTCATCTTCGGCCGCGTCAGATTGTTTCGTTTTTATAATCTTTATAGTCAGCTTTTGTCTCTTGAATCTTAATTGATTGATTTTGTTTTCTTTTGCGTGTTTTTCATGCATGTATATGGTGTGATATAATACAGGCCATAATTTATGGAATTTAAATAAGTGTTGCAGGTCTTCTGTATGCATTTCGTCCAACATTAACAGGAAACGTGCCATATCAAATGAAGTTGTGTTTTTTAACTGCATAATACTTTATTTTTTTATTCAGGACTAAAAATCCCCCAAACGGGGGATTTTTTTATTATTTTGCTTCTTCTGGGATAACAGAAACAGTTTTTCTGTCGCCGTTGCCCTTTTTGAATTTTACGATGCCAGCGATTTTAGCAAAGATTGTGTGATCTTTACCCATGCCAACATTCAAGCCTGGGTGTACAGATGTACCGCGTTGGCGAATGATGATATTGCCTGGGATAACACGGCTGCCACCAGCTTTTTTAACGCCCAATCTGCGTCCAGCAGAATCGCGTCCGTTCGTAGATGCCGAACCAGCTTTCTTATGTGCCATAGTTTATACTCCTTAGGCTTTGATATCTGTTATTTTCAGAACAGTGATGAACTGACGATGACCGGCTGTGCGGCGATAATTTTGGCGACGTTTTTTCTTGAAAACCAAAATTTTGTCAGCGCGTTTCTGTTCAACTACTTCTGCAACAACTTTGGCGCCTTCGACGAATGGTGTGCCAATTTTGTCGCCGACCATCAATACTTGGTCGAATTCAATTGAACCTGTGGCATTCAGTTTTTCAACCTTGATAATATCACCGTTTGCAACGCGATATTGTTTGCCACCAGTTTGAAAGATTGCAAATTCTGTCATATTGCTTTCTCTTATGTTTTTTTGTTTTATTGTTACTTATTTACGCTATTTGGCGAAAAGTTTATGCAAATTATATGTATTTTATATATAAAGTCAAGCGTTTTGTAGAAATTTTTATGCAAAATCAAATGAGGCAGGATAATAAAAAATCTCCAACAGGAGATTTTTTTATTTCAAACACAAATGCGACACAAGATTTAGTGAGGCATTTTTGCTTCTGTGAACACGACATGCTTACGCAATTTTTTGTCGTATTTACGGAATTTCATTTTACCAGCTGTATTTTCAGACTTGGTATTTTTTGTTGTAATATAGAATACGCCAGTTTCAGCGTTTTTCAACTGTACAACTTCTTTGCTACCTTTTTTAGATGCCATTTTACTCGCCTTTTATCTTATTCTGCGACCGATTTTAGGGTATATATAATAAAAAATCAAGTCTTTTTTACAAAAAATGCTTTTTTGATATTCATAGTTGCGACATTGTGTTGCATCGCATACGCGAAGTGTGGTGCGGGTAAGGAGATTTGAACTCCTTTTGCTTGCCCCGCTGGAACCTAAATCCAGTGCGTCTACCAATTTGACCACTCGTTTTACTCGTGTTCCGCTACGCAGACGCCAATGGCAAAATTGTTCGACGCACAAAAAAAGAAAAGTGTGGTGCGGGTAAGGAGACTTGAACTCCTATGGGTTGCCCCGCTGGAACCTAAATCCAGTGCGTCTACCAATTTCGCCATACCCGCATGTCTTTAATAAACAGGATAATTCCGTGGAAAATCATCAGGCCGCTTTAATTCAGATTTTACACCACAGCCCGATAATATCAGTATGCTTGCCGCTAAAAATCCCAGAAATATCTTTTTCATGCTGTGCATTATAGTCGCACGCATATCAATCTGTCAATTTTTTATTTTATTCGTGATTTGTTGATGTTTGGGAAAGATGTTAAAGAATTTTTGCAAATTTTGTGATAACTGTTTAAACGATGGTTGACAAACAAAAAAAAGGTGTTATATATTTGAGTGTAAATAAGGAATTAGAAATGAGTAAAAAAGAAATATATAATTTAAAATTACAAAATTTGATGGATTTGGTGCCAGTATCTACGGTGTCAAAACAAGTTAACGATTTTATTGATGAAGAGGACGGCACTGTTCTGGAACGTAAAATCAGATGGGTTGTTGGTAATTATTCAATTTATTCCAGTATGCGTGATGTTTATTTAATCAAAAACAATGATACAGAAATTTTGGACTTTATCTTGAAGCGTGCAGATTACAAAAAAATTGCATTAGCATGTGAAGCACGCCGCAAAGAATTGTTTGGAAAAAAACAAAAAGAAAAATAAAAACACCGCGTTGTGCGGTGTTTTTATTTTGGCAGGGCATTCTGTGCAATTCACGAACTGATTTTATACATGATTTGTTGTTGTTTGGGAAAGATGTTAAAGTATTTTTACAAAATTGTTTAAATATGCTATAATCAAAGCCATGACAGATAAAGAAATTTTGGAATCTTTACAGAAAGTTCTCAATAAAATACACGACCCAAAAACCGGTGCGTTTCGTGATGCCAAAAAGTTTGCAAAAGGAATAACAACAACTCGTCTTGCAGTTTCAAAAGGTGTGTCTACAAAAGACGTTCGTTTTGATATATCAGGGAAAGAATTTTATGAACAAAGACTGGGCGATTTGGCTTCGTGTACGGGTATGACAAAATTGTTTTTATATGCCGCGAAAGATTCAGGATTGGATTTAAAAGCTGTTATAACAACAGAAACAGATTGTTTAAATGCCGGTAAAAGCAATATCGGTCATGTTGTGCCAGCCGTTAAATTATCCGATGGACAATACCATATCTTTGAACCGCGTTGTCATAATGTGATGGGACAAGATTTTCAAAGAATGTTGAAACAACCTATTGAAATAGGCAAACCTGTTTTTCATATATTAAATGCAATTAAAGATAAGCCTTATGAAGTAATAGATATTATTTCTGGTGAAGAATTAGAACAAATTAAAACAATGGATGCCATCATAAACAGAAGTCGCCGAAAAATTTCTATCCCACAAAAAAGCATAGAAAGAGATTAAAAAGTTAAAATACCCACAACAAATACGAACTAAGGAAAAGGTTAGATTTCTAACCTTTTCTGTTTAATGGTTCGTAAATGTGTGAAACGGTGTGTGTTTTCAACACCTAACTTTCGAACTGCTGAAAGTGTTGGAAAACAAAGAAAAATCGGGTATAAAACTCGATTTATTTGGCAGCCCCAACATCGCCCCTCGATACGCAATAAATAAAATCAAAAAAATCTCCCTTGGTCGATTTTTTAAGATTTTTCTAATTGTGTATTCTCGTATTCGCCATGCGTGCCTGTGGGCGATGCCCACGAAAACTGCGTTGTCATATGGTGCATACGCACCAATATCGGCACTCTGGCGTATCCGGTTGGGTCTGCCAAAAATAAAAACCACCCAAAAGGTGGTTTTGATTTTTGGCAGCCCCAACCGGATTCGAACCGGTGTTCTCGCCTTGAAAGGGCGGTGTCCTAGGCCTCTAGACGATGGGGCCAAAACTGCCGTGTTCATATCGAACGCTGGCAAATTATAACTGGTCTGATAACCGTTGTCAAGTATTTATCAACGATTTTATTCCGCTGGCTGTTCAGACGCGTTTGCTTCTGGCAATCCTTCAACCTGAACAAAGACGATTTCTTTGCCGTTTTCGCCAATCAGTGTCAGTTTGCCATCGTTGTATTCGTATGTTTCAACAGTTGGCATAAACTGAAAATATTCTGATTCTGTTTCCATGGCTTCTGGTGCGCCCATCATCATAGTTGATGCAAAGCCATCAAATTTAATTTCATCGCCATCCGCAGTATATCCACCGTTATACAAGTTCACAACACGACCATATACGCGCATTTCATTTGGGTCAAAAGATAGTGTAATGTCAACCCCAGGCTGGGCAGATACAAAGTTTGCACCTTTTAATAATTCTGGGTTTTGGCCGTTATCACCGCATGCGGCCAGTGCCAATGCACATGCGCCAGCAGCAATCAGTTTGAATTTCATGTTTTCTCCTTTTTATTAGTATATGTAAAATATTATAAAACAAAAAACACAATAATAAACAAGAAAAAACACCGTCATAATGACGGTGTGAATAGCTGGCGGGATTGACGGGGCTCGAACCCGCGACCTTCTGCGTGACAGGCAGACGCTCTAACCAGCTGAGCTACAACCCCTTAAAGCACTGCATATAATATATTGTCTGAAAAATAATTGCAAGCATTTTTTTTCATAAATTAAAAATCCCCACAATGGGGGATTTTTATATCAGTTTACCCATCGCAACGGCTGTATCACACATACGGTTTGAAAATCCCCATTCGTTATCATACCACGCAGTTACATGGACTAATTTTTCACCTAAAACCTTGGTCTGGCCGGCATCGAACACAGAACTGTGTGCGTCATGTGTAAAGTCAATCGATACCAATGGCATATCGTTATAGCCAAATGTTGCAGATTGTGCAGCCTTCATTGCGTTATTTACGGCTTCAACAGTTGCATTATTTGCCAGATTTGCAACCAATTCAACCACAGATACATCTGGGGTTGGAACGCGAATTGCCATGCCATCTAATTTACCAGCCAATTCCGGTAATACCAAACCGATTGCTTTGGCTGCACCAGTGCTGGTTGGAATCATAGACAAGTTTGCTGCGCGTGCGCGACGGAAATCTTTATGATTTTTATCCAGTAACTGCTGATCGCCGGTATATGCATGTACAGTTGTCATCCAGCCCGATATAACACCAAATGTATCATTTAATACTTTGACCACAGGAGCCAAGCAGTTAGTTGTGCATGATGCATTTGAAACGATTAAATCAGAACTGGTCAATGTGTCTTGGTTTACGCCATATACGATTGTTTTATCTGCGCCTGCGGATGGTGCGGATACTAAAACGCGTTTTGCGCCTGCTTCCAGATGAACGCGTGCCTTGTCCGCAGCAGTAAAGATACCTGTACATTCCATAACGATATCTATGTTTAATTCGCCCCAAGGTAAATTTTCGGGATTGCGTTCAGATAAACATTTTATTTTATGATTTCCAGCGATAATATAATCACCTTCCTGTTTTACATCCATTGGCAAATTACCATGTACAGAATCATACTTTAACAAATATGCGTTCTGTTCAGCAGGTGCCAAATCATTTACTGCAACAAATTCAATATCATCACGGCCGGATTCCAGTGCTGCACGCAATACCAAGCGCCCAATGCGCCCAAAACCGTTGATTGCAACTCTTACTTTTGACATATATTTTTCCTTTCGTTTATTCATCAATTGGACATGTGATTATCATAGCACCATAATTTTCACAATTACAATATTTTATTTACAATTTACAATCTGGTACTATAATCACATCAAATGAAACACACAGCATATATCATCGCAGGGCCAACAGCATCGGGTAAATCCAGTTTTGCCCATCGATTGGCATGTGAAATCGGTGGATGTATTATAAACTGTGACAGTGTTCAGATTTATCAAGGTATTGAAAATATTTCTGCCAGTCCGTTTGCAGGACATGTGTTGTCTGATAATATTGATGGTGTGCCGTATCAATTGTTTTCTGTGTTGCCGTTATCAGAACAAATCAGTGTTGCAGATTATCTGAAACTGGCACGCAAGGAATATAATAATGCGATTAGTGCAGGGCGCACACCAATTTTTGTTGGTGGCACAGGTTATTATATAAATGCGTTGATAAATGGAATTTCACCGATGCCAGATGTTGGAACAGAAGCGCGCAATCGTGCGCGCAGCTTGGTTGCAAACGATATTGTGGCTGCGCGCAATTTGTTGCCAGATACCTTTTCTGCGACAGATCCACAAAGAATCGCACGTGCACTGGAAGTCTTTTTTGAAACAGGTCGTCATTTATCTGAATTCCAAAATGCACCGCGTACAGGTGCTGTGGTTCCAAATGCGTATTGCGTATTGATAAACCCTGATGCAGATGTTTTGCGTGAACGGATTGCCGCAAGAATACCACAGATGTTGTCTGGTGGTGCGTTGGTCGAGGCGCAAAATATAATAGATTATAATTTGGACGCAACGCGTGCAATTGGTGCAATGCAGTTATGTGCATATCTGCGCGGGGAAAAATCTTCGTCAGATTGTATTTCTGATTGGGTAAATAAGACCAATCAGTATGCAAAGCGTCAACGAACATGGTTTCGTACACAATTTCAGCCTGATATAATAATAAACCGCACCGGTGACGATGCGGATATTGGTTTGGTTTTATAAGTATTATTGCTTATCTGCACCAATGATGTCTGAAGTCATCTTGCATTTCACGGAATAAACCATTTACTTGGCTATGAACTTGACGGGCTTTTTTTGCTGCTTCGATCTTGCGTTCATGCTTTTCTTGTGGTGATACTTTAAACTTACCCTGCAGCACAGCATTTTCAGTCATTAGTTTTTGTTTTAATGCCTTGGCTGTCTGATTGCGATTGATGCTTTCTGGATTTTTAACAGCGTATTCGGACAAATAGTACGCAATATCAGTGATAACATGTACCATAAATACTGGGTTTTTGCTTTTTGTTTCAATGTTCAAAATATGTGTAACTTTTTTTAACAACTTTTCAACCAATTCCGGCATATATGGCATAACAGCAATCCAACGTGATTTGGTTTCACCTGGTTTCAGATGATAGTAACCGTGTTCTTGCATGACATAGTCATTTAATGCCTGTCTGATATGCTGATATGTTGCCTGTTCTTCGGTGGTGCGTTCTTTATTTTTGCTCATAAGGTGTCCTCTTGTTAAATCATACTGTATATTATAGCACAAAAAACAATCTTTGTCAATAGACGGTGTGATTTATTTTGATTTTTTTATGTCGTCAGCGTGTGTTAAAAACCAATATGTTCGCATTGCGATTGGTGCGATATCTGTCAAACGCATTTTGCGGCGAACGCGGAACAGACCAAAAAATTCACGCATCAGCGACGAATAACCTGCGTATTCCCAATCGATAATACCAACAACATCCATTGTTTCTGGGTTTACAATAATATTGCTGCACATGTCACCATGTGTTAAACCACAGTCATTTTTATTCGCATCTGCAGGTTGGATAGATTTTAATTTTTTGAAATCGGTGTTAAACAAAGTGTACATAATATGCCCAATTTGTGTACCTATTTTGTGATTGTTTTTAATAATTTTTTTTAATGGCATATTTAATAACACACGACCATGAATGAATTTTGTTTTATAGAATAAATATTCTCCTGCATAAATCAATTCAATATGTGGTACTTGTACAGGCAACACAGGTGCAATCGCATCTGTTATCATTTTTTCATATGTAAATTTTTGTTCTGAATTATCGTGTTTATGGAACTTGCGTACTTTGAACACAGTGTCGCCGACGATAAACGCCAAACTGCCGCCGCCCTTGGCCAAGCGCATGTGTTTCCAGTTTATATCTGGGCATGCTTGCATGATTGCCTTTAATTTATCGTGATAACCGAAACATTTTTCCATTCTGAACCATTCACGATTTTTTTTCCCAGGAATCAGAAAAGATATTATGTACAAAAATTCAAAAAAAATACGCCACATATAAAATTATCCTTTGATTTTTAATATGTGATAAATGGTATTGAATTTTTCGAAAAAAACAAGTACTTTAATAACCATGTTTGATGTGGGTACAATTGTAAAAGTCTTGGTTGCGAATATACCGAATGCTGGTTATGATTATCGGCTGGGTGAACCTGCGGATATTGGAACTTTTGTACGCGTCAATGTTATGAACAGGCCATGTGTTGGTGTTATCTGGGGGTTGGGCGACAGTAATCTGCCAGACAGCAAAATAAAAGATATATCGGCTGTATTCCAGTCTAAATTAAATATTTCTGACTTGCAGTGGATTGCACGGATGTCTGAATGGACACTGATTCCGATGGGGATGGTTCTGCGATTGATTGTCAATATTCCAGATGCGTTTTGTCCGCCGCGTATGGATGCGCTGTATGTGTATAATCAAGATACGAATTGTCGCATGACCTTGAACAGACAGGCTGTGGCAGATGCATATTCGTCAAATGATAATGATGCGATGACGATATCTGATGTCCAAAATATCGCACATGTAAGCAGTGCGGTGGTTCGTTCTATGATAAAGAACGGTACTTTGATACCTGTTGGGGAACAACCTAAAAAAACAAATATATCTGAATTTATATATCAAGACTGTGGAAATATTATATTAAACGGTCAGCAACAATCCGCAGCAGATGCGATTGGAAAATCCTTATTAAATGGTGGTTTTTCTGTACATTTATTAGACGGTATAACAGGCAGTGGAAAAACACAGGTTTATTTTGATTCTGCATGGCGCGCGTACAGTGCGGGACGTTCTGTGTTATTGATGATGCCAGAAATTGCGCTGACTGCGCAATTTATGTCGCGTTTCAAGAATAGATTTGGTGAATATCCTGTTGTCTGGCACAGTAATTTAACAACTGCGCGTCGTCGTGAAATTTGGCATGGTGTGTTGGACGGTAAAATAAAAATGGTTGTTGGTACACGCAGTGCATTATTCTTGCCGTGGCAGAATTTAGGTCTGATTGTTATTGACGAAGAACATGATACATCGTACAAGCAAGAAGATATGGGAAATTATCATGCGCGTGATATGGCGATTCTGCGTGCCAAGATTGCAGGTGTTCCCGTTGTGTTGGCCAGTGCCACCCCATCTGCAGAAACATTAGAAAATGTAAATTTAGGCAAATATGTTCATTTAAAACTGACATCCAGATTTGGTGGGGCACAGTTGCCTGATATCAAGACTATCGATTTGCGTGAAAATCGCCCAGAACCATATACTGTTGGCGAAGCAGAACAGACAGGTTTTTTATCGCAACCATTATGTGATGCGATATCAGAAAATTTATCTGCTGGACATCAGATAATGCTGTTTATCAACAGGCGTGGTTTTGCACCGATTACTCAGTGTAAAAAATGTGGCTGGACATGTGTATGTCCGGAATGCAGTGTTGGTATGACATATCATAAACGCATTGGAAAAATGCTGTGTCATATGTGTGGACGTACAATGCAAATACCGAAAATATGTCCTGATTGTGGCTGTGATGTTTCTATGCGTGGTGTTGGTTTAGAAAAGATAGAGCAAGAAGTCAATATTCGGTTTCCAAATGCGCGTACTGCGTTGGTTTCCAGTGATATTATAACTTCACGTCAGTCATTGGAACGACTGGTGAATACAATAGAGCAGGGTGACATTGATATAATCATTGGTACACAGATTTTGGCCAAGGGGCATCATTTTCCGAATTTGACCTTGGTCGGTGTTGTGGATGCAGATATGGGGTTGTTTGGTACAGATTTCCGTGCGGCGGAACATACTTTTCAACAGTTATTTCAGGTCGCAGGTCGTGCCGGTCGTGGCGAATATGCTGGACGCGTATTGTTACAGACATACCAGCCAGAACATCCGGTGCTGACGGCGATTTGTGCAGGTGATCGGGATTCTTTTATGCAAACAGATATGATGGGGCGTAAAATGGCGAATATGCCACCTTATGGTCAATTGATTGCAGTTATTGTCGAAGGTCAACGGGAACAAGTATTACAGTCTTATTGCAATGCATTGCGTGATGCGATCCCCAATCTAAAAGGTGCAAAAATAATGGGGCCAATTACCGCCCAGATATATCAAATCAGGAATTGGTATCGTATGCGTTTTTTGGTGGCTGGTGGTCGCACTGCAAATTTGCAACCGATAGTATTGCATTGGCTAAAATCTGTAAAACAGCCCGTAAACATTCGTGTAAAAATCGATGTAAATCCGATGAATTTTATGTGAATTTACCGATTTGCATTCCGCTGGGAACGGGAACAAAGTTTCGAATTAAATTATCGCCATCATAAATTTTGAAATAATATATGCGCCCAATAAAGCGTTGTCCGTTACTTCAATTGATGCGACAATACGGGTGTTTTGTGTTGGAATGAATCCGGTATCAATAAATTGTGTGCCACTTGCTTCTAAATATATATCAGGACTGGTATATGTCAATTTTTCGTCATCGATTTTATATATGGTCTGTCCAACCAATCCTTTTGGGCAAATGGACTTGATTTTATTCGCATATGTACAAGTGCATATTGTTGAGAATAACAGAAAGATTTGCATAATGTTTTTTAACATACTTATATAGAATTTGCCCCTACCCACAAATGTATACAGAAAAAAACACCGCCGTCGCCGGCGGTATTTTCGAGTGTCCCGAAAGGAAGGAAAGGAGAAAAAGAAATTGGACACTCTAAACTAAATCTTGGGGTCCAGAGTCCAGAGGAGAGAGAATGTAGGAGGGAGTCTGAACCTCTGGTCCCCACAGATGTTTCCATCTGGTCATCGGGCTTGTTCCCTTTGACGAAATAGAATATAGTACACAAAAATCGATTCGTCAAGTATTTTGTCAAAAAAAATTTTTGTGTACAATATTTTTTCGAAAATCATTGTGTTCCTAGGAAATGGTACTCGTTGTTTTATGCTGGTATTCTGAAATAAAATCAATGTGCATTAGATAAAAAAGTTGACTTCTAGTGTTTAATAGTAAGAAGGGAGAAAAAAATGACACATGATGATGTCTGGCATGCAATCGAAAAATTTGCCATGGAACATGGTATGTCGTGTTCTGGTTTGGCAAAGTGCAGTGGATTGGACCCAACGACCTTTAACAGAAGTAAACGTTGGTCCAAAGAAGGTCAACCGCGTTGGCCATCAACAAACAGTATATCAAAAATTCTGTCGTCTACGGGTGCCAGAATTCAGGATTTTACTAAGTTTATAGACCCAGAACCTGATAACAGTCGTGGGTAAAAGTTTGTGCAATGGGAAACTAATACCCAAAAAACCATATCGGTTTAATACAGATATGGTTTTTTTATTGGACAATTTTATGTCTATTCGCTACGATATTACTATGCTATCAGGTATTCGTATTTATACATCAGATATTGTATGGCGACAAATACTGGGGGATTTGGGTGCGTGTGTCTTGGATGCACCGTCTGTGACAGATATCAATTTTGATGATATAAAAATTTCAGATGTTTTATCACCAACAGAATTAAAATCTTTATTATTGGGCATATCGGATAACAGTGCTGTTTTGACAAAGATTTTTGGAAAAAGTGTGGTTTTACCACGAATTCAGGCCAAGATTCTGACGTGCTTGTATCAAACAGGTGGTATGACAGCGATGCAACTTAGAAGTGCATTGGGATATGCTCCCGATGCATCGACGCATACAGTTGATACGGCTATTTATCAATTGCGTCGCATGTATGGGCGGGAATTTATACAAAATAACAATGGAGTATACAGTATTGGCAAACTATAAATTGATATCTTTTGATAAAATCCCAAGTACCCAAGATTATGCGCATGAACTAATCAATGCTGGGCGTGCAACTGATAAAACGGCGGTCTTGGCGGCGGCACAATCTGCTGGGCGTGGACGATATCGCAGAACATGGGTTTCTCATCATGGAAATTTGTATATCAGTTTTATATTTGAATGTCCTGAACGTGATGCGCGTCTGTCATATGCAATTGCAGTGGCGGTATCTGAAACAATTGCGTCATTTGGCGTACATCCAACAATAAAATGGCCAAATGATATATTGGTGGATAATAAAAAAATGGCGGGTATTTTGATTGAATATACAGGCCGATTCGTTGTTGTTGGTATTGGTATCAATGTAAATTCAAATCCAACTGTTGAACGATATCAGACGACCAAATTAGATAATTATTCTGAAATACCAATGAATGAATTACTAAACAGATTGATGCGCAATATTGATAAGTGGCGTCGTGCTGATTTTCGCGCTGTGCGCGCCAGATGGACAGAATTGGCTGCGTGCATAAACAAACCTGTCAAGTATCAAGGTGAACTGGCAGAATTGATTGGTATAAATGAAAATGGTGCGCTGGTTTTGCGTCGTGGAACACGATATTTATTGGTGTATGGTGATGAAATAATTGTGTAAAAGTCTTGAAAAATCGCGGGTTGTGAAATAATGTCTTGACTTTTTAATGAAAATATGATAGTATTGTTCACATAAACAGCACAAATTATGTCCACACAATTGTGTGGTTTTTTTATTTCCCATGCATTTTGCATGGGATTTTTTTTACCAAAGGATATTCGTCATGCAATTAAAATTGATAAAGAACACAGATATGCATGCAACATTGGCATATCGTGTCGCACGTGTTGTGTATGAACAAACAGGTGCCACATCGTTGCTGCTTGTCGAAGCGTTGACATCAATGATACAAAATCTATCAAATAAAACAGGTGTTGCAATATCGGAAATCATATCAGATAAAACGATTTTTAGTGACGTAAATAAAATTTTAATTGCAGACGAAAATATAAATAACCGTAAATTTGAAATGTGTGTTCGTGTGGCGTCGCGTATGTTGTCTGGTGGATTGTCTGATTGTTGTCACGGTGCAACCAAATTTCATCATGCCAGTTTTATACCACAATGGGCAATTGCACGTGGGTATATTGATGATATAGATGGAATATTATTTTATTTATAGGTATTGCATATGAAAAGAATAGTCAAAGGTGGTTATCTGTCTGGATATCGTACATATATAATTTCTGCAACGGGTATACTGTCAGCATTGGCTGCATACTTGGTTGGTGATACAGATATTTTTACAATGTTACAAGCTATTTTTACATTGGGTGGAATTTATTTCTTGCGCAAAGCAAATGAAACAAAAGGAAAAAGTAATGGATAAAATACCAGAAAAATTTTTGAACCAAGATGGAACATTAAATTCGGAATCATTGATAAAATCTTATACAGAACTGGAAAAAAAGATTGGTACAATGATATCAGTACCGAATGAAAATTCTGATGCAGAATCTAAACGAAAATTTAATCGTGCAATAGGTGTCCCAGAAAGTGCATCTGAATATCCAAAAAATGATTTATATGATGATGAAAGTTTGCGAGAACAATTTTTTCAGATTGGATTGACAACTTCTCAAGTTGAAAAAATTTATAATATTGCAAATGAATATTTATCACCAATAATAT
Source organism: Candidatus Enterousia sp. (assembly GCA_045613445.1). Classification (GTDB taxonomy): domain Bacteria; phylum Pseudomonadota; class Alphaproteobacteria; order Rs-D84; family Rs-D84; genus Enterousia. The sequence goes on along the minus strand of JAZLAZ010000007.1, from coordinate 46,855 downwards.
CAGAATTATTTTCTGTACAAAATGAAAGTGTTGCAATAAATGAATTAAAAAATTTTTTTGGTGGGACAGAAAAAATGAATGAAGCAATGCATGCAATAAATGCATTTGGTGAACGGTTTTTACCACGTGATGCATTTGATGCGTTATGTTCTACACCCCAGGGAATACAAAGTGTCTATAAGATGATGCAATCAATGGAACCAGATGTAAAAACAGATAAAAATGAAACGCAAAATTTAACAGATTCTGATTTGCGTCGCATGATGCGTGATCCAAAATATTGGCGTGATAATGATGTTGAATACATCCGAAAAATAGAAAATGGATTTAAAAAATTATATTCGTAGAAAAAAAATATCACTTTCTTCTTTACTAAAAAATATATTTCATATAAAATATAAAGTAAGAACAAAAAAATTTGTTCTATCTTCAAAAAATATAGGAGAGAAGAATGTTCTTGTTTAAGAAAAAAGCAGCAGCAAAACCAGTTGCAAAAAAAGCAGCAGCAAAACCAGTTGCAAAAAAAGCAGCTGCGAAACCAGTTGCAAAAAAAGCAGCAGCAAAACCAGTTGCAAAAAAAGCAGCAGCAAAACCAGTTGCAAAAAAAGTAGCTGCAAAACCAGTTGCAAAGAAAGCAGCAGCAAAACCAGTTGCAAAAAAAGTAGCTGCGAAACCAGTTGCAAAAAAAGTAGCTGCGAAAAAACCAGTTGCAAAAAAAGCAGCAGCAAAACCAGTTGCAAAAAAAGTAGCTGCGAAAAAACCAGTTGCAAAAAAAGTAGCTGCGAAACCAGTTGCAAAGAAAGCAGCAGCAAAACCAGTTGCAAAAAAAGCATGTGCAAAGAAAAAATAATATAATTCCCCAATAATGGTGGGGTTTTTATATGTCAAGGGTCTGTGATTCACAGACCCTGTTTTTATAAAAGTATCAGTCAGATTATTGTGCACAGTCTGACTGATATTTTTTATGGATAATCTGTATTCATTACGGACCCAAATAATTTTTTGTTTTTATGGCGCATTATTTGCATAACCAAAACACAAAATCTGATATGCGTTATTTGCATAAATGTTTAATTTTTAACAAAAGGATTTTTGTATGTCTATTTCAATAGATAATGTATTCGTAAAACAATTCGAAGCGGATGTTCATTTGGCTTATCAGCAAATGGGCACAAAACTGCGTTCAACTGTTCGCAGTAAATCTGGTGTTGTTGGTGCATCAACAACCTTTCAAAAGGTTGGTCGTGGTACTGCCAGCACAAAATCGCGTCACGGTATTGTTCCTGTGATGAATTTGAATCATGAACCAATTGAATGTATGCTGCAAGATTATTATGCAGGTGATTGGGTTGATGCATTGGATGAATTGAAAATCAATGTTGATGAACGTCGCGTTGTGGCATCGGCTGGTGCATACGCATTGGGTCGCAAGACAGATGAATTGATTGTCAGTGCAATGAATACTGTAACCACAGGTGTGGGTGATTATACATCTGGATTGACCAAAGATTTAATCTTGTCGGCTGTTGAAGTCTTGAATACAAACGATGTTCCAGACGATGGTCGTCGTTTTGCAGTTGTTGGTGTACACCAGTGGAATGAACTGTTGTCGATGGATGAATTTATATCTGCTGATTATGTTGGCAATGCATCTCCGTTGGTGAACGGGTTTGAAGCACGCAAATGGTTGGGAATTACATGGGTTCTGTACAACGGTTTGCCTGTTGATGGTACAAATCGTGATTGCTTTATTTATCATGCGTCCAGTGTCGGTCATGCTTGTGGTCAAGAAGTTAAAACAGATATTTCTTGGCATGGTGAACGTGCTGCACACTTTATCAGCAATAGCATGTCCCAAGGTGCAGTATTGATTGATAATGCAGGTATTGTTCGCGTTAAATGTTCTGATGCACCATCTGCATAAATAAAACACAATAGAAATCAAAAGATTTAACAAAAGGAAAAAACATGGCATTTCAAAATAAAAACTTGTCAGTTATTGCATACGCAAATGGATTTACATTGTGGCATTACAGTGCAGCTGAGACATTATCAACAATCACAGCAAATGGTTATTTTAACAGCGTAAAAACATTGATGAATATTGGTGATATTATTATCAATGCATCTGATAACACAGCGATAAAGAAAATAAATATTACAGACTTAAATGTAACCACAGTTGCATTGGCATAATATATTTTTATATATCTTTTATATGTTTGGGCCGGTATTTTTACCGGCCTGATATTTTGCTAATAAACATCAAAAAAAAGGAGAACCCAAACATGCTTACTAAGATAGACTTATGTTCTATGGCATTATTAAAACTGGGTGAAACACCAATACAATCATTGACAGATGACAGTGCTGCGGTGCAATTATCCAGAACACTGTTTGATACAGTTACTGATTCATTATTGTCATTATATCCATGGCGTTTTGCGATACAAAGTATAGATTTAGTAAAAAACACAGATAATAATTTTGTAATTCCATCAGATGTTTTGCGTGTCCTAAAATCAGACGGTCAAATTATGGGCAATAAGATTTTATCTGATGCTGATACGACACATATAATTGCGATAACTAAAACAGCACCAGAAAAATTTCCTGGATATTTTGCATCATTGGTTGCTACGCGTTTAGCAATGGAATTTTGTATACCATTGTTGGGCGATCAAACAGTTTTTCGTATGTTGGTTGCATTGTATGAATCAGAACTGCAAAACGCGAAATTCATCGACAGTACAACATCAATTAGTGACACTATATCAGACTTTTTTTTAATCAGTTCCAGATTTTAATAGGGGTAAAAAAATGGCAAGTTTTATAAAAACACAAAATTCATTTGCAAATGGTGAAGTTGCCCCGGAATTTTTTGCGCATGATAATATAAACGGTTTGTCAAAACTGGAAAATATGGATGTTTTGGCCAGTGGTGCAATATCGCGCAGATATGGACTAACAACAGTCAATCAGTTGTCTGGTGATGCCAGAATAATCTGTTTTTCTGTCGCAGATAACGAAGATTATATATTAGTGCTGACAGATCATCATATATCTGTATATTATAACAACCAGTTGCACCAAGATTTAGCATCTCCATGGTCTTATGATGACTTGTTTGCTGTGCAGTATGCCCAGCGTTTTGGTACGATGATATTTGTTCACCCTGATTATCAACCATATGTGTTGCAAAAGCAGGGTTCAGCATTTCGTCTGTCTGCATTTCAATTTGAAGGCAACAGTAATATGACATTGAACATGCCGTTTATGCGGTTTGATGATTCTGACGATATTCGGATAACAATCAGTACGCATTCATCTGGGAATAATTATGCTACATTTACCACGAATAAAAACTTTTGGACACCGGACAGTGTTGGCACGCGTTTACATTTGCTGGAAAATCAATGGGAAATTACAGAATATATCAGCCCAACGCAAATCGTTGCATATATCAATGCTGTATATACCATACCAAATGGCCCTGTGTCTGAATGGTACGAAGCGGCATTCAGTAATCGTCGTGGATGGCCACGCAGTATCACTTTTCATCAAGACAGATTAGTTTTTGGAGGGTCGCGTTCTTGGCCCAGTGGTATATGGATGTCCAAGGTTGGAAATCATAAAAATTTCAGTGCAGGTACAGGTCTTGATGACGAAGCGATATTTGTTTCGTTATTATCACAAGAACGACAAGAAATTTGCACTGTTGTCAGCAGTGATAATTTACAAATATTGACTAATTCTGGTGAATGGGCGATATCAAATAAACCGCTGACGCCATCTGCGGTTGATATAAAACAGCATACATCGGTTGGATCGTACATGCGTCGTTTTTTGGCGCCACAAAAAATAGAAGGCGCGACGGTTTTTATATCAGGTAATGGTCGTGATATTCGTGAACTAAGTCTGGATGATATTGGTGAACATTATAATGCAAATGATTTATGTGCGTTATCAAAACATTTAATGACCATACCATTGGATATTGTGTATAACAGTAACACGCGTCAGTTGTTTGTTGTGTGTGATAATGGCACGATGGCTGTATTAAATCAAAATGCGTCATTGGGTGTATCCGCATGGGGAACATATAAAACGCGTGGCGGTTTCATGTCTGTTGCGTCATGTGATGGCAAAACATATGCTGTTGTTAAACGCGATGATGCTGTATTTTTAGAATATTTTGATTCAACAGCATTGATTGATGCGGGGCAATATAATTTTTCATTTACTGCATCTGGGTTACCGTTGCGTTCGTCAAATCATAATGCGACACGCATCAAAGTTCGAAAAATAGTTGCACGTGTGATTGATACAAAATCAATATCAATAAACAAGCATCGTATAACATTGCCAAATTCTGTATACGATATTTCGTCGTCCGGATACAACGGTGATGTTTCAATAAATTTATTAGGAACAATAAAAAATGCGATTGAACCGATGTGGACGATACACAGTTCAGAACCAATGCCAATAACGGTTTTATCGGTCAGTGTACACGGTTGGTATAAAGTATAACAAAATAACAAAGGATATAAACAATGGGACAAATTGTAAGTGATGTGACAGAAATCTTGGAATATCAAGATGCTAAAAAAGCAGCTAAATCAGAACGCAAAGAAATTCTGAAAAAAATGGCTGCTGACGAAGCGGAAAAAACAAATCTGGTAAATAAGGCATTGGCCACCCAACGTGCAAAATATGGCGCATCTGGTATGTCTGGTAATGGCATAACCGAAGGTGCAGTATTAAAACGATTGAAATCAGAAGTTTCTGCCCCATACGAAGAAAAAAGACAATCAAACATTGCTAAATTAAAAAAGACCAAGGCTAAAAATGTAAACTTGCTGGAAAAAATATTATCAAGATTTGATGATATTGCTGGGTAAAAAATGGGGGATAACATGTATAAAATCTCTTATATTGCAGATGGTGCGACAACAGAATTTGCATTTTCTTTTCCTTTCTTTCAAACTGCAGATGTTCGTGTCGCAATTGATGAAGTTATTGATGGTGAAAATCATAATTTTGCTGTCATGCCAAACGAAGATTTTTCTGGTGGAAACATTGTGTTTGATGTTGCACCTGCTATAGATACCAAGATAGATATATTTCGTCAGATATCGTTATCACGTACAATTGATTATCAGCCGACCAAAAAAATAGACCCAGAAGATTTGAATTCTGATTTTAATTTTTTACTGTCTGCTTTTCAAGATTTACACAGCATAAATGTTGATACTTTGGAATGGCAGAACAAACATGACAATATAAAGCGTTTGATGGATTATACAAATCAAGTAATTGCAGATAAACTGTCTGGTGGGGCGGTGCTGGGACTGTATCAAAATTTGTTGTCTGTGTTGGAAAATGCATTACCAAAATTGATAAACGATTATGGTCTGATTACAGAACCTGCACCGAATGAAAACAACGATGATTACGGAGTTTTATAAATTTCTGGACGAATGGAACAGAATATTGGGACTGTCAACACCTGCGCACCATCGCCAGATTATGCGTTTTTTGGTAGATTGTTGGACTGAAAATCCGCATAGGGGATTATTGATGGCGTTTCGTCATTCAGGTAAATCAACAGTTGTTGGTGTATTTGCAGCATGTATTTTATATTTGTACCCAGAAACACGAATATTGATTTTATCTGCCGAAAATACATTGGCAACCCGTATGGTATCTCATATCAAGCATGTTTTAGAAAATCATACATTTTGTACAGATATGATTCCTGCAAATAAAAAAGAATGGGCAACAGGTCGTATCACAATAAACAGACCGATTGGCATTCGTGAACCATCTGTGATATGTCAGGGTGTTTATGGGAACATAACAGGTATGCGTGCAGATTTAATAATTTGTGACGATGTCGAAGTGCCAAATACATCCAACACAGCACAAAAGCGCGAAAATTTACGAGAACGATTGCGTGAATTGGATTTTATTTTATCACCAACAGGTACAATGATTTACATTGGCACACCGCATACATACGATACGATATATCGAACGCAGTGAATGTTTAGTCGATTGTACTGATAAAAGTACGCAGTTTGGCCAATAATTCTGTTCCTGCATCGCCAAACATTGGTAAATATGTCTCAAATTCAGGCATATCAGATTGAACCTGGGCGCGGACGCGTTCTGTCAGTGGATTTGAAATGACTTCGCGTGCAGTATTCCATAATCTGTATGCATTAAATGTCTGATTTATGTTTGTCCATCCATTACGCAGATGTGGTTTGGTTTGTATCAATGAACTGATAGCTGTTTGCCATTCTTCACCGAATTTATGAACAACATCCAGTTCTGTGAATGCATCAAGACCTTCTTGGGTTGGAATAAAGTTTTTAATTCCATTTTCCAGTTCTGTCCATTGGTCACTTGTCAAATTGATTGTCGCAATTGTGTTGCCTGCCATCATGCCGCCATATGGCAACAATTCACGTTCGATTGAATCCATCGATGTTTTGCCACTGCGTAAATTTTCGATATGACGAACCAACATTTTTCCTGTTGGTAATTCGCGTATTTCTTGGATGACAGCATCGTCAGCCTCGTTGATGAATATTGGGTTTACAGCCGACCAGCCACCAACTATAACATGCGCCTGACGGTACAGGTTTACCAATTTTTGTGCAGTTGCACGAATTTGTACTTTCATGGTTGTCTCTCTCCTGTTGGTTATGGACTTATTCCATTACAATCATGATAACTTTATGCATTGTTTGGCCGGTAACTTTTTCTTCTGGTGATGCGATATGTCCATATAATTTTCCTTTGGCATCTTGACGCACACTGACAATATGTGCAGTTGTTTTTGTGTCACTGTCCAATGTATTAAAGTCGGTGTCGATACATACCGCCAAGTCACCTGGTTGCGCAGGTGTCAATGCATCAACGAACAGATAAGATTTTTCAGGGATAAAACCACCCAACCTTTTTGTGTTTGGTATGATGGCATAGATACCTTTGCGTCCTTCCAGTGTCATTGGCGCAACAATCATCGTTTCGTCTGATTTTTTGAAAACAATTGATTTGCCTGCGGGCGTTCCAAAGACTGGTACTAATTTTTTGCGTGCGCTGTCATACAGTTTTGCACCATAAACGCTGCCATGCATATCGATACCAGACATTGGGTTGCCTGGAATTAAAACAGATTTAACGCGTTCTTTGACCTTGTTGATATGTTTGTTCAATTCGCCAGATTTATACAGGTTGGCGATCTGTTGGAACATATCTTCGACACCCATTGCAAAAGATTTTGCCAATGGTTCGATTTCATTTTTATAAATTTCGCGTTGACCGACTTCGATTTTATGATATACAGACAGTGTCATGCCAGCGTCTTTTGCTGCCTGTGCGATTGTTTTACCTTTTTGTTGGCGGATTTTACGCAATCCGCTGCCAAATACTTTCAAACCGCTGTCTTCATTATCTGTCATGCGGCGTTTTATTTCGCTTTGCCATTGGTTTGCGACATCGTCAGATTCTTTGATGAATATATCGGATAATTTACAGCCCAAGATATTACATATGTTCAACAATTGTTTTTGATTCAGGCGTCGCACACCCTTTTCAATTTTGGAAACAGCGGACAACGACAGACCGGTACGACGCGCCAATTCAGTCATTTTCATGCCAGCCGCCAAACGAATGTTGCGTATATTATTTGGAAAGATGATTTCTTCTTGTGCCATGGCAAAACTCCTAAAAAAATATTTCTTGACAAAATATTAGTCAATTTTTAGAAATTGTGCAAGTAAAATCATACAAAAATTACAATGGAATATCGTCTGGGATTGCGTCTGGATCGATTGCGGTTGGCATTGAATTTGGATCAGGGCCAAATGCAGATGCTGTTACTGTCTGTGCAGGCTGTGCAAATTCATTTTCTCCGCGTGATTGGAATTCGTCCAAATTATCGAATAAACTGTAATCGCCATAGAACGCAGTGCGTACTGTTTCTGGGCGTCCATGACGGTTTTTTCCGATGATAATATCGGCTTTGCCGCGGGCGCGATCAAGACGCTTTTGCCAGCTTTCTACCATTGTGTTATTGGTTGTATTTGACAGTCTTTCAGATGGATCGCGATTTTGCAGATAGTATTCTTCACGATATGTGAACATAACAATACCGGCGTCTTGTTCAATAGATCCTGATTCGCGCAAGTCTGCCAACTGTGGTCGTTTATCATCGCGTTGTTCAACGCTACGCGACAACTGTGACAATGCGATAACAGGTACATCTAAATCTTTGGCCAGCATTTTCAAACCGCGGGTGATTTCGGAAATTTCTTGAACACGGTTGTCATTTTTTTTGCCACCTGGGGATGTCATCAATTGCAGATAGTCGATAACAATCAGTGCAATGCCACCATGTTGACGTGCCAGTCTGCGTGCGCGGGTGCGAATCATTGGTACCGACATACCTGGTGTGTCATCAATAAACAATGGTATTTTATTTATAGCGGATGCATATTGTGTCAGTTTCAAAAAGTCTTCGTCTGTCAAATTCCCTTCGCGCATGGCTGATGCAGGAACTTTTGATTGCGATGATAATACACGCGCAGCCAACTGTGACGCAGACATTTCAAGACTGAAAAATACAACTGCGCCCTTGTAATTTGGGTTTGCGCGTCCGTATGCAATTGCGTGTGCTGCATTAAACGCCATGTTCATTGCCAGTGTTGTTTTTCCCATCGCAGGTCGACCAGCAATAATGATTAAATCTGAATGGTGTAAACCACTGATTGATTTATCTAATGCATCCAAGCCAGTGGTTAGACCAGACAATTGATTTTCGGCTTTGTACGCGATTTCTGCTTCTTTTAATGCCGCATTTAGTGCTGTTTCAATAGATGATACTTCGCGTTCAGACGAACCTGTTGTGGCCATATCGAATAATTTTTGTTCTGCGATTTCTATTTGTCGAATAACAGGGTTATCCAGATCTTCGATAAAAGCTTTGTCAGTAATATCTTGGCCCAATGCGATTAAATCACGACGCATTGCGTGTTCGTAAACTATTTTTGCGTATTGTTCAACATTTACAACAGTTGCACCTGCGCCAGATAATTGTGTCAGATAGTCAACGCCACCGACGGATTCCAGAACACCTTGCTGATCCAGATAGTTTTTTGCGGTGATAATATCAAATGGGATGCCAACTTCGAATTGACGGGTTGCCAGTTTGAAAATTTCTTGGTGTGCTGGATGCGAAAAGTGTTCTGCTCGCAGGAATTCAGACACGCGTTCCAACGCACGATTGTTCATTAAAACCGCCGCCAATACGGCCTGTTCGGCTTCTAAATTGGTTGGTAAAGTCTTAGGGGTAAAGTCCATGTCAAATTCCTTCTTTGGTTCAATGGTATATGAAAAAAATGCTTTTTCAACGCCTTTTTTGTCTGGGTATAAAATATTAAAGATTCCAATTGTGGACAGTGCTGGAAATCCTGCGTGGCCAGAACTTTTTCCGGTTAAAAAAATTGCCCAAATGCAAGAAACAGTGGGGGAACGACATTTTTCTGCCCAAATGATGTTGGAATTTATTTCGCCAGAACGCGCAAGGTTAGATCCTGGTGGTTTGCTATTTTATGACGAAGAATTTGATTCTCGGTCAGCCAAAATAGGTAAACATCTGATTTCTGGCTGTGTTTTGTATTGGGATCCGTCCACAGGTCGCAGTAAACGTGACGGCAGTGCCTGTGTGCTGATATACCGCGATGATAAAAACAAGCATGTGTTTATTCACGATATTTTATATCTGGCAGTACTTGATTCAGAACAATTTCCGTTATCGCGTCAGTGTGATATGGTAATTGACTTTATGCGGGTGCGCGGATTGTCCAGAATAACAATTGAAACAAACGGTATTGGAATTGGCGTTCCAGAAATTATGCATGATTGTGCAATGCGTTGTGGATTCAGTGTATATGTAAATCGTGTATCACATACAAAATCAAAGTCAGACAGAATTTTGGCTGCAATTGAACCTGTTTTAAGTACTGGACGACTGTATGCACATGCTCGTATTCAAAAAACACCATTGATGTCAGAGATGATTGGTTGGTCACCAGTTGGATATATTGGGCACGATGATGGTCTGGACGCAGTCGCAGGTGCAATTGCACAACAGCCAAATATCGTGCGACCATTGGGGCATACAATTAAAACATTTTCAGCAAATACAAATTTCAAGATATAACAACACAACAAAAAGGAATAAAAATGCAAAATAATTTAGTGCAACTTTATAAACGCGCCATTGGTTTACGTGAACCATGGATTTCGCGCTGGGAAGACGCACACAGATATACAATGCCAACATCTGATGTGGATCTAGCAACATTATACGATGCAACAGCATCAGATGCAGCAGATAACTTGGCTGCATCCATTTACACTTTGTTGACACCTCCAGAATCGATGTGGTTGCAACTGGTTCGCGAAAGTGAATTATCACCGGATGCTGATTATGCGACATCTGTGTTGCGTGCCCACTTAAATGATTCTAATTTTTACACGACGATACACCAGTGCTATATGGATTTAGTAACCTTGGGAACAGCGTGTTTGTTTATGGGGCAAAATCCAATTGGTGCATCATCTGCATTTAACTTTACTGCGATACCAGTATCAGATATTGCGATTTTACCAAACGCGATATTTCACACAACATCGATGAGTGCAAATGAAGTGATGGAAAAATATCCAACATGGACACCGCCTGCAAATTTGCGTGATTCAATCAAGAACGACCCAGAAATACAATTAAAATTGGTGCAAAGTTTGGTTGGAACAGAATTTACAGCATGGTTAGATGTTGGTGGCGATATTGAAAATAATATTGTATCAACGGGTACATTTGAAACAAATCCATATATCGTATTTCGTTGGTCTGTTGCCAGTGGCGAACTATATGGTCGCGGTCCCATTATGCGTGCATTGCCAGATATAAAAACAGCGAACAAAGTCGTAGAACTGGTATTAAAAAACGCAACAATTGCCGTATCAGGTATCTGGCAAGCAGATGACGATGGTGTTGTAAACTTAAATAATATCAATTTAACACCAGGGGCAATTATACCAAAGGCAGTTGGATCATCAGGACTTACACCGTTGACCAGTGCTGCGAATTTTGATGTGTCACAAATTATATTAAAAGATTTGCGTGAACGCATACGGCACACATTATTGGTAGACAGACTGGGGTTGTTGAGTGAAAAAGAAATGACAGCAACAGAAATTATGGCGCGCAATGCCGATATGATGCGTATTTTGGGCGCGACATATGGTCGTCTGTTACATGAATTTATCAGACCGTTATGTGACAGGGGATTACAGATTCTGTCATCGCGCGGTCTGATCCCAGAAATAAAATTAAACAGCGATGCAGAATTAAAATACATTGCACCAATCGCACAAATGACCGCAACAGAAAGTATTATTGGGGGGGCTTTATGACAGATATAGAACAGGCATATGCCAAAACATTTTCTGGTGCATCTGGGCAGCGTGTGCTGACGCACTTGCGTCATATAACGATTGAACGCGTGCTGGGGGCAAATGCCACAGAATCAGAATTGCGTTCATTGGAATCGCAACGCATGTTGGTGCATCAGATTGAAACATTTGTATCGCGTGGGCGGGGGGATAAATCATGAAATCGCAACAACATCCTGTAAATGGTTTAATTGAATTTTTGCGTGACAGTTGGTTTATAATCGTATTTATCGCAGGTGTAATTTACTGGGCTGCCAAGCAAGATTTTTCTGTGTTGGAATTGGAACGTGTTGATAATCGTATAACTGCGCTGGAAAACAGAACAACAATTTTGGAAACAGGTATCGCCAGAATCCAAATCAAGATTGATGATATCAAAGAAGACCTGACCCTGATAAAAGGTGCAGTAATAAAATAAAAATCCCCCACTTGGGGGATTTTTATTGCAAGTTGGCTTTTTGTGTCCTATAATAAACATATGTTAAAGAACACATTTATCTTTTCTGAAAACAAATGTTGGCGCATCGCCGCCTGAATTATTTTACTGCCCTGTAATTTTTGGGCTTTCATTTTTAGCGTAAAAACATTAAAATTAAATACAAGAAAAGGTAATTATTATGTCAAGTACAGAAAAAATCGTTTTAACTGGTATTAAACCAACAGGCACACCACATATTGGGAACTATGTTGGCGCGTTAAAGCCATTGATTGAACAGTCGCAAACGCAAAAGACTTTTATGTTTATTGCGGATTTACATGCATTAAATTTGATTCATGATGCATCTTTGATTAAACAGCATACATATGAAATTACTGCTATGTTGGTTGCGTTGGGGTTAAATCTGGATAATGCTGTTTTATTTCGTCAATCTGATATTGATGAAATTTATCAATTAAATACATTGTTGATGAATGTCACGCCCAAGGGGTTAATGAACCGCGCGCATTCATATAAGGCTGCTATGGACAGAAATATTGCATCTGGCGAAGATATTGATGCTGGTATCAATATGGGATTATATACATATCCGATTTTGATGTCCGCGGATATATTGCTGTATAATTCTGATATTGTGCCGGTTGGTGCTGATCAAAAGCAACATGTTGAATTTGCACGTGATATTGCAGGTTACTTTAACAAGATATACGGTGAAATATTTAAGTTGCCAACACCTGTGATTGGTCGTGATACAGGTCTGATACCTGGGTTGGACGGCAGAAAGATGAGCAAATCTTATGACAATACAATCCCATTGATGGCACCAGAAAAGGAATTGAAAAAAAAGATTATGCGTATCATCACAGATTCTAAAACCCCAGAAGATGCAAAGAACCCTGATGAATCTACGATATATCAGTTGTATAAACATTTTTCATCTGAATCTGAAATATCTGAATTTGCAGAAATGTTCCGTGCGGGTGGTATGGGATATGGTACTGCGAAAACAATATTGTTTGAAAAAGTCAATTCTGTTTTATCTGATGCGCGTACGGAATATGAACGACTGATGGCAAATCCAGACGAAATAGAACAAATTTTGGCAAACGGTGCAGCGCGTGCAAAACCTGTGGCAACAGAAACACTGGCGCGTGTCAAAGCAGCAATGTTGGGTTAGTTAAAACATTAGGAGAGAGAATACATGAAACGCCCATTTTTAATTGGTTTCAGCTTGTCTTTGTTGATTGTTATTGGCATGTATTTATTTACATACGGTAATGGCAATATTCCACGCACAGTATCTGTCAATGGTGAATGCCTGACAACGGCACCGCGTGATAAAACAGCGATAACATTGCGTGTTACTGCATTGGCAGACAGTGCAGCACAATCAATGCGTGATGCAACGATGCAAATGGCAGAAATCACGGAATACTTAAAGACCTTGCCGGTACAGTTACAGACGACACAATTCAATTCATATGAAAAGACAGAATGGAATCGTGACGAACAAAAATCTGTAACACTGGGCATTGAAACGACGATTGCTGTCGAAGTGTCTGCAAACAGTGTTGATGAAATAGAGCAGATTTTATCTCAGTTTGCAAACAAGCCAAATGTATATTCTGAAAACCTGCGTATGTATACCAGCCCTGAAGTTTTGAAACCGATAATGGAAGAATGTTTATCAGTTGCTGTTGAAAATGCGCGCAATCGTGCCAACGCACTGGCTTCTGGCGACAACAAACGGGCAGGGCGCTTGATATCTGTATCATATGGTACAAATGCAACTGATTCTGTTGTACCGACAAACGGTTTGTTGCGAACAAAAATGGTAATGGCATCATCTATGACAGATACTGTCACTGGCACAATTGTATCGCGTGATACAGATGTTTCTGTGACTGTATCTGCGGTGTTTGAAATACAATAAGGCCAAGAATTGAACGAAATCGTTGTTGAATTTATTGATTATTTAACCCAGACGAAGAATTATTCGTCACACACTGCAACGGCATACGACACAGATATTCGTGATTTTTTGCTGTTCTATCAAGATTTTTCCAGCACACCACCATTACCACATGATTTATCGCGTGTTGATACATTGTGTTTTCGTTCGTATTTGGCAAATCGTCAACGGCGTGGTTTGTCGCATAAATCGACGGCGCGTGCGTTATCTTCGTTGCGCAGTTTTTATAAATACTTGGCGCGATATCATGGAATTAAAAACGATGCAATTGGTTTAATATCTTCACCAAAAGTTCCACGCAAACTGTCCAAGGCAATTGAACCGATTGATGTTGAACACATGCATGGTGCAATTCGTGATATTGATGTGGGTGAACCATGGTTGGCTGCACGTGATTGGGCGTTGGTTGTATTGTTATTTGGTTGTGGACTGCGTATATCCGAAGCGTTATCGTTGCGGAATATGGATATTCGTGGTCGTCCAGATGTTTTGCGTATAACAGGAAAAGGAAACAAAGAAAGGCTTGTTCCTGTATTACCTGTTGTATGGGATGCGATTGAAAAGTATATTGCTGTTCGCCCATTTGGTAATAGTGCCACAGACGAATTATTTCGCAGTGTGCGCGGCTTGCCGATGTCGCCACGGATGGCGCAAAAGGTTGTTGAAAATTTACGCTATTATTTACAATTACCAGATTATGTAACACCACATGCATTGCGTCACACATTTGCCACGGCATTGTTGGCAGGGGGCGCAGATTTGCGTAGCTTGCAAGAATTGTTGGGTCATTCGTCCTTGTCCACGACCCAGTTATATACCAAGGTAAATATGGCAGAAATCACAAATATATATGCCAACGCACATCCGCGTGCAAATGATTAAAGAATTTTATCTAGTCCGATTAAATTTATGCCAAAATTATCGGCATATTTTTTTGCATCTTCAAAGTATTTGCACACATGACTGATATGATGCGCGTCATCCGATAAAAACATTGGTATTTTTTTGTCTGCGCACATTTTCATAATTCGTGGTGATGGGTGTGGACGATCTGAATATTTATACAGTGCGGTATTTATTTCCACAGGTATTTTGGCTTCTGCGATTATATCAATTGTTTCTTGTTCGATATCCGTCCACTTCTCATCCAGTCCCAGTTTTTGTCGTGCAGGCAAATCAATATGTGCCAAGAAATTACACATTCCAGATTTTGCTATCCATTGAATTTTTTTCCAATATGCACGCAGCATTTTATCTTGGTCATCTGGTGCTGCGTTTTTCATATCGTGTATATTACATAATTTTCCACCATATTCGATAAAATGTGCAGCACCGATAATATAGTCTGGATTTAGTGTTTTTATCATATGTGCATAACCGTTATACCATCGTCTGTTATCAAACAAATCCAGTTCCATACCATGTAATACATTTATGTTATAATTTACGGCAATCTGTTCCAGATGATTATAGTGTTCTTGAAATTTGCAAATTGTATTATTGAAATTTGTGTTGTACATATAATTGTATCCTCCAGATACAGCAAAAGGATAGAATTTTGTTTTTATAATATCTGGGTGCACAATAAAGTGATTTGATATACCGATTGTTTCCATGCCGTGTTGTTGTGCGGCATCAATCATTTGTTCTGCAGTATTTTTTCCATCAAAAGGTGTTGTATGTGTATGCAGTGTAAAAGTTTGTTGCATGATAACCTTTGTGTTATGACTAACGTAATACTAGTACATGCAATCAAGAATTTCAACAGATATAAAAAATCCCCCAATCTGGAGGATTTTGTTTTTAGCAACCGCCAGTCATATTACCAACGATTTTTGAAATAGAAATATCTTTGTGTAACAAGAATTCATATTCACAGTTACCTGATTTATAATAACCACCACATGCAGACAGGGTCAATACTGCAAACAATGCCAACATAATCTTTTTCATGTTTTCTCCTTTTGGGTTAGTCGACATGAATAAGTATACAGGAATATATTCATTTTTTCAAGATTTATATCGCACTTCTTATCCAATGAATGCGATATCCGCATACAAATATCACATCAAATCGCGCATTGCCCATCCATTTGCGTTGCGCAAGATATGTTTCTGCTGCACGGCGCAGACGCTTTGCCTGTGACACAGTAATTGCATCCCATGCATTTTGAACTGTTTTACGATTTTTTACTTCGATAAAAACCATTGTGTTGTTGCGCTGTGCAATAATATCAATTTCTGCGCGATTAGTATTTCGTCCTGTAATATATCTTGATTTTACAATTTTATACCCGTGTAATCTCAGGTACATACGCGCAATAAATTCTGCGAATAATCCCTTGGTATACGATGTGTCAGAACGCATATGGCTTTGCCTTAAAGTTTTCGCGTGCACTTTGGATGTTCTTTGCATGATCAGATGCGTTTCGACCATTATCAACTAAATCCAACGCACCATAATATGCTGTCAACATTGGGTCATACGCATTTGAACTGGACAACCATTTGTCATCCCCAGAATTGGGTGCGCCGTATTTTTCCAGCACGTGCTGCCAAAACGCCAATATTTTATTTTCGCGTTGACGTGCAAATTTTTCTGCATCACCTTCTTGTTCATTTACATCGTTATTATATACCACGCGCCACACCCGATTATCTGTCGCATTGCTGGTAAAATATACAACAACAGTTTCACCAGTGTTTTCACGAACCAAGTGTAATTCAGATGCATACATCAAACCACGATTTTTTGCCAAACTGTTTATACATTTTTCCAGTTCTGTTGGAATTACAACACCTTGGTTTCTGCATTCATAATCCAGATTATATTTCCAATCTTGGTGAATTGTGTAAATAATACTGTTCTTTTTTCTAGGGGCATATAATCCGCGATTGTCAAAGAACAATGTTTGAACATCATCAAATGACATCCCCAGCATAACACCTGCGATATCAAACGAAGATACCCCTGCAACATCTGCACCAGAATTTAATGATACATCAGACAGGGTTAAATCTGCATCTGTACTGTCAACGATTGCATAATCATCCATTTCAAATCCGGCAGCCATGCCAAAGCTATGCATAAAAAATGCAGACATTAAACTGATAAAGATAAAGAACTTATGCTTCATATTTTGACCTATTTTTGTTCGTCATATGAACTGACTGTCCAAACACCAAATTTAAATGCGACTGCTGGGTCTGTGCCTGATTCCAGTAATTCTTCAATTGTTTTTCCGTTTAATTCATCGCGCATACCATCATAAAACAAATTTAAGTAAATCTGACCATGTGTAACAACTGGTTGAACAGACAAATCATTCGGTTTTTCCCATGTTATTAAATCATATTCAACAATCCAATAGTTTTTTTCATCTGTTGCTTTTTCAACATTTGTCAATTGCACCAGCCGTAATTTTCGTTGTTCGGCCATTTCTTGGATTTGTGGTGCGATATTATTCAACCAATATTGAAACGCGTCATTACTTGACATAAATCGTAATGATGTCTGTCCAGACATACGCGTTTCAACATTTTGCGTATTCGGTACAACATAGAAATATTCTGTTATATACCTGCGTACCAACATATTACGAACCTTGTCGGTGGTTAAGTCAGATGGTGATGCGGGTACACCAGGTCTGCGATCGGGACTGTCATTTGGTTGAAAGAAATATGTCTCCACGGTGGCTTTTTTACCGGTGTCATATATTGCACCTGCCAAAAACAACGATGCAAACATAATCAGCATCAGCAATAATCCAGCAAAAAACATAATCAGTTTTTTCATCAGTCTATCTTGTACGCGTTAAATTCAGATACGTAATACCCCAGTGTCTGTGGATATAAATTTGTATTGTGTAACACATTGACATATGCCAGTATTTTCATCGGACCAAATAAGCTGGAATTTATTGTTGCGCGGATTTGCCATATACCGCCCTTAGTTACTATCTGGCTGATAGGTGTCATTTCAACAGATTTTGCATCCAATTCCCACATTTCACCATTTTGAACAATTGTTTGATATTGTGGAATCGTATTTGTCACAAAATTTGTATGCTCGTCATCGCTGGTTAGACAATACAGCACGCATGTTTCAGAACCCAGACCAGTTTTTGCCGATGGATTACAATCAACCTTTCTATCACATGTTTGCCAGATATTTGCATTAAAGTTTTCATCTTCGGTGACAAAGAAACGATATTCCAAGAATTTGCCAATGACAGATTCTTGCAATGTCTGTACCGTCGACATTTCTTTGATATCTGTATGTTGGTGTCCAACGATTTCCCATTGCCCAGTGATTTCATTTATTGATACCAAGAACGGATGCACATGCATAGATTTTTGCGCCCATAATAATAATCCACATGCAAACAGAATCATCAGAAATACAGACATTACTGCAACAGACATAACACGGGTAACAGCAATCTGTTTGCCCGCTGGAAAAGTCGGTGTATCAAATTCGTCTGGATACTTCAAAAAATCCCCCCATATATATCAGATTTATGCCTGATATACCATAATACATGCACATGGACTAAGTTTTAGTTCGTTATTATCATAACCAACACCAACTGGTTCACGATCATAAACCTGACCACAACCGGCCAAACACAGTGCAACAAAGAATCCCAATATAAATTTTTTCATTTGCCACTCCTTACCTTTCTCTGATTATAAGAAAAATCTATATCAACCGTCAAGACTAAAACTGTGTTTCAAACGACAGTAAAAATCTTTGTTCGCGGTCATAATCTGTCATCTTTAATGGCCAGCCCCATGAAAAGTTCATTGGCCCCATTGGTGTATTCCAGTAAATACCCACACCCACAGATGTTCTGATTGTATCATCGATATAGTTTTCGCGTGTGATACCATAATATGTAAATGTATTTTCGGATGCAGGCGGTTTGCCCAATACGCCATAGTCCGCGAATACAAAACCTTTTATCTGATATTCATCAGGGATAAAGATCGGGAAATTCAACTGTGTTGACCCATTGACTTTCCATAAGCCCCCCAGTGCATATGTTGTAAATGCCCAGTTGCGTGAACCAACACCCGCAACATCAAATCCGCGCAGGCTTTCCCCACCCAAGAAGTAGCGATAAACACGAGATATATAATCACCATCCAGCGGTTGCAAATAACCAAAGTTCAAGGATGAACGCAATTGCCATTTATCGTTCCAGAAATTTACCATACCAATAATATCTCCGTTGTATCGCATATAGCTTTCTGTGCCACCAAACCCAGTATATGCCAACCCCAGATTTGCCACAATGCCGGTATGTGTATTCTGTTCAAAATTAGTATCCAAATTATGATATCTGAAATTAGTCGACAATGTATACAGGTTTGCATTTTGCCAACCACCCGTTGCCTGTAAATCATAGTTCTGGTCAAATGACGCAGACAGGCGAACATTTTGTGTCCAATGATCTGTCAAACGCCAACCCATGCGTCCAGATACGCTGAAAGAATCGCGGTCGTAACCAAAACTGCCCAATGATGAATAATCGTACATTGTATATGACACATCAAATCCACCAGACAACTGACGGCCAAACAGATATGGTTCTGTAAAGCTGAACAATGCTTGCTTTTGGTATTCAGCAATAGAGCCGCGAATCTGTACAACTTGACCGCGTCCCATAAAGTTGTTTTCTGTGATACCCGCATCAACCATAAATCCGTTGATATTTGACCAACCAAAACCGCCAGATAATTCACCGGTCGGTTGTTCTTCGACCTTGATATCCAGATTCATCATATTTGATTCTGCAACGCGTGTTGGAACCATTTGCACATCTTTGAAATATCTGGTGCGCATCAGTTTTTGACGACCTTCTTCGATTGTCTGTAATGAAAAAGGATCGCCTGAACGCATCGGAATCAGCTGTTCAATAACTGTATCAAATGTACGAACATTACCCAATATATTTATTGTATTCAGATAAATACGATTTGTTTTTTGGATTTTAAAATTCATATCAATCGTTTTATCGTCGTCATTTTTTGTTGGGATTGGTTCGATATTGATAAACGCATATCCGTATTCTGCAACTGCACTGCGCAGTTCAGACATTGTCTGTTCAACTAAATCGATATTATATGTATCACCAGACTTCATTGCGATAACATCTGTTAAAACATCTGTGGGGACATCATCAAAAGGGTTTTCAACAGTTAGTTCCCCAAAGTCATACTTTTCGCCTTCGTCAACGGTAAAAACAACAGAGTAATATTCACGATTAGGTGTAAACTTACCATTTATATTTTTTACATTGAAATCAGCATACCCATTTTGCAAATAGAATTGACGCAACATTTGACCATCATATTGAATTCTATCTTCATCAAATGTATCGAATTGTGTCATAAAACGCCACCATGCATGCTCGCGAGATAATATTTCGCCACGCAATGTACTGTCGCTGAATTTTTTATTGCCTTCGAATTTGATGTCAGAAATCCATGTTGGATGACCTTCAGTAATTTCGTATACAACATTTACACGGTTATCAGATAAATCAATTCGTTGTGGTTCGATTTTTGTGCCAAAGAATCCTTTGCGTTGATACAGCGTCAGCATTCGTTGCACATCAGAACCAATAACGGTTTCGTCATAAGAAGTGCGTTTTTTGGTTTTAATTTCTTTTTTCAAATCGTCTGTAGAAATTTCATCATTGCCTTCGACTGTAATCATATTTACGGTTGGTGATTCTGTGACACTTATTTTTAACGTATTACCCTTCATATTTACACTGATACGAGAAAAGTAACCGCTTTGTTCCAGTTTTTTTGCGATTTCATTACTGCGTGCATCACCAACATTATCGCCGACTTTAACATCTGCTAATATGCGAATTGATTCTGTATCCATACGCTGATTACCCACAACATCAATGCGTGAAACAGTTGCTGCCACAGCAGGTGTACCTACAAACACAGATAAAATTGTAAATATAGAAATTTTTTTCATTTTTGTTTTACCCGTTTTAATTGTTCGATTTCATGCTTAAATTGTAATTTTGTTCTATATTTATTCAACAGACCACTTAGACTAGATTTTTTATCAATCAGCATCATTATATCGTTGATTTCTAACAAAACATTTTTGCGTTCGTGCAATACGACACTATATGCTTTTGTCAATGCTTGTATAACTGTTTCGCCAGCAATAGCATTCATAACAATCATAAATTATTCCTTTGTGTTACCCGAATACACGCGCCAAGTCGTTCCACATTGTCAGAACAAATAACCCCAGTATCAATAGCCAGCCGATCATAATAGCGATTTCCATACCGCGTCCTTGTAATTTGCGTCGTGTAATACCTTCGATTGCCAAAATCAGTAAATAGCCACCATCCAATACAGGTAATGGCAACAAATTCAATACACCAAGATTTACAGACAGCAATGCAATCAAACTAAGCAGGGTAAAGAATCCTGCTGCCATCGCTGCACCTGAATATTGTGCAATTGTGATAAAAGACCCCAGTTGTTTTGATGAACGTTCACCAGTAACTATTTGCTTTAATACAACCAGTAAAGTTTTTGATTCATAATATGTTTTGCGTGCACCGCTGTACATTGCGCGAAACAGCCCTTGGCGTTGTGGGTCTGCGCGTCTGCTGCCGTCGGCAATCATACCCCATGTTTCTGATGGCGATAATTGAATGTTTACTAATTTTTCACCACGAACAATCACAACATTTGCATCTCGTCCAGATGCTAATTCTTTGGCCAGAATTAAATCACCCCAGTTTGATATTGGTTCATCATCAATCCTGATGATTGTATCACCTGCACGAACACCCGCATTAAATGCAACAGATTCTTGTATTACCTGGCCGATAACAGGTAACTGTGAATTAGCAACCAGACGTGGCTGAAACATAAATAATGAAGTATATATAACCCATGCCAGAATAAAGTTCATAAATACCCCAGCACCGATTATAATAAACTGTTTCCACGCAGGTACAGACAGATAGTGTCCTTGTTTTTTATCTGCAGGAAGTTCTGCAAATTTCTTGCGATTGAACATATCTTCTTGGCCGTATATAGAAACATAACCACCCAATGGCAGGCATGCTATTTTCCATATTGTTCCCCGTTTGTCATGCCATTTAATAATCGCAGGTCCAAATCCGATTGAAAAAGTATCTACACGAACACCGGCCCACCGTGCAGCTAAAAAATGCCCCAGTTCATGAACAAATACAACAATCCCCAGAACGACTAATAATGCAACAACAGCCAATAAAATATTCATGTGTACATTTCCTTTACTTTGCTAATAAAATTACAACATAACCAACCAAACAATTGGTAATGCATAAATCCAACCGTCAAATCGATCCAATATACCACCATGGCCTGGCAGAATTGTTCCGAAATCTTTGATTCCCATTTTGCGTTTGATATAACTGGCGGTCAGATCCCCGTACTGTGACATCAGTGCAACACTGATACCAATCCACATCAATTGCGGCATGAATACATCAGCACCCAGCAGACCATACAGAACCCCAGCAAAAGTTCCGCACAGAATACCAGCAATTTGACCAGACCATGTTTTGCCAGCAGACAATCTTTCCCACATTTTGTCCCCACCAATCAATCGACCAAAGAACCATGCACCAATATCTGCTGCACAAATAATCATCAGCAACAACAATATAATCCATGGGCGACCACCAACCGAATTGATTGCAGGCAACATCGTGCACAACAATACCAAGAACGCAAAAAAGGTCAGACAGTTTTCACGCAATACTTTTGTATCTGTGCGACGAATACACATAACATATTCAACAATCATTGCCAATACGATAATAATCCCAAGATACTTTACTGCAGGTGTTCCAAAATATTGTAACACCCCCACACCACATGCAATCAGTGCCATAATTACCCCAGCGATGATACGAAGTTTTGTATTTGACATAATCTATTTCCTTCCTTTTTTGTTGATTATTTCTTTTTTCCAGTATAGTTTGCCTTTTTCCCGCCACCAAATCTGCGATTGCGTTTTGCAAATTCGTCCAGTGTAAATTGCCACAATTTCTCACTTTTTACCAGTTCCGGCCAGTGTTCTGGAATAAATAACAGTTCAGCATATGCCAGTTTCCACAACAAGAAATTTGAAATACGATGTTCATTGCTGGTGCGCACCATCAAATCGATTGGCAACAAGTCGCCTGTGTCCAGATATGTTTCGAATGTTTCGCGTGTAACGGCTTCGCCATTTTCTATTGCCACATTTACAGCGTTTACAATTTCGTCTTGACCACCATAGTTCAATGCAAAAACAACAGTTCCACCAGTGTTTTCTGCGGATTGTTCTTCCAATTTGTCGCACATAGTTGCCAATTTTTTTGGCAATTTATCACGCGAACCAATAACACGGTAACGCAGATTTTTGTCCAACGCATTTTTCAGATTTTTTTTCATTTCTGTATAGAATAAATCCATCAAGAAATTCACTTCGTCTTTGGAACGCGACCAGTTTTCGGTTGAAAAGATATAAAAAGTAATGGTTGAAACGCCGCGTTTCATATACCAGTCAACCAGATTTTCAAAGTTTGCAATACCAGCCTGATGTCCCATCAATGGTGGCATACCGCGTTGTTCGGCCCATCTGCGATTCCCATCACATATAAATGCGATGTGTTGAGGAATTTTATCAGTTGTTGTTATATTTTGCTTTTTTTTGAACAGTTTGAACATGTATATTTTCCTGGTTTTTGATTAAACGGACATAATGTCGGCTTCTTTTTCTTTTGCCATAGCATCTACTTCTGTGCTGCGTTTATCAAATACTTTTTGCAAATCATCTTCAAATTTGCGTTGATCATCTTCGGAAATTTCTTTATCTGTAACTGCGCGTTTAATCTTGCTCATTGCATCTTGACGAATATTACGCATTGAAATTTTTGCTTCTTCTGCATATTTACCAGCGACCTTGGTCAGTTCACGACGTCTTTCTTCGGTCAATGGCGGCATGTTCAGACGAATAACACCGCCTGCAGTCATTGGATTTAACCCCAAACCAGAATCACGAATTGCTTTTTCAACAGCTGGTGCATTCGTAATATCCCAAACAGTAACAGACAAAGTCTGATTATCAGGTGTTGATACGGTTGCGACCTGATTGATTGGCATTTCAGAACCATAAACTGGAACACGAACAGCATCCAACAAATGAACAGATGCACGACCAGTACGCAGACCGGCATATTCAGTCTTTAAAACTTCCAGTGTTTGTGCGGTTTTTTGTTCAACTTCTGATTTTAATAATTGATAATCCATTTATATCTCCTTAAATATATAAAAAGATTAGCAAATATATTTGACATTTGGCAAGAAGAAATATAAAATATGTCAGCACACCGGGGTTGTAGCTCAGTTGGTAGAGCACTTGCATGGCATGCAAGGGGTCGTCGGTTCGAGTCCGATCAGCTCCACCATAATAAATTTCGGTTGTGCAGTTTTGATGGTCGTAAGACCCACAGTATGGCGGATATAGCTCAGTTGGTTAGAGCGTTGGTTTGTGGTACCAAATGTCGCCGGTTCGAGTCCGGTTATCCGCCCCATATTTGACGACACCCCTTCTGGACCATGTCTACGAAGGGGTATCTTATTGAAATAACTGCGTTTTTATTGTTCAGAAAAAGGTTCGAACTTATCAATTTCAAAATTAGTCGTTTTAGGCAAAAGTTCGAACTTTTGAATAAGAAATGGCTGATTTCTGCGATTTTTGCACATTTTATCAAGTTGGCATAGAATGCACCAATCCGGTCATCCGTTCTAACCATTTGGTCACGAATTTCTTGTTGCTGTTTGCTGATATCGTTGATGATTGTATCGTATTCATCACGACTTATTCCTTGGTCCAGATATAGTTCCGTCAAACGACTTTTCTTTATGGCTAGCTTACTTAGGGTTTCATTCTGCGTTGCAATATATCTGTCTTTTTCCAATATCGCCTTGGTCTGTTTTTCTTGTAGACCTTTTATCATTTGCCCCGAACATGATGGTCCAAAGTGCAATGCAGACAGTATTTCATTAATCTGCTTCATGAATGGTGCAGCGGACACGTGATAATGCCGGCACGTATCACTTTTAGGTGGTTTCAGGAATACATAACGCCCTTTGGCCAGATATGGACTGTATGATTTGCCACAGTGCACACAATGAACAAAGCCCGACAATAACATGTCCTTTTTCTTCCTGCGTGACACATTGTTATACTTGCCGGACCTTATTTTATCGCACAGGTCAAAAATTTCTTTGGTTATAAGTCTGTCATGGCAATGCGGGTACAGTTTGCCTTTGATTTTCATTTCTCCATAATAGAAAGGATTACATAAAATCAGATGCATTTGACTGGGGCTGATTGGCTTATTTCTTCTGGTTTTTAGCCCGATTTCTGTTGCATAATCGGCCAGTTGACGTATGGATATGTTGCCTGTGGCGTATTTTTCAAATAACATCCGAACCTTGTGCCCACGTTCTGGGTCAATAATGGCTGTACGTGCACCATTAATTGTTGTATTCAAGTATCCAATCGGGGCACAGGTCAATATCGTGCCTTCACGTATTTTCTTTTCAAAAGACCTTTTTACATTATCACTGATGCAGTTTGTGTAATTTTCTGCCATCATAACAAAAATCTGATAGGCCATTATTTGCGAGTTGTTTGCCCCAGAATCCAATATCTGATTTTCGCTTACAAAGTGCAGTACCAACTTATTTGATTTACGCAGTTGTTCCAAAATCGGCACTTCCCGAAAAGAACGCTGCAACCTGTCTACCTTATCACAGACCAGTGCCACCTTGCCGGATTGTTTCTTGATGTACGCAATCATTTTTTGAAATTCGGGCCGTTCCCCACGCGTTGAGCTTTCGACCAGTGTAAATTCTTGGATAATATCCAGATTCTTGCGTAAACAATATGCATGAAGACGGTCCAGCTGTGCTACCAAACTGTGACCGTCCTCTTGTTCTTTACTGCTAACTCTGGCTAATAAAACAGCCTGCATTTCAAACCCCTTTTTGAGAAGTTTGAAATCTTTAATACATTAAATCAATTTAATTATTCCATAATGCATTTGATTGGCTTTATGCCTAAACCGTCCTGAAAATAGCATGTAATGGAATTGTTATGATATATTATGTTCTTAAACAGTATTTTCAACATGTTATGTTTGCTTTCTATCCCCATATTGTTGAAGCTTTGTAATATGTCCATCGTTATTATAACTGTATCTTGCTTGATTTCTTTTTCTCTGCTTTGATATTGTTGTAAAAATCCACGATGGGTTGATAGCTGTTTGTTTAGTTTTTCAATTGATGCGGCAATCATATCGGGGGTGGCACCATAGGCATTGCCGGTCAACAAATTTTGAATCCGTTCTTCAAAGCGTTTTATTTCTTTTTTTTCATTGGCGATGCATTTTGAAATATTTGCCAGTTCAGTTATGTTGTCGGTATTAATCTGTGCATCCAGCAATGCTACAACATCTGTTCTGTCATTTAATTGTTTCAGGACCTTTGAAAGAGCATTGATAATATCACTTTCTTTTAGGTTTCTTGTTCCGCTTACTTTAGTTTTTAGATAATTGACCGTTTTATGGCGACTAACATACGGCGTGAACAGGGCTTTGGTTTCTTTATCACGAACAAGACCACGCAATGGCGACAACAGTTGTTTTTTTGGTTTCTTACTTACTGTGCGTTTACCGTTCAGAATTTCCAGACATTTGTTGAATACCGCTTCGTCAATAATTGTTTTGTAAATGTGCTTATATTTAACTGTTTCATAGTATGCATACCCGATATAAAAATTGTTGCGTAATATGCAATCAATCCGTTGTTTGCTTAAATGTATCCCATATTTACGTTGCACGTGTTTGCTCAACATTTCTAACGAGAAATTCCCGCTTGAATACAACTGGAATAATTCTTTTAATATTATTGAGTTCGCTTCATGTAACCTGATTCCCGTTTCCGAACCTTCTGTATAATTTATATATCCAAATGGGGCCCGATATGGTGCTTTGCCCATTTCCCGGCATATTCTAAGACAGTCGATTGTTCTCTCGCTGATTTGGATTGATTCACGTTCTGCATGTGCTATCAGGACCATAATAGTGTTTTCAACATCTCGACCAGAATCTTTGTTCCAAACAATACCTTCTCGGATAATGTGAAATGTTATATTGTGTTCCCGTACCATTTTCGCAAACACATAAAAATCATTAATGTTGCGTGTTAATCGGTCAACCTTGGATATGATGATTGCAAAATTATCTTTTGTTTTCCCGATAATGTCATCCAAATCACCCGCTTTTAAGCAATAAGCAGATTCCTTTAGCTTGTGAATATTAACAATTTCTAATTCCGGATGATTTTCACAGTATGCGTTGATTGCCTGCATCTGAACTTCCAGTGAATCGCATTGACTTTTTGTTGACACTCGGGTTATTGCAATCGCTTTTATTTTCTTATCAATTAGCATGATTTTACTTCTTTTTCTACTAGTGATAGAAGCTCGACCGTCTTGCTTCTTGATTTGTAGAACTCATGCGAGAAGGTGGTTTTGGAAAAATTTGAAAAAAATTTTTTATTTTTGGATTTTTTTGTGTATTTGGGCCGTACCAACAGTTCTATTTATATGTAACCAAGGGGGTTAATTATGTGCAGAAGGTGCAGTGAAACAGAAGAAGTCCGCGAAGTTATGGGATTGGGTACAGAATATTGGGAAAACTTGGTATTAATGGCCAAGGTTGCAGGTATGTATGTGCACCCTGCGGTAGTTAATATTACAGAACAGATGTGTTGTGGCTATCCAATTTCACGCAAACAGGCAAATGTCCTGCTGCGCTTCAAAGCAGAAATCTCATTGCAATAATTTCTTAAGCAATTTTTCTTTGATGAGCCCTTTAAGGGCTTTTTTGTTGGGTGCACGCATGCATTTGCAATAAATAATCAAACATTTCCATTTTTATCCAAAACAGCAGTTCTATTCAATTGACTGCGTGGGGTGAATGGGATTGCTTATCGGTTCACACTTATGCTGCGTGGGTCTTTTTACAATATTGCCGTCCAAGTGCTTGCCAGACGGGGTCTATCACTACACCATAAAGGTATCAACTATGAGCAACACAGAACCAACAACTAACTTTTTCAAAAATACAGAAACATTAACTAGGCATGCAAATACGATAAAACGAAGAACGTGGTACAAAGATGCAACTCAAGACAAAATATCCCGCAGAACAGTCACAGATATATTGGATATGTTCAACAATGAATGTTATGTCGAAGACCAAGGAATATACAGAAACCATAAATACAGCATGACCCCAGAACAACAAGCATGGTATCTGGACCTTATTAAATCCGAATACTTAGCACTGTTATCGATTAAATTGCCCCATATAAACCAATCAGGATACCGCAGAACCAAGAATCAACAAGAAGCAAAAGAAATGTACCGTAATATCATCCGTACAATAGAAAGACTTTTTACATGCAGCGAACATAATTGGAAACGTAATCCATTGCCTTTTGTGGGTGTGTTTGAACGTGGTAAAAGCGGTTTCTGGCACGTTCACTTAGCTATTAAACACTGTGGTGAACCGATGGATGTACTAAGACGATTGATAATAGCTATTGATAAAACAAGGGAGTATTTTGGATTTTTTAGTACAGTGATAAACCTAAGATACATATATGACAAGGAAGGTGTTTGTGCATATATGGTAAAGGAATTAAACAAATATACTAACAGTCCAAATGCAAGATATATCCAAGATGAAGGTGCTTATCTATTCTACTTGAAAACATGGTTCGGTAATAAGGTACAAGAAAAAATATACCCATACACTCCTTCGTCACTATCAACGTTGAAGTTATGGGTGGGGTTTGGTGTGATATTAAAAAGAAATAACTGTCTGAATATACCCAATCCGATAAATAAATTAAGGCGTATCTATATTCAAAAATGGTTGCAACGAAGATAGTTTGAAATAAACTTTTCCCGCAATCTTTACTCTTTTGATTTCGGGATAAGCTTTGCGAAGATGCCAATGATAGATAGTGTCTGGTTTTATTTTCAGCAAATTGGCTAATTCATGAACAGTCAGTAATGTTTCATGAGTAAGTGGTTGTGTGTATGTCATTTGTATTCTCCTTGATATATAGAACATCAAAAACATCCATAAAGAACAGTATGTTTCCTAAAAAGCCCCAGATGGGTTCGTAGTCCGAGTCGAATAGAAGCCCCCAAAGGCGGAGATTCGCAACGAGGCGCACGAAGAACCTATCGGGGCGTATGCGGTTAGATTAAACGTTATTTTCTCATCAAAAAAATTACGTATAATTAAAACGCTTTGATTGTACTTGAAGTTGATTAATCTAATTGATATCATATGAAATGAATCCATAGGGATATGGGTTCGGGGCTATCTCAAGCCTACGTCATTCGGTGCAAAATTGCTGTGGCATCGTTATACGATGTCATTCCTGTGGTTTTGTGTCGTCATTTATCCCTGACTGTATAAGTCGGGGAGCTGCTTGCTATACAACAGGGGTTACCCGAAAGCAACAGAATCAATAATGACGTGATTTGAGAACTCCCCGACCGCCTAGCATCCTATGGCGGTCTGTTTTTTTAGCAGGGGGATACAAAATGAAGAAAATGTTTAAAGTATTTTTATTGATATTCACTACCCTTTTACTTATAGCAACAATGGCTGTATGGGCATGGTGGAATTTTATTGAAAACCCTAGAATATCACATTATAAGAATAAATCTTATGCAGAAATAAAGGAATCTACTTATGAAACATGTGTTTTTAATAAAGTAGACGATTCTACCATGGTGTTACATGAAGCTTATTGCGAGTGTCTTGCTTCATTCGTAGCAACAGAATTAAAAGACAAATTACCCAGAAAAAAAGAATTTATAAAAAAATATGTTGATGCAGAATATGCTTGTAAAGAACAGATAACATTCGTTAATTTGCCTGTTAACAAATTAAAATCATTTTTTTACGAAAGTTGTATAGAGAGCTTCGGAAAGAAAAATATTAGGTATTGTGAGTGCCATTCCAACAATGTTGTATATTTTATAAAACAGTATAATGATGAAGACATTGTGCGGGCTCTTCTTTTTACGAAAATAACAAAAAAAGCAACCGAATTATGTGTCGGATATTATAAACACTAATAAAAGGGGATTTTATGAAAAAATTATTGGCTTTGTTTTTTTGTATATTGCTAGGTGCTTGTGCCGACAATGAAGTATCTCTAGATTGCAAACGAGCAGCTCTAGTAAATCTTGGCATAAAGAAGTTTGATGAGAGTTCTAATATTACAATGAATGATGCAGCATCCTGTTCTGTAGCTTTTTTATTCTCTCTAGATGAAAATGACATTCTAAGACTTTTTGATGGAGGAATAGCAACTGTTAGTGCGTATGCAGACGAAGCGTTTGCTTTATGTTACACATTTGTTCAAAAAGCCGATTCCAATGCGATAAAAAACATATTTGAACAGGCGCAGATAGCAATAAGTTATGCAAAATCACACAGAAAGTGTTTTGAATAAAAAGAAGGAGATAAACTTGAGCAAAAAACTTTATATATTATCGGCAGTTATTCTATTTACCGCATTTATCACAGGAGGCTTTTATGGTGTTAAGGCACACAAAAAGTCAAAAATAATATCTTCGGTTATCGAAGCTGTTGGAGGAAACAAAACTATAAAGAAAAAGTGTCTCAAAGATATGTCAGGTCCTATACATATGGAAAGTGGAGAAGTACACGAAAGGTATTTGACGGTTGCTGATATTGTAAGAACTGACAAGATATGTGATTGTGTTGTCGCAAAACTACATAAGGAAATGTCCAAAAAGGCTATTTTTGAATTTTTGCCAACAATGATGAATATGCCTAATAATGTTGCTGAACCTGTAATAGATATGCTGATAACTGTAAGCCGGACAACATGTGAAACAGAGTTGAATGAATGGCTAGAAAATCAATACAAAAGTATAAGTTTGGAGTAATTATTAATATAAATAAGATATTATTACTTGATGTTGAATTTTAGGAAATAAGGAATTAGATATGTATGCCGTGAAAAAAGTTGGTCCGTTGAGCCTTTGTTTATTGGTGATTGGGTGCGTAATGGAACCTTGTGTTGATAGGTGTTTTGAAGGCAATGATTACGATTATGAAAACACACATAAAATTGAAGATTTTTTGAATGTGCATGATTCCTGTATTGTATTTGATGAAACACAATTTCAAACCGGGTTTAAGGAACTGAACGAAAATCCATTTTATAGCAACGACCCTTTTGAAAAAAATCTTGGATATGGTCGTTCTGATATCAAAATGACAAAACGCGAATATGACAAAGAGATAAATAACTACAAATGCACTAATCCTATAAAAGTTAGACGAGAAATAAATATATACAGTATTTCTATACCAGACGTTTGTGAAAAGGCAAGCTATGCGGGCTCCGTTTATACGGGTTCAACATCGTATATTGGGTATGGACGAGTGAATACATTTAATAATTCGTTCCCTGTTTATAATAAAGAACTGGTTCCTTGTAGAAAGACCGCTTTTCTTACAGAAATAAAGTTTTACAAAGATAAAATATATTTAGGCCACATTTCTGATAAATACTGGAATTATAATAACTTGTATCATGATAAAATTTTTACATATACATATCAATTTAGAGATATTTTAGAGTTAGAAAGAAAAAGAGAAAATGTAGTGTCTAAGTAGGAGGTAATGATATGAAAAATATAATGCGCTCCAATGATTTGTCTTGAAATGTAACAAAAGGTACATTTTGTAACATTAACGCGGAAAGCCCCAGAAAACCAAGAGTGGCAAACCGCGTTAATTTCTTGACAGCAATAAAATGTTACACTATACTGTGATTATAAATAAATAGTAACATTATGCTAAGGACTAAAAATGGTAAATAAAGAATTTGTAAAAGATGCAAAACTAAAAGACATCTTATCGTACATCAAGGGTATTAATCATAGTGAAATGATACGTATGATGTTCTTCTGCTCGTTAAATGGATTACGGTGCATAAACTTTAGATGTTTGCAGGTCAAGGACGTATTCAATAGCGATGGTTCTGTAAAAGACGTTATTGATTTGAGCTGTGACAAGAATAAGGGTAAATTCTCTGCTCAATATTATGTAAATGAACAATTCCAGAAAGAATTGAAAGTATATCACAAATACTTGACTGCTAAATATGGCGATAAATTAGATGGCGAGACATATCTGTTTACATCCCAAAAGATGGATAAACCATTTAATCGTGTGTCTATCTGCAGAATATTTAGTAATATTTATAAGAAATTTGGGATTCATGGTGCATCACACCTTGGCCGTCACATGTTTATTACAAAAATGATAAACAATGGGGTAAATCCTTTCTTAGTCAAGCAGTTGGTGAACCACAGAAACATCCAAACAACGCAGCGTTACTATAATTCTGACATTAATCTGCTAAAGAACGCGGTAGAAACAGCCAGAATATAGAATAAATTCCAGCAAAGACCATATTATTACCCTTGCAAGTTCTATTTATTACACATAGAAACCAAGGGGTAAATCATGGCTGTAAAAAGTGACATACACTATCGCTGGGAAGATGACTGCGTAGTTGTAAAAAAGAACAAAGGCAACAAGCTCAAATTCCAAAATGCCAAAGCTGCGTACCACAAAGACGGCAATATATTCGTCATATCTTCACTCGGTCGAAAAATCCGAGTAGACAAGTTCGGAATTAGGCACTGGGAATAACCAGACCACTATTTTCAATTTCTGCTAATATCTCGTTCAACAACGGGCCTAAATCAAGCACTTGCTGTACATTTTCGGGTAGAACTGTGTCAAATTCGGGGCCCCATTATAAAATGTCCCGTTTGGGACATTTTTAATTTTGTGGTATTTGATGTATAGTTTATAGAAATCTTTTTAATTGACAATTAAATAAGATTAATGTCACGCTTGAAAAAAAGGAATTTTATGACAGATCAATTAGATTTTGCTGTGGCAGAAATAAAACAAAATTCACAATCCCCGAAACGATATATAAAAATAACAGAGGATGAAATTGCTGCCCATAGGGTGCGTGTCGGGGCTAATTTCCCTTATGTATCTCTCTTTACTATTCCTACAGGCAAAGTGTACGGTGATGTCATGCAGGATTTAATTATAGAAAGTTTTGTCGATGTACAAAAACATATCACGGATACCAAATATGATGCAGACTGTGGCAATTTGAAACTTGAAATAAAATCTCTGCGCGCTATAAATGGAAAGGAAAATAAAGATTCATATGTGATTACGCGTATATTTAATATAGAAGATAATCCCAAAGCATCAAATTTTTCAACTTCATCGTTTCAGCAGTCTAAACCAAGTTTTTGTGATTGGTTTGTATTGCATATTTTGTATGGTAATGCAGATAGATTGTTTCTGATCCCTTCAACAATGGTTAGTTCTAGATCTGGAAAAAATAATAAAGAACCAGGTAAATTATTATTGTCTAAACAACACGGTACAAGTCCGATAGAAGGGCAGATAAACCTGTCAGAAGTTTTGAAATATAAAACAATTTTTGAAATAACCAACTATAAACACTCTGGTCGGTATAATTTTTTAGACATGAAAGAACAAATTGAAGAAAATTTAAACCGTCTGGGATGGGCTTTGTCAGAATAATAACTTGTTATGTATCATTATGCGTTATTCGTTTTGATTTTGGAATAAATTCCCTAGGAATTGCAAAATAGAATCTTTTATTAGTTTTTTTCATATTACTATACCAATCTGTCTTTGACACATGTATTATATAATCAAAAAGATTAGAAAACGGTTCGTTTGTATTAGTTTGCCACCAGTTTTTAAAAAAGTCTGTCAAATTTGTTTCAATATTATCAACAGGTACGGTTCTATTAGCACCCGGCGACACATTGCGATTACAATCATATTCACAGAATCCGAAATAATCTGTAGAACTATGTGATGGGTTGCCAGTAAAGTAAAAAGAACGGCAAGGATTGGGGTTTAATTCGTATACAAAATTTTTGTGTTTTTTTATTCTTTCACACCTAAAATAATAATGAGATACTTCACGCCCCATTATTGGTTTATAGTTATTTTTATTCAAAAATTCGTGCAAAATATCTTCTTTTTCTTGAATGTTTTTTACATAAGATAAAATTATTTGTAATTTATTTTGCGTTATCTCAGAATCATAAGGATTATCAAAAACTTTCAAGTGTCTTTTGCCGTTATATTGCAGTAAATTATATAGTTGTTTAATAGAGATGTTTTTGTTGCTGATAATTTTACATAGTCTAGATTGGAAATGTTCAAGAGGTTCGCCAGCCACAGACATTAGTAGACTTTCACAAGGTACAGACCCCAGAAAAGTTCTTTTAAAGATTTTTTGAAAAGGAATACAATTCGCGTCGGATAAGCATAGGTATTCATCAAGATTTTTTTGAATATTGTCAACAATCACGTAATTTTTTTCATTAGATTCAGCATGATTAAATAATGTGTAATCCGTTTCTTTATAATTGTGTTTTATTCTCAAAGACAGACAAACTAGATCTTGTGAAACATCATCAAAATCAGTTCCTTTTATGCTCATAATATTCAAAAATGAACATTTTTCTTTTAAAAATTGTTTGAAACGATTAAAAAATTTTGAATTGTTTTTCAATATTGATTCAGGGATAATATAATGTATTTCACCATTTCCACCATTTTTAAGAATGATATCAATGGTGTGTAATATAAAAAATACCGCTTCTTCCCTGATGCCTGGAATATTATATTTTTTTGTGAGTTGTTGTATATATTCTTTATGCGTCGATAATGAATACGCAGGTGTTCTGTATGGTGGGTTACCAATGAAAATAAGTTTTTTATCTGTTTTTATGTCGAAATCATAAAAGTTCATATTTAATAGTTTGACCGAGTTGTCTGTGTATTTATTAAATAAATCTTTATCTAATTCGATACCAATTTTATTGTTTTTGAGATGTGATAGCGTTTTTAAGAAATTGCCGGTTCCAAATGATGGTTCGATAATCAGAGAATCGCGAAAGTCTAAGCTTGAAACGATTTTTTTACATATAAAAGTCGGAGTAAAAAATTGCCCCAATATATGTTTGTTTGATTGAATATTCTTTCTTTCTATCATGTGACAGATAATAACAATTTATAAAAATCAATTCAAGCCAATAAGAAATGTGTTTCAGGTATCATTATAAAACACATGTAATTCACTTGTGTTTCTTAGCATAGAAATGTTTTGTGCCTATATTGACTTTTGTGCTATAATATTGCGTAAAGTATAGCAAAGGTATCTGTATGCAAAAGAAACAAAAAATCGTGGATGCTTATAACAAATACGCCCCACATAATATTACATTGACGCAATTTGAAAAAATGATAGAGCAGGACCCAAGTTTGCTAAATGATTTGCATGGGGAATTTTCTACTTATAATGTAAAGCTGGCCAAGGCATTAAAAAAATTAAAACGAACAAATACAGAATCAAAAGACGTATTCAGGCAAATTTTAAAAGATTCCTTGGACTTTGATTCTATGGACCAACGCGTAAAAGATATTGCTAAAATTTACGAAGATATTATTTGTTCAAACGATGAAATATTAGCCGCTGCATGGATATTTGATTCTTTGGATGAAATGCAAAAACAAAAACTGGCTATACATATTATAAATGCGATAAACAAGCGCTTAAATATTAGCGACATTGTTAGTATTGATTATTTAGATTGTGCTTTAGATGTTATTCCAAAAGATACGTTTTCGTACGGTGTGTACAGTTTTATAAGAAAATTTTTTGATAAATTCCATACAAAGAAAAAATATGGCCGCTATGGTGGATATTATAGAAATTCACAAGGTAAAATAGTTCTTTCGTACAAACATTATTTTGAAAATTTTATTAGTACACTAAGTCATGAATATGGACATTTTATCGATCATCGTTATCCAAATATGGGTTTGCTGGGGGCACAAATTGCAGATTACGGATTTCGTGTTTATGAATCAAAACAAGGTGATGAAAGATATCGTGCAAACCCAACCGAAGTAAGTTCGTTTAAGCAGGGCGATATTATCAGTCAACATTTGACAAAAATATTAAAGGAACAGGCCAAGAAAAAACCAGAACTTTACACAAAAACTATACAATCAGTTATCGATACACTGCGTGTAAAACATGCTGCATTATTATTAAAATACAAAAAAGCCACAGATGAATATTATGATTTAAAACAACAAAAACGAACGAAATTGTTTCCAAGTTTTTATAGTTTTCCTGATGAAAAACAAAAACGTATTTGGTGTGAAATCGATCAAGACCCAAGAGTTATTGAATTAAAAAAGAAAAAGGGTGACTATTACGATCTTATATTCAAAATAAGAGAAGAACGTTTCCCAAACTTTTTCGAGTTGTCTGATGATGAACAAAATCGTATTTTAAAAGAAATCGAACAAGACACAGAAGTTATTGAATTAAAAAAGAAAAGAGAGGAATATTATGATCTTATATTCAAAATAAGAAAAGAACGTTTCCCAGACTTTTATGATTTGTCTGATGGTGAACGAGATAAGATAAATAAAAAGATAGAAATGAACCCACGTGTGAAAATTGCCAAATTAAAATCTGAAATGGCTGGTAATTCAAAATATTGGGATGTATATATGCAAATATCTCACTATGAAAATTTGCTGGAAGAATTTCAAAAAGAGCAAGAAATAAATAACTTTTTTGAAAATAATTCCAGATAATTTTCGGTTCTGTATATTACTTTACCAAATCGCCGGCCTTGATGTATTCGGGGTCGGTTTTTTTTAGGTGTTTTTGCGCGGTTTTTGCATATTTCTTAGCTTCTGAACTTTTCCCGATCATATTGTAATATTCTGCCATGGCCCATGCACTGCGCCCGGCATCTTCATCCCCATATGCACGTGCCAGAACCCAGTATGTAAACGGTGTTGGTTCTGCCAATAATGATGTCTTGCACAGTTTAATGGCATATTGTGCATCATTTGGTTTTTTGCGTTCTGTTAAAACCAATGCCAATGCAGTTTGAATTTGTGGGGCATCTTTTTTTAGTTTTAACGCGTGTTCATACGCGCGCACACTGTCATCATAATGCCCAAATTGATATTCGATATCTCCCATCAGTTCGTAATAATACGGGTTGTCTGGATTCCTGGAAATCAGTGTTTGCATCCCTGTCTTTGCGCTGTCCAAATTTCCGCCACGCATATTTGCAATTGCGCGCGCATACAGTGCCGCATCTGATTTATCTGAATAAGGATATTTTTCTAGTACTTGTTTTGGCGTATCCAGATACCCAATCAGTTTTGCACGTACACGTTCATATTCATCTGCATTATCGTTTGCCACATTATCTGAAAAATCATATGTCAGATTTTTTTGTGAAATCAGTGATTTCATGTTATTTAATCTTTCTGAGGTAAGTGGATGATTTATATGATTTGGGTTTATCTTGGATTCAAATTCACCTGATAAATCTTGCATTTGTTCAAAGACAGTGACGAAACCATTTGGATTTTGTTTTGCGTCGATTATCAAATCCAACCCCAAACTGTCTGCTATTCTTTCTTCATCTCGCGTAAATGCCAGCATTGATTGTTGTGCGACACCAGAAGAACCTGCCAAAACCCCTGCACCCAGTGATGGGTTGCCACCAGCCACCATTAAACCAATTCCCAATGCCTGAATCAGCATCGTTCGTTTCATTTCTGCCGACATACGATCTGTCATTTGTGTCAAATGACCGCCCAACATATGCCCCATTTCATGTGCGATTACGGCTTGTAATGCAGATGGATTTTTTATCTGTTTTAACAGTCCTGTATAAACATATACATCTTCGCCACCAGAAACAAACGCATTAAAATCATCATCATCGATGATGTGTATCTTTAATCTGTTTTCTGGAATGTTTGCAGCATCTGCCAATGGCAGAATCAATGTATTCAACAATTTTTCTGTTTCTGTATCATTGATTTGCGATGCAGCAAATGATGCGGGTATCGCAAAAAAGACGGTCATTAAAAATACAACAATCTTATGCACCCAGAACGCCCCCACGATTAAATATAAACATTAAATCATTTGTCCAGCTGTCCATATCATTATCGCGCGCCGCGCGTGATGCTAATTTGAACAAATCCCTGTGTTCGCGATAATTCACAAAGTGATAATGCAGCCATCCACTTTGTTGTGTGCCCAATAATACCCCTGCGCCACGCATCATCAGATCTTGTTCTGCGATGATGAAACCATCATCTGTTTCGCATAAGATGTCCAGTCGTTTTAATCCGTCTTCGCTGACATTATGCCCAAACAATAGAAGACAATACGATTGTGTGTTGCCACGTCCAACGCGTCCGCGCAACTGATGTAAAGCCGCCAATCCGAACCGTTCTGCATTTTCGATAACGATAATAGATGCCCGCGGAACATCAATTCCAACTTCGATAACAGTTGTAGCAACCAGCATATTCATATCAGAATTATCGTTTGCGAATTTTTCCATAATCGCATCTCGATCTTTTTTATCCATTTGGCCATGAACCAGACCAGCAGTTGGGAAAAATTCGGTCAGCATTTCATGACGTGCGATTGCCGCAGTTGCGACATTATCGTTCTCAGAATCTTCAACCAATGGGCAAACCCAAAATACTTTTGCACCATCAGATATTTGTACTTTTAATCTTTCTATTAAATCTGTAATTCGTCCCACAGAAATTTTTGATGTTTTTATTGGTTTTCGTCCAGCTGGTTTTTCATTGATTATTGATACATCCATATCGCCATATATCGTCATTGACAGTGTTCGTGGAATTGGTGTCGCAGACAGCGCCAATAAATCTGGATTATTACCTTTTTGACGCAGTGTTTCGCGTTGTGCAACGCCGAATCTATGTTGTTCGTCAATTATAACTAAACCTAAATCTTTATATTCTACATCTGTTGAAAACAGTGCGTGTGTTCCGATTATAACCTTGGTTCGGCCTGATTTTAATGATATCAGTTTTTCGCGGCGCATTACGCCTTTATCACGACCGGTCAGACATTCGCAAACGATACCTATTTTGTCACACATCGGTTTTAACTTTGCAAAGTGCTGTTGTGCCAGTGTGTCTGTTGGCGCCAATAATGCTGTCTGTGCGCCAGATTCTGTCATTTTTACTGCAGCAGCCATTGCGACAATTGTTTTGCCACTGCCTACATCGCCCTGGACCAGTCGCATCATAGGAATATCTTTTCGCATGTCATTAAAAATATCATCGCAAGTTCTTTTTTGTGCACCAGTTAAATCAAATGGAATAATTGACCAGAACTTTTCCATCAGATTATATTTGTGTGGTCGCACAATTCTGCGATTGCGCACATCAATTCTGTTTTTACGGCTGATAACAATTGCAGATTGGTGCGCTAATAATTCACAGTACGCTAATTTTGCCATATATGTTGCATTTGGTGCCAAATCATTATCTGATTGGGGAAAGTGTATGTGCTGTAATGCGTCAAAGAATTCTTGAATTCTATCATCTGGTTCGCCGCATATTTTATCGGGCATGGCGCTGAATATCTGATCGCGTACATTGGCAAAGATTTTTTGTGTTAAACCTTCGCTGGCGGGGTAAATTGCCTGAACGGACGGGATTTTAGATGCGTTTTGCATTTCTTCGATAAAGTCTGGATGATTGATTGTTGGACGTGAACCTGTTTTTTCCAGTTTTCCGGAAATCATACGCCATTGTCCGATGGGTAATTTTTTCAACCAATAATCCAGATAATTAGAATTAAAGAATTGAATAACAACAGTATTACCAACTGTATCATTACAAATAACCTGTGTTGGTCGCCTGCGTCCGTGTCCGAATGTTCCGCCACGTTTATGCGATTTAATCATCAACGGTATTGTTACACTGGCACCTGGTTCAATATCTTGGATATTTTCAGAAACACCACGCGCGCGCACATATGATGGTCTGTGCAGTAAAAAATCCAATACGCGTCGCCCACCCAACAATTCTTCGAAACGCGTGGCCAACACAGGTCCCACACCTTTGATAAATTGCAGGTCAGTATTCAAAAAATCAAACAATTCTTTTTTCATATACATTAAATTTAGTGAAAAAAAACCACAGATTCAATAATAAAAAACACCCCACCGAAAATTGGTGGGGTGTACAATATATTTACTATTATTTTGAAAAGCTGTAATCCATTTCCAAGTGGTTTGGATTATACGTGCCGTTCATAATGGCCAAGGTATCTTCAACGATAACCAATTCTTCGTTTGTTGGAATCATAAATACCTTTACTTTGCTGTCTGGTGTGCTGATTTCTGTTTCATCAACGCCCAAACGTGCCAATGACTTTGCGTTCTTTTCAATATCCAATTTGATACCCAGTTCTTCCAATCCTGTACAGAACTTTTCGCGCAGATAATCGTCATTTTCGCCAACGCCTGCGGTAAATATAATCGCATCAACATGACCCAGTTCTGCCATATATGCGCCGATGTATTTTTTTACATTGTGAACTTCGGTATCGATTGCCAAGCGGCACAAATCGTTTGTAGATTTATTTTCTTCTACATCACGGCGGTCAACAAAGCATTCTGTAATACCTTTCAGGCCAGAATCTTTGCTTAAATGGGTCTGCATCTGTGCAGGTGACAGTTGTAATTGTTCCATAACATACAGAACAACACCTGGGTCCAAATCACCTGGGCGTGTACCCATTGTCAAGCCAGACAGTGGTGTCATACCCAAAGATGTATCAACAGAAACACCGTTGCGAATTGCTGTTGCAGATGCCCCAGAACCGATATGCATTGTGATAAAATTGCAATCTTTGGCATCTTTACCCAACATTTTTGCAGCGCGTTTTGAAACATACAAATGGCTTGTTCCGTGGAAACCATATCGGCGAACACCCAGTTCTTTGTACCATGCCATTGGAACAGCGTAACGATATGCGTAATCAGGCATTGTCTGATGGAACGCGGTATCAAATACAGCGACTTGTTTTGCGTTTGGTAACAACTGTTGTGCAGTCATAATACCACGCAGTGCAGGTGGGTTGTGCAAAGGTGCCAATGGTGACAATTTATCGATAGTTTTAATAACTTCGTCTGTGATTTCAACCGAAGATGCGAATTTGTCGCCCCCCATAACAACGCGGTGTCCGACGCCCTTGATTTCGTTCAAGTCGATTGACGCTTCGCGCAGCATCATCAAAACATTATTTAATGCTTCGTCATGATTTTGCATAGAAACAACTTTCTTTTGTTTTGTGCCGTCTGGGTATTTTTGGGTCAAGAAAGAATCAGCCAAACCGATTTTTTCAACATTACCACCAACAACAGCTGTTTTTGTTTCTGCGTCAAAAACCTGATATTTCAGGGACGAAGAGCCACAATTTAGTGCAAGTATATACATGTAAAATCCTTTTTCTTCGTCCCCCAGCATAGCAAAGGTATTTTTTATTTTCAACAGTAAACTCGGTATAAAATACGCCAATTTGTATCTGTTATTGGTGTTTTTGCGCCAGTATCTTTATGATTTACCCAAAAGCTTTCAGAATCTATCATCATTCTGATACGTAATCCATCTCGATTATGCATTGGTGTTGGGCTTGGGTTTGCACGGTTGCCAATCCCCCAGCACCATACTTGGTCACCAGCAGTGTATCCGGCTTCGTCATTTTGGCATACCAATACAGTGTGGATAAATTGTGGAACAGCGTTTCCACCGATGATATAGTCTTGTCCTGCAGAATTATTTGTAAAAGTAACAGGATTTGTTTCGATTATCTTGAATTGCTTTGGTGCGTGTTGTGTAATAATATCCACCCAAAAATCATCAGGCACAGTACTGATATCAAAGATACCATTTGTACCAATTACTGTTCCGCCAAGTGTTTCGCCATCATGCAGTCGAATTGTTTTTGTGTCAGTATCCATTGTAATTTCGCCGGGCAACCCGACAAAGTTTTCATGTTGTGCGGATGTACCGCGTCTGATTTGTAAAACACGTGTCATATAAAATCCTTTTTTGTTTAATTTAGCTAAAAAATCCCCGCCACGATTGTGCAGGGCAGGGTAAAAAACAAACGCCACTGTTCCCAGTGACGCATGCCTATATTATACCATAAATCGCACAAAAAATCAAGCGGCACGTCCAATATTATTGTCACGCAGATATTCCAAGAATTGTTTTTGCTGATTTGTGGTATGTTCCAAATCCAGTGATCCCGCTGTCAGATTTACCGTTATCTTATCTTTGTTGTTTGAATCCCGCTTTTTTTGTGCATTTGAATGTCTTTGGAATATGTTATAATCCTTGGTGTTCGCAGAAGAATTTACAAAATCCCAAAAACCAAACAATTCTTCCATAATTTGTTGTTTGTCTGGGTCTATATAATCTACGCTGTCTGTTGTTCGTTTGTCCAGATTTTGTGTGCCACTGCCAAATTTTAAGCCCTGTTGTTTGATTGAATTTTTTGCAAAGTTTCCAACTTCAAATGCAGCCATCATGCCAAACTTTAATGTTTTATCCAGCGCATTTGTCATTGATTGCATAAATTTATTGCCTTTGTTAAAAGACAAACTGCTGTCAGAAAACAGTTTAAATTCTGTCTTTTTTAATTGGTCACGAACAGATGATGTTGTTAATGTATATCGCATTACTGCTAACATTTCCAACGCAACTTTGGCCTCTTCTTTTTTCCCATCGTGTGCGGCAGCTTTGATTATTTCTTGAACCAGCTGGCGCATCTGATCGCCATCACGCAGGGCGTCCTTAAAGAAATTAGTTCCCTTCATTTTTTTTAGGGTGTCTTTTACCCATTTTACTTGTTTTTGTACAGGGTTTGGTAAATCACCATTTATTGCATCCAATGTATCTAATATTTTGCCGGTACCATCTGTTGGTTTGACGCCTTTTTTTATCAATCCTGCAACAATATATCTGGCATTTGTTGTATATAGGTGACGAGTATGCTTTTGTTCTAATTTTCCAAGCGTGTCAACATACCAATCTTGTATCTTTGCCTTGGCATCATCCCAGAATTGTTTGCGATCATCATATTTTGGTGCCAGTGCATTGTCGCCGGTTTTATAATTGGATTTATTTATACCTTTGAAAATCCAACTTGAAACTTTGCCGTCTTCGTCTTTGCTTTGAAATTTTTCAAATAATTTTTCATTAGACACCAATTTGCCAAACATTTTATTTATATTGTCTGACAATTGTGTTAATTGACCAGTAGTTGGATTGACTGGTGTATTAATGGTGCTTCTTATGCCAAATAATTTTCCATAATCTATATCGCCACCTGTGATTAAACAGCCGGGCAAAGTACCTGGTATTGGGCGTGCACCACCATTATCGTTCCAGTTATATAATCCGACCAAAAATTTGTCGAATGTTTTTAATGATTTTGCATTGGTATTGTACGTGCCACCAGTTAAAGTTCCAGCCAATGAATCTAAATCGTTTTCAGAAATACCCATCCCTGCAGCCAACAGAACTTTGTGTGCTGAAATGTATCTGCCAATATCTGTCGCATCTGCTGGGGGTAGGGCGCTTGCTGTATAGGGTTCAACAGCCTTGCCGGCACCATAAAAATTGTTTAAAAATGATTTTACGGGGTCTTCGGCACTTAATTCAGAATCTGCCGCTAAGTCGCGTAATATGACAACCAGTTTTAAGTACAAATCATTTAAGTCATTAACCGCAGGAGCGATACCACCAGCGACAGGATTCCCATTATATTTATATATTGCTGGTGTTGTTGCAGTTGCAGGTGTTATTGCATCTATCGTTGGGGGTTCCTTGCCAGGTTCCCACGAATTTTGATCTTTGGTTGCAACACCCTTTTTTTTCAGGTCAGCCAATCTGGCACGCGTAGCATCGTCCATGTTGTTCAGATTTAACTGCATCGCTAAATCAATAATGAAATTTTTTGTTTCAAATGCCATATCGGTTGTGCCTTTTGTCTTACCCCTATAATTGTAGTGCAAAAATGCTAAAAAATCAATAATTCCTGTGTTTTTTTTATCGAAAAATATGTATAATTTGTGTCAAAGGGGAAAAGTTGACGCGTTTATTGGTTTCTTTGTATGGTTTTGCTTTTTTTAACAAGTTTTTGTTGTTGACCCCTGTGTATTCTATTTTTATGCTGGCAAATGGTTTAACTGATTTTCAGTTGTCCACAATGTTTATTGTATCTGCCATTGGATCTATTGTCGCACAGATGCCAATCGCATTTATTACCAATAAAATTGGTCAGCGTATGTCTATGATTCTGGGACAGTTTCTGAAAATAATTGCGATATTGTTGTGGTTGGTCGCGCCGACTTATATTGGTTTCGTTGTGGGTATGTTTTTATGGGGTGTTCAGGCCGGTTTTCGCAGTGTTGCATTCGAAGGTCTGGTATATGATTCTGTGTGCGCCAATGGTATGGGTAATGATTATACGCGTATCTTGGGGCGCAAATCGACATATGAATCAATTGGCACGGCATTATCTGCGTTTGGTTCGCTGTTGATGTTCTTGGGGTATACTTGGGTAACATGGGCATCTGTTGTTGCGATTGTGTTGTCTATTGTTTGTTTGATTGGTGTAGAATACACACCGCCA
Organism: Candidatus Enterousia sp.; assembly: GCA_045613445.1. Lineage (GTDB taxonomy): Bacteria > Pseudomonadota > Alphaproteobacteria > Rs-D84 > Rs-D84 > Enterousia. The sequence continues at coordinate 2,081 of JAZLAZ010000007.1, read as the reverse complement.
AAACATATTCGTGCCAAGATTGTGCCATTCAAAAAGATTTTTCGCACAGGTATGCGCGTATGTATGCAGACACCATGCTTGATAACAACAATGTTATTTGCGCTGTTGGCGGCAAATATTCCATATCTGGACGATTTTTTAAGCCCAATTGGTTTGCAAATCGGAATTCCAACAGAATATATCGGGGTTGTGTCACTGTTCTTGTTGGGGTGTGCCACAGTGGGACAACGTTTTGCATATAAATTTTCCAAAATTTCTGATAATTTGATTTATGCGCTGGTTGCAGTTGTGGGATTATGTTATATGTCGTTTGGTGCGATATACAGTATTGGTACTTTATGGCTGATGGGGATTGGTTATATATTATTTTATGGTATATACACATTACTGTATTCCAGATTGCAACATATGATACCTGCACGTCATCGGTCTGTGGTTTTGTCGCTATATACAACAGTGAATTATTTTATATATATTGGTGTGTGCGGTATTGTTGGGTTGGGGGCTATGTTGGGCAGCTGGCGTTACAGTATTATTATTTTGGGCGCAATGATGTTGATACTTTATCTGTGGGGTATGCTGTTTTTGCGAAATCGTTGTGATGTTTCCAACAGATAGTTATATATGAAAATGTTCTTGTACACATTGCCGCGAATTTTTTATAAAATGCCTGTATGAAATTAGATTTTCGTACAATTTTTTTAAAGTCATTGCCGTATTTGTTATCAATTACAGGTGGTATAATTCTTTATACTGGTGCGATTGATAATGCACCAAATGCAAATATTCGTGATTTAGTTATAAATGTGTCTGCATCACTGTTGTCTATTCCATTGGTATTTTTGCTGTATGACTATACGAACAATCGCATCAACAGCCAGATGAAAAAACATATTGCAAATAGTGTTAGCGACAAAATAAATGATTTAATGACAAATTTAATATTATTATTGCGTGCTGCATTGTCGGTTCGCAGTCGTCCAACAACAGAAAATATCAATCGCATGTTATCTTGGGGGGTGTCAGATATATCGCGTCGATTAAAGATAACATCTGACATGATTGCCAAGATGCGCGAATATCATGATGATTTAGATACTTTATTATATCGAAACAGTCAGACAGATGTATTGTTATCACAGCAAGTCCAGATATTGTCTGGACTTGCGCGTGCGATGACGCATTTTTTGAACGAGAACAAATTTCACAAGAATCATCGTAACTCTGCCAAATATATGGAAGCCATAATGATAAAAGTGCTTGATTGGTTGGATTCTGATGATATAGCCACGCTAAGCATCAGCCAACATTTATCTGATTACGGCATCAGCGGTCAGCAGGACAAAAAGCAAAAAAATGAAAAAAAATAGTATTTTTTCTTGATTTTTGTTTTTTTTTATGTCAAAATTTGCCCCGAACCACGGAAATAGAACGCAAGTTTTCCCTTTCCGGGTCCGGTTTTGGGGACATAGCTCAGTTGGTAGAGCAAATGACTTTTAATCATTGGGTCCAGGGTTCGAGTCCCTGTGTCCCCACCAGAAATTCAACGACCGCTTGCCGGTCGTTTATTTTTTGTACGGGGGCGGTGTTTTCGGGGGACAAAAATCGTTTTTTACAAATGCACGATTTCGATGTCGGGGAATTGTGATGCGATGTATTCGGCGGCAAGCCGGCGGTGGCATTGGTGTGCGGTCTTTTCTGTGCACATCAGGCATATGCGGTCCAATTCGTCCGGACTGCGCCCCGCCAATGGTGCACGCCCCGCAATCAGACGTCTGTAAATCGGTTCGGCATCCGCCTAGGTTGCCTTTTTATCCTTGAACGCAGTTAGCATTTCAAATTCAGGCGCAAATTCCTGGTGGTATTCATATCGGTCGCCCAAAACTGTCGCTGTTGGGTTGAAGAAATAGAACTAGACAAAAACGGCAAGAAAATAGGCACCAAGGTTTACAAAGGTCAAAAGCCAGAAACACAAAAGGCAAGTGATATGAAAATGAGTGATAAAGGTATTGAGTGGTTAAAAGGTAAAGAAGACAGAGTGTTAGACAAGCGAGGCAATCATGGTATATATGATGACGCTA
>JAZLAZ010000006.1:0-36185 GCA_045613445.1 Candidatus Enterousia sp. | reverse complement strand
GCAGCCGCTGCCCACCGTATGTCTGTCCCTTGTTTAGACCTTGGTTGTCCCATTGAGAACCACCAGCCGCACAGATTGCTATATCTTGCCAGTAAAAGCCGTTCATTTCCCAAACACCGAAATTCGAAATCATAGGACGGTTTGCTGTATCATACCAACCACCGACATTTGCTTTTTGATTCGAACCATTGACATTTGTTTGTTCGTTTGAACCCTCTGCCGAACTTGTGAATTCGTCGTCAAAGATATAACGACCACCAGCCATTTTTAACCACTGGGACTGTTCGCCAAAGGTCATATTGTTTGATGGGCTGGCATTATATACTGATTGCAACATAAGCGTTGGGTCTGTATATCTTGTTCCACCACCGTTTGTCGTTGAATAAGACCCTGACTGCCAAGTGCCAGACGAATTATATAATGATGGTATGTATGCCTGGACCCACAATCTCTTTTCAGAATTATACACACAAACGCCCAATGTTTGAGGGTATGCGTTTTTCAAGTGCCAGACGGACGTGTGCATAATCTGGTTGCCTGAATTGCTGTATGAATAATATGGGTGTGCCGCAGGTAAATTCGCAAATGAACCACCACGCAAAGGACATAACATAGCAAATCCACCAATCATATAACCACTGTATGAAGCAGATTTTGATACGACTGGGCTGGCTGTGCCATCGCCATTTGATACAAGATAGATATATGCTTTATCGCCTGCTGCTAACGCTGTCCCCTGGACAATCGTTGATACTTCGATTACAGAATCAGTATCGCCAACAGAGAATATATCGCCTGATGGTGTTTTTAATACCGTGCCAGCCATAAAGCGTAAAGCTGTTTTACTGCCTGATGGTCTAGTTGATGGATTAAAATCTGATTGTATAAAATCTTTTGTTAGCAATACATAACTTACCAGACCTTTTTTAACCGCTATTTCAGGTGTCAAATAATTCAAAGCGTCAATGTATTTCTTATTTGCCACTTGTTCGTCTGGCGAACTAGGTGTTAAATCTGGTGTTGTTGGTGTGCCAGTAAATGCTGGGCTTTCAAACGAAATAATCTTTGGGTATGGTGTAAAGGTCTTGGTGTTATACGCCCATAAAACCTGACCGCCTTGTTGCCCAGATTGTTCGGAAATGTCCCAAATCTTACTTGTAATTGTAATATAGCCATTGTAATTTGCAGGTGGTGTGATAGTGGCTGTTTGTGCCCACGCCCCACTTGTATATGTATAAATTACAATTATTGGGTCCCCATTTCCATCGACTTGTGAAAAGTCCGCATAATTACGACCCTCGACTTCTGCACTTGATGGTGGTGTTGTGCCAGCATACATTTTCGCATACCATACGCCAGTTGTATATAATTGAGAACCTGAATTTGCGGCTACGTCCACTTGTGATTTTAAGGCAAATGTGTCGGGACCGCTTGTAATTGGAACCGCAATATCATAACCATTATTCAAAATTGCTGTAATTACGCGTGCGATATGTGCGTCTTTCCATCTATAATTTGTTTTCCCCAAGTTATAAATGTTATCTGTTGCAGGACATAAACCGTCTGTTGCTTCCATACTTGCAAGTAATGTTACGGTATCATTTGAATTTAATTTGAAAAATCCTACACCGTCCCAGTATGCAGCAATCGCCCCTTGCATAGAGCCAGCACGCATTTTTAACGGTCCAGTCATTATTGAGGTTCCGTCTTTTTTAACATAATCTGAAAATGCGGTATCAATACTATTTATGATTTCTTGTAAATTGTCGCCCGATATATTTGAATAACCTGTTGTATCAACTGATACGGCTGTTGCGTCAATACCGATTTGTGCAACCGTTACGCCATCACGGTCAACATTTGATACACGTGCATAAGTCCATTTTGCCGTTGCTTCGTTTGGACTGTATAACAATAACAAATCGTCTTTTCGAATTATACCAAGTGCTGCGTCAAAGAATCCAGGCGATAACATATCAGCGATGGTATCGTCCTCGAACGCACGATATAAATAAACTTGGGTCATACGAGTTGTTTGTTGTGTGCTATTTTTTAATTCAGCACCAATACAACATAAAAAATTTGGGTTCATAGGCATTGGCATTCCTCCTTTCAAAGATTTTGCCAGTTTTGGGCGGATTACTGGCGGAATCCGAGATAGCCCTATGATTAGGCGACCCGTAATGTTGGTTGCGTGGATTGGACTTGCACCAATGACCTTTCGGGTATGAGCCGAATATGCTACTACTGCACCACCACGCTATTTACACAACGATTATTACTTATTATTTGGCTTGTTGTCAATAAACTTTTCTTTCCATCTTTTCCACATATCAGGGAATCGAGAATTGTTTTTGCGGCACGCTTCGATTGTGTCTGCGTCTAAAACCTGTGTCAATTCCTCTTTTTTTACGCCCTCTGGGTGTTTTGTTATGTTTGTGATGGAAAACCCTTGACGCATAAGTTTGACGAATCTGGCACGCTTTAACGCAATACTAGATACACGACCTGCATTTCTTATACGACGGGCACGTTCTTTCAAAGCAATTTCACGCTTAAAAGCAATACCGATAATTCTGCGGATTTTCCAAATTGCAGCGTCCAATTCACGATTTTGTTTGTATGTTCCGTGTTTTAGACGGGTCTTTTCCAGGCGTTGAATTTCCTCACGACACGCTTTTTTCAGTTGAATCAGTGTGTCAAGGTCTTTTGCCTTTGCTGCGTCTGCTTCGGTATAATAAAAGCCCTCTGGCATTTCAGGTTCGGCTTCGTCTGTTGGTTCGTCTTGACTATTATCTTTTTCCGAATCGTCATTTGCGTTTTCTGCAACATTCGAGGTTTCTGGGGTTTCTTGGTCGTCCAATTCAGCGTCAATGGAATCAGTATCAGATTCTGCCGCAACGACTTTATCTGCCACAGCGTCCATTTCTGCTTTAACCTCTGGTGTTTCAGGTTCGATTTCGTTTGTTGGTTGTTCGTCAATCAAGCCCAATTTGTCTTTGATATTCAAAACCAAATCGGCTTTCTTGGATTCGTAATCGTCCGCGTTTGCGTCCAATGCGTTATATTGTTCCAACAATGCTTTGACTTCTGGGTCTTGCGATTTATTGGCTTCAATAAACCAATTTTTCTTTGCCATAGTATCGTCCTCCTGTTATTTTTGTGGGTTTGTTTTTTCAAATTCTGCTAACATTGATTCGCGTTTCACTGGGTCTGTTTCTGCGTTGTATTTATTCCAAAATTCAGCAGCACCCATTCCCAAAGATTCGCCCTGTGTTGGTAATGCTTTATAACCACCGAATTCGATAGCGTCAATCAAATAAGAGATTGCTTTATATGCGACTGCGGATTCGTTGCAAGCACTTTGTAAAAGTTCTTTGACCTCTGGGTCGTTTGTAAAGACCGATGGTGTATCAAAGAATTTTGTTATAAGTTTTGTCTGGTCGTCAAATGAACGATGGACAGAATCAAGAAATGGTTTTAATTTTTCTTGTTCGGCAGCGGTTGCTTTTGCGGATTCCTCTTGAATCTGTTCTGGTGTGCGAGAATCTAAACTGCCATCTGCAACCATTTTTTTCAATGTCATATCACAAAAAGAATTGACCGCTGTTGGACTGATATTGTTTTTCAATCCCCATTCACGAATTTCTTTTAGTGTATTTTGCACCGTTTCATTTTCCATAAACTTTTCATATACAGAATCTGCCTTAAAATGTTCTGCATAACCCTCGATAGACGATGGGACTTCATTCTTTTTCATAAATTCTGATTGAAAATAAGACGCTGATTTTGCTTTGTTATCGCGTTCTTTTACCAATGCAGCAATTTTATCGCCATCAAATACACCAGGTTCGCCATCTTTGAAATACAAAGATAAATCGATTACGCCAGTTCCAGGATTACCATCATTGCCAGCAGGTGTCGCGACCTGAACATTAGAGGTCGGGGTTCCCTGTGTCGGTTCCACTGGATTCGTTGGTGTATTCACTGGTTGGTTGGTTGGTTGGTTGTTCTGTGGGTCCATCTTTTACTCCTTTCTCTATGAACTCGTCAACGCGATTTTTTATTCCCTGAATAAATTCAAGGACCCCCATATCGCGTATCGTTCTTGTGTTATTGGGGTCAAGTTGTGGTTGAAAATGTGGTGTATTCATAATATCACTAATCCACAATTCCAATAATTCTTTGGCTTGTGCGGTTCCAAATACATAATAGTATAAGAAAAGTTCTCTTTCCTCGGTTATTCTTTCACTCATAGTCCAGGCACCCCCGTATCGTCTGCACCGAACGAATTAAAAATGTTCGTTGGTAATATGTTATCATTATGAATCGTGTATGTCAAGAGCCGCCACACTCCCATCGACAAAGCGTCAAGTATGTTAGGCGATAAACCACCCAGGCGTTTTTTGACAATTTCCTTACTATCAAGTTGTATTGCGTGCGTATTTGTGCGTGCAAGTTCGCTTGGTTTGATAGTATGGGCACGACATTCGGCTTCAAATTGTGCTTTTTGTGTTTCAGTTAAACCTATCAGTTTGATATTTCCTTTCATAAGACCGTTTGCGGTTAAAACCATTGCTTCCGCCCTGGCGTTGAAATATGCTGATTTATCAACTGCTGCACCACCAAAAGCAATAATACCAGCGGACGCCCATTGTTCTCGTGGGGCACGCTGTGGCATTATTCCAAGCCCGACACCCTGCGAATCCCAAACTTCCTCGTCGCAACGCTGCGATACACGGAAATCGCTTACTCTGCGACACAAAGCCACAGAATCTATGGATTCGTCTGTCAATATCTCGGCTTCAATAGCATAACCATCAAAGTCAAGACGCATAATAACAGAATTATCGGGACCACCAGCACCAACGTCGATTGCCAAGATTGAGGTCTTGCGCTGGAACTTTGGATTTTTGGGTGCGAATGCGTTGTTGATGGCACGTTCAGAAAAGACACGATTTGCCCCACCTGTTGGCAGGTATGCAACGTCCCTCGCCCAACCATCAGGGTCGTCAACACGTTGTTTTTCCAAACCGTCTTTGATGGATTTTTCTAACATTTTGTTGTCCATATACGTAACCTCAACAAAAACAGCACCAAACGACTTAAACAATTCTTTGACCCAGCGTGGAAAATCATTTGATAATGCGATAATACAGTCAAAATGACGAATCATTGTCAATAATGACGCTTTACCAGCGGTTTCGTTCCACTTTTCCAATTCCTCAATCATAAGCATATCGGCTGAGGTTTGACGGGCTTTTGAATCAACTTTATTCAAGTATTCGATATAAATTGGTTCGCCCTGTGATAAAATACGAATCGGGTGGTCGCTTTGACGCTGAAATTGCGTTGGTTCCTCTGCTTCCTCTAACACTTTGTCAAGTAATTGCATTGTGTCTTTGGCACCATCAGAGGTAATGGCTGCAATCATTCCTGATTGTGCCCATCCATCAAGAATTGCCCCAACTTGAAATCTTACCCCGAATTGTGATTTACCAGAGAATCGCCAACCCTTGATAGCAAGAATTGGCAATGGTGGCATATTATCGGGGTGCACGCCCAAAGCACGGGCTTTTTTGCGTGCTTCAAGTCCGTTCAATAACCAGGGAACATATCGTAATAATTTCTCTGGGCAACTTGCCATAATATCATTGACTGATAAAACATTTGATATTGGCATATTTTCCTCCGTTAAAATGGGATTTGGTCCAGTTCTGATACTTCAACGACTTGCATATTTGGTTCTGGCGTTGCTTCTTTCCTGACGATTTCTCGTGGCAATGTCAAAACTTTTTCGATGGCGGCTTTTAATTCTGCCTGTAATTGTATTGCGTCTGACGCAAACATACTGATTTTTTCCTCAACGTCTGCACCTGTTTTATCTTTGTATCTGCGTCTAAGATTGACAGTATAATAACCTTGTTTGCCATCTGTTCCCTCGTTCCACCACAGGGACACGAATCTACCTATTGCGTAATTTTTAGCCATTTTATTTACTCCTTGGTTTTATGGTTAAACTTCGAATGTCTGCCCACAATGGGGACATTTCACTTTCTCAATCTCAATTTCGACTGGGATTCTTGGTCTGGGTTTTGGCGGTTCCGCTTGTGGCGGATTGCTTTTTTCCCAGCGGTCAATTTCTTTTTGTAATGTCTGGGCAGCCGCAATCATTGCTGGGGCACTTCCAACCTGTGCCGCATTTTCTGCCAAAGCCAAAACAAATTTTTTCATATCGTCTATTGATGGGTTTTTAGGCAAGTATGGAATACCGATTTTTTTGGGTTCGGTTTTAACAACCATTGTATTATCAACGACTTGTGTTGTGCGTGTTATGTTTTGTGGAGGTTTGCCGACTGCACCTGGAATATGCCCTTTTTTAAGGGTATATCGTGCAATGGACGCAGCACGGCGTTTTATTCTTTCCTCGTCTGATAATCTTGGGCGTGCCATTATAACCCACCTCTATTTTCAATTTGTTTTTTAATTATATCGTGTTCTCGTTTCTGTGTTTTCTTGGCTTCCTCTGCTGAATCGCCCAGGTGCCACAGATAAACACCCAGACCACCAATTATAAACCCAGCCCAAAAATTAAACATTTTTAATACTCCGTTTATATCTATTATAACTTCTGGCGGTTGCCCGTCTTTGTTTTCTATTTCCCAATGAATAAGAAAATCCGTTTTTATCACGCTTTGGCAATCCAGCCATATCAAGAATCTTGTGTTTTTTCAGTATTGCCTTGAAATACTTACGGACCGCTGCGACCTGTTTTTGCGTGCGTGGTTTAATCCACGATATTTTACCGCTTATATGTTGTGCCCCTGCGTCCGTATATTCAAACACTATTTCTGATTTGCAGCGTTCACAACGCATTATAACGCTGTGTGTGCCGTATGATTCAGATTCGATTTTTTTCCATTTGTGGAATCCTAAAAAACAAAGTATTTTCAATTTTTCCTCCCTTATCTTTTGTAATATATTTTACAATATTCGTTGATACAAGACAACCAAATATCAAATGGTGCATTCATTATATTTGGTATCTTTTTATGTATGAGGCACCAGTATTCAAAGTCGTCAATATTTATTTTAGGTATTGTCATATTACCCCCAATTTTTGTCCATTGATTTGACATTGAACCCTATGTAATAATACCTCAACAACCGCTGCTTTGCTATTACTATTTAACAGCAAAGCATAAATATCGTCTATAAATTGTTCACGCTGTTCAAGTTTTTGTTCCAGGTTAGGCATTGCGTGCCTCCAAGATTTTATTTATTGCGTCTATGATTCTTTTGTTCCGTTTGATAATTCTTGCGTCCTGGGCTTTGGCTTTATAGATGGAACGCCAAGATTTACCATAACAAACGATTCCTATTTGGCGTTTTGTAATGCCTTTGCCAGACGCATATTCAAACAATTTATCAAGATTTGTTATATCTAGCATAATTATTTTCCCCATTTTAAGTATGTTTCCCATAAATCAGACCAAGTGTTTTTGATTTTCATTATATTATTTATATCTGCGTATTGCAAAGCAGCACCAAGACGGCTTGCAAAACTTCCACCGTATTTTTGCATATTTTCAGATACAATCGCGGTTTCTTTGTATAACTGTTCCATCGTTAGTTCCTTATTGCAATTCACAAAGTTTAACGAATTTGTTGTCAATTATATCAGTTATCATACGAAATCCTGATTTATCGTCGCAAGTCAATAGCATAATATCGCCAACATTTAACATTCCATATATACTTGAAAAATATGATGGTTGTGATACTTCGTCCATTGTGTCGTCTGTTCTGTAATGCCAAAGTGTAAAGCCATTTGCATAACATAAAATAGCGAGGTTTTTATTTTGAAATGCCATTTTTTGTCCTTTTTTCTGGTTCGTCGTCGATTCTGATGGTTATTTTAATACCGTGGCATAAAATAAACAGAATCAAAATTATTAAAATTATCAGTAATGTTTTCATTTCAAATCCTTTTCTGTGATTTTAGCATTGCCATAGTTAGCCATATCTAAATAAGCGTCTGATAACACTTTTGATAATGGCTTTGATACTTTTTTCGCTATTTCAACCATCGTCCTTTGTCTGTAATATGTTGGGTAATCAACACCGTATAAACGCTTGGATTCATTGTTAAAGATTCGTGCCTGTCCCATCATATACAGTTTGTTATAGATTACTTTGTTGATTTCCAGTAATCTTTTATCGTTGCCAGTGTGATTATGAGCACCACAACCGCAACCTTTCTTACACAATGGAATCACGACATTATCGCCATTGCCACGCAAAAATGGGTGGTGCACGTCAAGTTCGGTCCTGGGGGCAGGGCGTCCGCAAATAAAGCAGCGTTCGCCCCAGGTCGCAAATGCGATTTCCCGATAATCTTTGACACGCTTTGCCATCTTAGACGATACTTTGCGAATCGGTTTTGGTCGCTTTGGCGTGTATGTTCCATTCTGCATTTCTGCCAGTCGTTTTTTACTGACATTATGCAGCGTGGAACCAAATTGTTTTTTGCGTTCTATCATATTATGACCTTTTATGTATGAATTGGCGTTTTTTACCAATCTTTTTAAGATTCACAACCGATTTATTTATGTATTCAAGTAATATCGGGGCACGCTTGTCGATTTCGTCTATGTATTCCTGTAATTCGTCCCTTGAAAAACTGAATATAAATACCTGGTCGTCCAATTCCAAACCTTGACACAATTCAGGCGAATATACAACATAATCATAACAATCCAGTCCATCAACCCACATTGCAAAAGCGATTTGTTTTAAGTGGTCTGGGTCGCCAACTTCGTCAATCAGTTTCTGTGCATTGTCTGGTTCAGGACATTTGATTTCAATACCCATATTTTCGTCCTCAACAATACCATCAGGCGAAAAACCAAACCAACCGCTGCAATGTTCCACAAAACCGCATTCCTTGACTTCGAATCCTGTTTGGTGTTCGTATAATTCACGAGCCCTTGGTTCCAACTGCAAACCACGAGCCACGGAATCTTTTAATGCCCAAGCGTCTTTGTCGGCTGGTCTTTCAAATGTTGTAAATCTGTCTGTCAATACACGACGACATACTGCCTTTGCTGTTTTACCCAGGACTTCGTCTTTGGTTCTTGAACTGGACAACATATCGGCTGCTTCGGACGCTGTGAATTTACCACGACGGACCGCAAGCCATTCAGGATTGGTTTGTATATCAAATGTTCCTGCTTCCCCGTAATAATGTTGTTTCATATTCCAATAATGCTTATTTTCTGCACGCATAATTCACTCCTTTAATTTGCGTTTGCAACTGCTGGTTGCGGATTCCCGATACCGTGTAAAAGTTTTTCAACACGGGCAATTTGTTCGGGTGTTGGTTTTGGACGCGGTTTTTCCAGGGCTTTTTGTTTCCAGTATGCCGCTTCCTGTTCTTGTCTATGTTTTTCAGCATAATACGCTTCACGTGGTTTTACCCAATCTGGGTCTGCTGGCAAGCGTGGGTATTGTAAATTACACACGATTTCACGCAAAACATCGTTGATATTATCTGCTGACAACCAATCTTTCTGTTCGTCCCAAGTGCAAGCACAATAAAAAGCAAATTCTGGGGCGGTTATGCGAATTGAATTACGAGCCAGATATTTTTTCATAGCGTCAACAAAGAATGATGGTGCAGCAGCACGGATTCTTTCCGCTGGGTTTGTCTGGTCCATATCGTCATAAGTTTGTAATTGGTTCATATTTTTACCTCTTTATGTATGCTATTATACATATACATTTTATAAAGTCAAGTATTATTTTTCATATATTGGATTTGCTTCGATTTGTTTTAATCTATCGACTTCTGGCTGATATATTTTTCTCAATTCCGATTCGGTTTCGCAGGGACCAAAATGTAATTCTTGGGGCGTCCAGTTCGCAGCGATAACGTGTCGATTATCACGGCTGCTGTTTTTATTGTTTCTGCGTGGGGTAAATTTTTCCCAGAATATATCGCCACACCAACCCTGCTTTCCCATCGGTGTATCAACAGGACGATAGAATACTCCATATCTTAGATTTTTGATTTTCAACCTTTCCTCCTTTCTTTCTGTGGTTTATGGTTTTGGTAATGCTTTCCTATACAATTTATGTAATTGGTGCGGACGCATACCGATTGCGTTTAAGTATTTCCAAAATATCGGGGCACGCATAACAACACCTGATTCTTGCATTTTTTTGATACCACGCAATAATGCTGCCTGTTGTTTTTCAATACCGCCCAGTTTTTTATTACTTGGTTTTTTATTGCGTAATTTTTTTAGACGATTTTCTTTTGCGATGGCTTGTTCTGCAAGTTTGATTTCTTGGTTTAGCCCAGCCAAATAATCATAACCCAATTCGCCACGAGCAATCTTTGCTAAGATTTTATTCAAATGTTTGCGTAATTCCGTCTGGTTTCCATCTTTGTCAAACATTAAATCCCAATGCTTATCATATAATGTTTGTGTATGACGCAAGCGTGCGATTCGTTTTTTTAACAAAAGATTATTATCAGTCGTCATTTTTTTATATCTGTATCGTGGATTGTTCCAATGATTTCAACCCCATAATGTTTTACTAAATCATACAGATTCATTTCCCACACACCATTAAATCTGCATTCTTTGCAACCATAAACACCGTTTTCCATACGAATAATAGCCAATTTATGTGAATTGTTTGGTGCTATAATCAGGTCATTTTCATAAATCAGGTTTCCGTTTTTATCGGAAAGCCCTGTGCATTGTTCAGTGATATAATATTTTTGAAAATCTGGGTGTGAACTTTGAAATGCCAATGTTCCATCTGAATTTAATGGTGGCACTGGGTCATTAAAATAAACCTTACGTCTTATATCATAGACGCGAAATTTTAATCTATTTTCAGTCATTTTGCTTCCTTGTATATTTTAATATTTTATTACAATTTGAACAACGAATTTCTGTTGTTCCATCTTTATACTTTACAACATAGGTTTGATATGGACATTTAGGACACTCTGCATATATAATACAGTCGCCTAGTCCATTTACCCAGGTTTCAAATTTTCCATATTTTTTATACTCTCTAAATTGTTTTAGAATACTTTTTTTGACTTCTTTGTCGATTATTTTTTGTATTCTTTTGACAACTTTCATATCACGAGGTTTTATATCATAAGAAATTGGTTTGCGTCCCTCAATACGCACCTCCGCTTCAAGTCCCATTTTGTCTAACGGACAACGAATAATCATAAATCCGTTCATTTATTTTTCCTCCCAAAGTTTAGCGTTTTGAAATCTGGTTTTCCATTCGTTGAATATTTGTGTTTCGTATGGTATGTCCTCTGGGTATCTTGCGGCTGTATTTGCCCATCTTTTATAACAGTGGGGACAATAATATCTATGACCTAAAACACAACACAGATAACCCTCTAAACTAAATCTGTCGCAATAATCACAAATTCCCAATGCACCAAATTCAATGTCCATCAGTTCTTGTGCTTTGCAAGCAACTATTAGAAAACCAGTTTTATTATTTTCTTTGTGTGCCATTATAAACCTGCCGCTCGTCTATACATAACCATTAGTTCGTCCTGTTCGTCCAATTCGTCAGGGTCCAATTTACGCAATTTAACGATTTCACGGACATATTTTTTATCGAATCCAACGGACTTTGCCTCGTCCAAAACCTCTTTCAAATCGGCTTCGATGGCGGCTTTGTCCTCGTTCAATTTTTCAATACGTTGAACGAACGATAATAATTGTTGGCTGTCCAATCCAGCGGTTGGGTTTGTCATTACTAAATCAGGTGCTTTTTCCATTTTTAATCCTTTTTGTTTGAGTTTTTTTGTGTTTCGGTATATGCACTTATAGCAGATTTTAATATCTGTAATTTGGTTTCTGGGTCTAAATCACTATTTATAAGTTTATACCAAGATTCTATCATAGAATTTAGACCGTCAATATGCCTTTTTGCCATATCTGCGACTGTTTCATAATCCATAATTTTCATTTCTAACTGTAATTTTTTTTCTTTCAAAACGATAATTTCGTCTTTTAATTGTCCGATTACAGTTGTGTCTAAAATTTCAGGTGTTGGTGCCATCTTAAAATCCTTGGACTGTGGCAATCGCCATTGGTGTATTACCAATCAAACCCAGTAATTCCTTACGCATTGAATCCACCGCCAAGAATCTATCTTGATTTAGAAATGTCGATGGGTGTGCGGTATAACATTCTTTTGATGGGTCTTTCTTGGTAATTTCATTTCTGATTCGTGCATACATAGCCGTTCCATTTAATATCTGTTCTGGCGTGGAACCACGAATAACAGCATTGTCGAACGCTTGCTTGACCTTGGCTTTCAAACCGACTTTGCGTGGGTATAAACGCCAAAATTCAGCAAAATAATCATTTGTAATTGCCACTGCGTCTGTGCTTTTGCCAGTCCAATCATTACAAAACGCTTCGATGGTTTCTGGCGATACTTCATAATTTGGTGCCAATGGACGCAAATAAGACAGTATTTCAGAAATCCACGCCTGCAATTCTGCTTTGGTGGCTTTTTCCAAAGATTTATAATTGTATTGTTTTTTCTGCATATTTTACTCCTTTCTGTGCCTTTTTATCTGTATTCCAGTATAAAAGATATTACTATCTGATGGAATTCTTGCAAGTATTTTAAGGGCAAATTTTCAGCGATAAATTCGACTTTGTTTTTCGCCTGTGAAAAAGCCCAGAACCAATCACAAGATTTATGACGAACCTTGAACGAATTATAGCATTTTTCCCAAAATACTTTATAATCCTCCCCGTGCTCAAAGCAATGTTTGCGGACCATATTTGATATATGGGCACGCAAATTTGACCTATTTCGTTCGTCAACACGTTCAGTTTTCAAGTCCTCTAACAACGCAAATTTTTGATTGTATAAAGTCCTTGACGCTTCTTGGTTGCGCTGGTTTGTTTCTTGAATCGCAACCGCAACTGCTTCACTGACCGCTTTTTCCACGACCTGACGCACTGCGTCTGATAATTGAATCTGTGGTTGTGCTGCTGGGTCAACGACTGCCAGGGCTTGACGCTTTGCAGCCGCCCAGAATGCAGCGGTTTCTTTTATCAGGTAATCACGGACTGCGTCTGCGATGGGTGTGTTTATCTGCATACATATTTTCTTTGCGAATTCGACACGCAAATAAGCAGATTGCATAACGGACCCAGCACCACGTCCGCGTCCTGTTTTAACTTCTCTGTTATTCCAGTCAATACCCTCAAAACCGCGTTCTTTCCATTTTGCGATGGAACGAGAACGCTGCGATGGTGCAAGACCCAACGCCTGATATAATTCCTCTGCGTAAATCAGTTTTTTACGACATAATTCAGGTTGTCCTGTCTGTTCGTTTTGCCAATATAAATCGGGCGAATCGGTATGAATCAAAGCCGACATACTGGTTATCGACATTTTTTGGGCTGGTAAAGATTGTTTTTCTTTTTTCATTTTATAACCTCATTATTGCTGCGGTCATACCGTGGTCCAAAGCGTATTTAATCATATTGCGATTCGCTGCCGTGTCTGGCATTGTTTCGCAAACATAGATATTTTTAATATAGCCAACAACTCTAATCATTTTGTTCCCTCTCTAAATCATTCATAAAATCTGCGATTGTATCAGGGTCATTGGCGTTTCTGTGTGCTTGACATTCCTGGCAAACACCATCATTAAACCCGTCTTTTTCCATATTATACCATTCGCCACAATCCTCGCATTGGTGCAAATTGTCGTGAATCCAATCAGCAACCAACGAATATAAACGGGTATCTTGTGGTTTTTCTGCGTTTCTGCAACCTGGCAACAATTCGTCCATACAAACAACAAGCCCAGTATCGAATAATTCGCCATCGGTCAAATCGCCCATAAACGAATCGATAAATTCATTTACGGTTTTACCCTGACCGTTTGGCAATTTCAATAACTGCACAAAACAGGTTCTAGCGTAATCCTCTAACTGTGTGATATTGGCAATGATTTTATCTTTGTATAACATAGCAACCTCCATTATTTGAATAACCAAGGTTTCTGTTCACGGGTATAACACATATCGTTATAATCCCATTTACAATTATGTTCGATTGCGTATTGTTCCATCTTGGACGCCTGGTGTGATATTAAACAAGCAGCACCAGCAAGTATCGACATAAACACTGCCGTCCCAATTATAAAATCTGTAATTTTATTCAACATTTCGAACTCCCTTATAGTTCTGGCGGAATCTATGATAAGGGCATAGATTCCATAACTTTCGGTCCCCTTATGACCTTTCTGTATGCTTATAATAACATACATTTTTGATAATGTCAAATAAAAAAATAAAAAAAATTATACCCTGGAAAAAGGCAACCAGGGTATATACACACAGAAAAGAAAACAATGAAAAAATCTTTGCTTCAATAATTATATGACACAGACCATCGGTCAATGTCAACAACTATTTCCAAAATGGAAATAATCGAGATATAAACCTGTTTTAAGTTTATATTCAACTCACTTATAACTTATAATAAAACTTATTTTCTCAACATTTTTCCCAGATTTCCAGGTGTAAAGTAAAGTTTTACCACTCAAACCTTTACTTATTGTCCCTCAAAGTAAAGATAAAATAAGTTAAAATTGTATAGTTATTTTTGCGATATGTTAAATAATTATAGTTTTTTTAACTTGTTCCTAACTTGTATCTTGACTCCATCACTAACTTGTGCACTTATGGACCATCAACTCCGCCACTTATTCCATTATTAAATCTGTCATACGACTTATACGATTTATATATTTTTATGCGTCCATTTCTATCAAAAATAACTTTTCCCCAGAAATCCGCCACAATTCAGGTAATTTTTGATAATAATGATTTTTATGTTTGATTTTTATGGTGTATAAAAGCCCAAGCGGACATTTTCCGTTGGGTTTGCGATTGCGGTAATCCGTCGATTACTGATATTAAAGCGTTTTTCGTGATTTCGGCTTCTGGAATCTCGCCTACTTTCCGCCAAATTCGCTTTATCAAACACTATATATAGATAATTGACAAATAATGTTTGTTAAAACGAACTATGCTTTTGTCCTGTTTTCTGCGGTTTTTTATTGACAAACGCCCTACAAACCGCTTCCACACTAGAATCGACAAGGTTGTCGAACCATACAACGCCCAGCCACAGCGACTTACAGCGGTTTTTGATTTTTATGTGTCGAACCAAACACACCGCTGTAAATCTATATATAGTATTATTCCTTATAGATTTTTAATCTGTTAAAGAATATCCGCAATATATCGTTCGTGGTTGTATCGCCACCAGCCAATCCGTATTGACGACCAATCTTGCGTCCAATTCCCGTCTTTGGCAATCCAATGTCCAATTCGTCCAGGTGTAAATCTGCTGGGTGCATTGCTGCCAATGTGTATTTGATTATGGCTGGGACCGCTGTATTGGCTCTGTTGTATGCCCAGTTTGCAGCAAATCGAACGCCTTGTTTGTATGGGTCTTTTTCGATTCTGGCTGCTTCCCCGTATGCGTCCGCCAAATCCCCAATTAAAGGTATTTCGTCAAACGCACCACCAACACCAAGACCTTTTCCTGTTGCGATGGACGCAATTATACGCAATGGCACCGAGGCGGCTGCAAATGTATCAAGTTTAATCCAAGTATCAGTCCCCCGAATACGAATCGAATCGTATGGTTTATTTGGGTCGTATCTTTGTGGCACTTCATACGGTGGTTCATAATCTGCCATCAGTCCCATTGTCAAGATACAAGCCAACGCAAAATAACCCGTGTCCATCGTGTCTTGAATCGACCATTTGCCCTGTAATGCGTGCCAACCACTGGTTATTGGTGCAGCAATCGCACGAGCCCCTTGTTCCACGATATTCGCTGGGGTTTTGACGAATGGTCCAAGCAATGTCCCAAGACCGCCACGCTGACCGAAATTCAATGCGTCCCTAACCTTTTTCAATGCAGACGATAAAACGCCTGTCTGTTGAAATACTGCTATATCAGATATACGCAATGCTTCCAATCTGGCTTCATAGGCACGTGTTCCCTTTGGATTGTTGATTTTTTTGTATTCGTTAAACAATTCTGTCGGACTGCCGCCTGTCTTGACTGCGTCTGCGGTGGCAATGTGTCCCAATGCGTCCAGGTATGCACGAATTCTAAATATTGCGTCCTCTTTACCCAGCAAGTCCATCGAGAAATCTGCAACCTTACCGATGGTTGATTTGCCCTCACGCGGATTATATTGTTCCCCGTGTAATAATGTTGGACTGGTTGGGCTTTCCATTGCTGCAAGATTCATTAAAGTTGAATCATATAATTTGTGCAGGCGTTCACGTTCTGCGGTCAATGAATGATTTGATACCTTGTTCCCGTGTTTGTATTGTGCAGCAACTGCGGCTTTTACGATACCATAATTGAACGAGTTGCCTGTCATATTCACAAGATGGGTATTTATGTTATACAACATTGCCTTTGGATACCACGAACCAATCAATTTTGACGCCCAGGTTTCAGGCACTTCTTTTTCTGCCACGAATAACTGCCATTCACGAATCGTTTTACCTGCGGCTTGGACCTCTGCAATATCATTTGAATCAAGATATTTACGGGCTTTTTCCGCTTTCTCTGACAATTCCATCGTGCGATTTATTATATCTGTGTCTGGTGTGGCTTTTAGCATTTTACGGATTTCACGATTTGCCCATTCAGTGAATACTGCACGGTCTGCCGATTTAATACTGCGACCTCTGCGTAATTCCTCTTGGTTTAATTGTGCAGCGGTATCGCCTGAAAACTTTACTGACGCTTCTGCCAACATTTGCTTTATCAACATTTCGCGTTTTTCTGTATCAGGTGCGGTATTCAATATTCGATTAGCGTGTTCTTGTATAAATGCGTCCAGGTCTGAATTGAATGTGCGTCTGGCTTTATTCAGGTTGTGTGTGCCTGCGTATTTAATCGCTGCCACGCCCTCCATACCATCACTTATACGACGGACGGCTTCCAGATAATACTGGAAATTCATATCGTTTGATAAACCAGGTGTTTTACCAGCCAATGATACTGTTTCAGCCAAGTTATGATACAATTCAGCATATTCTGGGTCGCCCTGCTTATAATTTTCCATTAAAGCACGAATCAAGATTGCTCTGTCAATACCTGTATCGTTGGTTGTGGTGGCAGGACTGCCAAATGCGACCTCGTTGGCGTGGTCTGGGTTATTCTTGATATAATCTCTGGCAGCAGCAAACATTCCCTCGCGTGTGTTAGTGCCACGACCAGGAATCAAATAAGACATTATGCCTTTTTTCTTTTCGGCAGGTGGTTCGCTGCGTTCGATATTACCAGGTTGTGATTCAATCATAACCTCTGCACCAGCGGCAGCAGCCCGTTCACTTGTTGGCGTGGCTTCGGTTGTTTCACGCTGTATTTCCTCGCGTGCCCGTTTCAAGTTGTCCGATTCGGTTTTAATTTCAGTTGCACGGACTTTCATAACCTCGGCTGTCGATGGCAATATGCGTTCGCCTGTTTCTGCGTTGGTGTTTTCAACTTCCAAAGGCGAAGCGTCAATGGCTGGCAGGTTGCCGTTGCCATACCAAGCATTAAACCATTCAACCGCTTGTTTGTCCAAAATAGGATTGACAATCTTTCCCTCTGAATTGCGATAACCAATGTCCAAGATGGATTTATATTTGGCTGGGACCCAATTTAAGAACGCTGTCATAGGTAATTCTGTCCCTTGTGGGATTGGTGCCATTCCAAAGATAACCGATTCGGTCATTGTTGCGAATTGTTCCTGTTGGTCCCGTGTCAATGTGTCTTGGTTCATACCAACGCCCAACATTCTAAACATTCCCATCGCCTGAGCCATAAAATCAGGATTGTTGTTGTATTCGCCTGACTTTACCAGGTTGAATATCGTGTTAGCCCAGTAATGAGCCATTTCGTGCGGTAATGTTCCTGTGTTGGAATTACGCCCAAGCACAATTACTTCAAGTTCAGGGTCATAAAAACCATTTACACGACGGCTTTGTGTCAATTCTATTCCATCGCTGCCATCGTCATAACCCCATTCGTTTATATCGTTCCCGTCCCACCATACACTATCGATTGGCACTTCTTGTTCGATAATTTTATATTCGCCCTCGCCAAATCTTGATTCCCCGTGGTCGATTACATATTGTTTTGAAAAACTAATCCAATCACGATTTATCAAGGAATCAACAGATACAGAGTTTGGAACTGCACGATATGCGGTTATAGTCATATCTTTTCTGCCTGCACGCACGCCACGAATTACGCTATTTATTGCCGCAAAACTTTCTCTGCCGCTAACTGTATCATAGCCATACATACGAGGTCCCATCGCATTAAAATAATCTGATGGTTGGTTATGTTGTCCCAATGCGACTTCCTCCAAAGAGAAATCGCCACCATTTTCTAACCTTTCCTCAACTGGTGTTCCATCATTGCTTGGTGCCGAGTGTGCGTCCCTGAATTCTTGTTGGAATAACATTTTATTTGGTTTATACAATTCAGCACCTGATGGAATCTTAGCACCAGGTTTCAACCCAACAACAGAACCATCAAGCAATACAAGTTTTGTCGGTGTTTCTGTCTTGTCCAGTATCAAAAATGCGTCTATGCCATTGTTCTTTGCGATTTCAATATCGACTTTGTCTGGCATACGATTAAAGAATGTTGGGTTTGATACATTGACTGGTTTTTCCCAAGGCAAATTCTTGACCGCACTGGCGGTTGAGGTATCGTCTGGGAATAATGACGGCTGGACTGTATCAAGTAAATCAATCTGTGTAAATTGCGTTGGTCCTGGCTGTGTTTGAGCACGTGTCAAGAATACCGCACGCATATCACGACTTACTGCTGTCCCGTCCTCGAATTCACGAGGAAATGCCTTTGTTAAAGTATCAGCCAGAATATCACCCTTGGTTAGTTCTGCCGCCAATGGTTGTCCAAATATATCAACCTGACCTTGTTGTTCCTGATTGGTTGTGGCTGTTTGTGTATATGTATCAAAGAATTCACTTAAAGTCATACCAACCTGTAATCTGTCGGCACCTGTGCCCTCCCAGGTTTTCGTGTTCTTTCCAAAATACAAAGCATATAACAAAGCGTTTTCATTGAATAAATCAGTTCTGCCGTCCTCGATTTCAGTTTGCGATACACTAAATGCGAAATCTTGGGAACGGGCAATCGATGGTAATTTTTTCAATGCGTTTGCCAAATCCTCACGCAAGCCAACTTTGGGGTATTGGTTTTCCAAAGACATTAAACCTGGTATTACCTGATTCAGTGCGGTTTGTATCTTTTGTGAAATACCCCCCATCAAATATAATTCCTCGTATAATGCGGTATCATTATTCAACAACCACATCATTAAAGCGTCATTATATCTGCGGTCCAGCGCAACCTTATTCACACGGTCATTACCCAAGAATAAACCCTGTCTTGATTCGATTGGGATTTTATTCAAGAAATCGGTAATACCATTTGTGCCTTTCAGCAACTTTGCGTCTTGTGCTGCTTGGCTGGCGTTATCGAATGCAGAGGTTGCCGATACATTACTTGCGTCTGCAACTGCGATTTGTTGTTCTGGGGTCAAATTGTGCATAACACGGACTAAGATTGGGTCTTTGATTCCTGTCAAGTCCAGTCCCAGAGATTCAAGATATTTATTATATCTGGCTCTGCCCTCTGGGTTTGTCATACGCAATACTTCGTATCGACCATTTCCAGCAATAACTTCGCCTTTGTCATTGACAACAGGTGCCCCGTTTTGAGTGTTATACGCAATACCAAGATTTTCAGGTTGAATCTTTGCTGCCCTGGATTGCAAGATGGACACGTCTGTTCTTGTGCCACGCTGTGCCCTGTTCTGCAATTCTTTTAAGGTATAGTTTGTATTTATATCTTGACCTGTGTGGGACGCAATAACTTCGTCCATAGGCACGACTTTATATTCGACTGGTAATTGCTTATCGCCAACATAAACAAATGGTTGTCCGTCCAATCTTTCACGAATTTGTGTTGTTGGTTCGCCACTAGACATTTGTGTAATATCGATATTGGCGATTGTTTCTGATACCGCTGGGGCGGTTGTTGCCAGTATTTCAGCGTCCATCTTGGCTTTTGCAGCACGGACACGACGGGTCGCATTGAATCTGTTCCCAGTTTGTTTTTCATAATACTTTTGCAATAATTCAATCTGGGTATTCAATGAACGCTTTGCGTCTGGGTCGCCTGCACCAGTTTTCGCCAACATTGTCAAGCGTTTTACTTGGGCTTGTTTTTCTTTGATTCGATTTGCGATGGTTTCAGGTGTGCCCAAATCGCCAGGACGCAAATAAATCGCATTATCGATTACGTCAATATCTGCCAACTGGATTAAATCACGTGTATCAATTCCGTATTTGTTTGAGAATCTAAACAATGGTCTTACAATATCGTCTGCATTGTCCTCAGCGTATTTTTCCAGGTTTATATCTGGGTTTGATTCACGCCAACCTGCATTTTCCAAAGCAACCACGATTTTATTTTTCAGGTTGTCCCATTGTTCGCCATAGTGTTCGCGAATCTGGGCTCTGTCGTCAACTTCTTTTAACATACCCTCTTTTGCTTCATTTACGATAGCAGGTGCCAAAACTTTCGCTTGGTCCTCAGTATAACCTTGTTCCACAAGTGCTTTTTTAATACGACGAACATTCGGGTAATACATAGCACCACCGAACGCACCACCCAAAGCAGCACCATAAGCAGCATTGACAACAGCGTCTTTTAAGAATTCGCCAAATGTTCTATCGTTGCGACCTGCCATATTTTCGAATAAATACTTGGACGCTTCTTGTAAAAATTCCTCGGTCCCCTCGCCAGCAGCAGCACGCAAAGCATATTCGCCAATTTTACGAATACCTGTCTTTCTGATAGCATTGGTAAATAATCTTTCAACACCGAAAAACGATTCTATATAACCAGATACTGCACCGTGTGCGGCTGCAAATATAGCGTCCTCGCCACCTTTATAACCTTGCAGAGAATTATCATTTTGTTTCATATAATTTTCTGCCATTTCTTGTGATATATCAACACCCTCTTGAACGCCAGCCATCACACCAATTCCAACGCCACCAGTCAAAGCACCAACCAAACCATAAGATACAACCTGGGCGGCACCAGAGAAAAACGGACGCACAATCGAACCATCGGCACCCTCGTATGACGCAACCAAATTACGCATTTGCGAATCGTGCGACACAATACGGGTTGACGCTTCCATCAAACGCACTGCTTCGTCCTCGGTCATATCTGGGAATAAGTGCCCATCGAATGCACGATAAATCGCTGCGTCAAATTTATCAGGGAACGCTTTTATTTCCTGACCGAAATCTTTTATACCTTTGGCTGCATTGCCCCAAAAATGCGTTTCAGGACCTTTCATACGCTGGTCGATAGTGGTTTGGGTTATGCGGTATTGACGCATTGCTTCCGCCATCGTCATATCGTGGTCTGATGGTAATTTTTGTGCAGAGGTCATTTGGGACGGTAATATCGGGTCTAAGCGTGGGTCGTCATTTGGTGCCAAATCATTTTCTGCCACGATTGCATTTCCCAAAGTTGTTTCATTTTCAGAATCAAAGATTGGGTCTTGATAATTTTCCGCCATTAAAACCTCCCTTTTACGATAATGTCGTTTTGTGATACACCCAGGTATTCATATTGTGAATTCCCGATTGTGATATATGCTTTGCGTCCTGCTTTCAGGTCGCTTTCCAATTCTGCGAATCGATGGCGTGGAATCCATTGACCGTATTTCATATAAATCAATTCACGGTTTCCGTCCGCCCTGGTCTGCATTGCCCCCTCGTAATCGCCTTGTGCCGCTTGAATCATAGCAGCATTATAAACTTGGCTCGCATAGGCACGCATACCTTTTTTTGTGTTTTCGCTTATTTCAGGGTAGCGCATATCAAGTCCCATTCCAACATTTATTTTATCGCCTGTGCGTGTTGGCAGGGCTCTCAATTCCTCAACCATTTGTCTTTGTTTGATTGGGTTTGTATCTGCGTCTGGGTATTTTGCCCTGATTGCCGCTTCTTTTTCTGCCATCTTAGAATCGAAATCGTGTTTTGCACCACGGGTCAATTCAGATATAAAAGACGAATCGCTTGTGTCTAAAATCGCAGCGAAATCTTGGCTTGATACCGATTCGGTTAAACCACGACGCAATAATTGGGTTGCGTCCTCTGATAAACCTGCATTATACATTTTGGTTAAAGCACTATCTGCCTTTGCTGCGGCTTGTAATAATCTATCTGCATATTCAGGCGAACCATCGTCTTTTGAACTTACCACGTCCTGCAAATCCATAATCGCAGCCAAAAAGCCCTCGTTCTGGTCCCCAAAGTTATATGCGGCTTTGGTGTTGGCACCTGCTTTTTCCGCCTGGCGTTTGGCTTTTTTAATCAATTCGATTGTTTCAGGACTGACCGAATCACGCTTTTCAATATCTGCCAATTCGTCCTCGCCAATCGCTGATAATTGCGATAATGTAAAATAATCCTGTGATTTGATTTCGCGTTTGTCTTGTGCGTCAAATGCTTTACGACGGGCTTTCATAAGTTTTTCCATATCGTCATAGGTCTTATAATCGATATTATATGCTTCCATAAACTTTTCTTTGTTTTGGAACACTTCCTCGTCAAAACTTTTCAATCCGTCCTTTGATAACTTTTCGATGGCACCACGGAACGCGTCTGTTTTACCAAATAAACCTTGTTTATACATATTGCGTTCTGTTTCTTTACCGATAACATAATTACCGTTGGCGTTTTTCAATTCAGCCAAATTCGATAATCTTTGGTGTTGCAGATTCCATAATTGGCGTGTGGCAGCCGCACCCTCCTCGTCCCGATTTATGAACGAATCCATCAAAGCGTCATTTAACGCACGCATACCCATCGGTCCATTGCCAGTAATATCGTCAACTGCGGTCTGGGTTTTCTTTTGTAATTCAGCGTTTGCCGCTTTTACCATATTGTTTTGAATCTGCTTATTGAGAGCAAGTGCTTTCTTTTCAGCGTCCGCACGAATTTTACGGGACATTTCGCCTGGCAGGTTCTTTGTCGATTTTTCAATGCCAGATTGGACCATATCATTAAATTTTTTCAGGTCCGTTGGGTTTGCTTCATAGGCGGTTGTGATAATCGAATTTACCAAATTGGCGTGTCCCAATGCAAAATTATTCTTTGCCACTTGGTCTAACGCAGCAGCACCGAATTTCGCAATACCAGCACCGATACTCGCTTGTTTTTCAGGTTGTATGATGGGACCGCGTGATAATTGTGGGTTTTGTCTTTGATAAAGTTTTGCCACTGTGTCCTCCTATAATAATGAAATTGCTGTGCTTGCAATCTGTAATCCAGCGTTGATATAACTATTGATTTCTTGCTGTTTCGCTTTCCTTACGTTCATTGCATATTCTAAATCAAGAGCCGCCTTTTGTAAAGCACCATTTGTTCGCATATCTGCAATATCTTTTCCAAGGTCCATCGCACCCTTTGCTTTGTCGCCTGCGATTGCCTGGGAACTCAAATCGACATTCTTGGCAGCAGACATAACGTCCAAATCTGCCATATTACTCATAAGATTTTCCATCAAAGCCGATTCGGTTTTATCGATATTGGTGTCAATAATTTTCTTTTGGGTTTCGTATTGGTCTTTGGTTGCTTCTGTTTCTCTGCGTAATTGCGTATATGAATATGCGTCTGCAACCGCACCTATGCCCTGTAATGCAGCCGAACCCATTTTTGCATAACCAGCCATTTTAACATAGCGGTTATAATCGGCTTGGTCGTCCCCACTTGACCCCCAGATAGAACGGAATTTGTCCAATTCAACACTGTTGTATGATGGTAAAGTGCTTGAAATATTTGTTGTTGTCGGTGTGGTTGATACGGGTGTCGAGGGCTGCACCGATTCAGGTATCGTGCCGAGCGACGATAAAGGAGTTCCCGTTGGCACAGACACCTCGTAGCCCGATTTCGAATACGCAGACATTGGTCCTGCGGTCTTTGGAATAAGAGCCGATAATAAATCTGGCTTTTGGGCGTTGGGAATCAACGTCATATTCGGTGGTGCAATCTGTGGTATTACAGACATATTGTAATTTGCGATTGCGTATGAATTATCGTTTGTATATGTCAATGCCATTTTTACGCCTCTATTTCAATTTCGATTGATAAGATTTCGACTGGGTATCTGTCGTTTGTGATATGGAATCTTGCGTCCCTGGTTGGACGGATTAAACGACGATATTCAGCCAAATTATCTTTTACCCAACTTGCCGATTTGTTTTCGACTTTCAGATAATCAGGATTCGAATCGGTTGTTAAAGCCAAACGAATCGCTGTTATCGATTTGTATATCGTTTTAGTTTGAGCATTTATATTCTGTGGATTACTGATAAATTCACTTGAAATATTATACCCAACTTCCTCGACAGCCAAAGGTCTATTATCAGATGGTAATGTTATAACACCATTTACAACCTGATATTCCCCGATAAATTTATGATTTCCATCATATACATTTAACATTTGTCCATTGTATGAAATCGGTGTTGTCAATGTAATTCTACCATTTGACCGTGTGTATGTAAAGGAATATGGGGACGCTTCTGTGTATTTTGTTTCGTCAATCAGTTCAAGTCCCGTATTTCCGTTGCGGTCCACTAAGTGAATAACCTGGTCGTCGCATTGAATCGTTTGTTTGTATGTGGCGTTTGGATTTGAACGCTTACAGAACGCTTGTATTTCGTGTTCCTGTAAATAGTTTCCAATTACCAAAGACCCATCAACCATTGAGATATAGAGCAGGGTATCGTCCGTGGAATCAAGACCTCTTTTCTGGCAAATATCAACGATTCCAGTATCTAACAAGTCCGTAAATAATGAAATATACGGTGTGGAATAACTGGCGGTTTGGAAATTATATGTAAAGCCGATAAGACCTTTTCCGTTTTTGGGAACGAACAGGGTAGTTCCGTTTGCAGCAATTACAGGTTCAACACCAGAGGTTCCGATAGACGAGTTTCTTATAAACCCAGAATTACGGGTTATTGTCTGGTCGCCCATCAACCATTCATTATTGGTTGTAAATATCTGAATACCTTGGTTTAATAAGATTCTTTTAATCTGTTCTTTTTCAGTTGAACCGATAATCAACTGGAATGCTGAACTGCTATAAAATTCGTCTTTGAATGTGTTATATTTACCCAATTCAGAAAATATCATTTGGGACGGATTATAACTTGTTCCACCGATAATCAGGCGTTGCTGATAAAACAGAATTGACGTTGGGTAATTGGTCTGTTCTGTTGGGTTTGCGGAGGTAAAGGGTCTGTCCCCTGAAAACACTGGCTGTTCAGAATATTTAATAACAAAACTTGTCGCTGGGTCTGAATTTGTATAATTCTTGTCGAATGATACAAGTGTTTGACCGTCAATCGTTTTTACATTATAGGTTTGACCTGATACGCTTCCAGTAATGGATTGAATCTGCAACATACCGATTGCATTTAATCCATCAAATGTCATTCCGTATAAAACACCTTGTGCATAAGCGGTTGGGTCTGTGCCAGCAGGTGCGGTCAATGAAAACAATGTGCCGTTATCTTTTGCGGTAATTTTCACAACCCCAGATACAGCGGAATTATACCATTGTGTGCCGTATGTTTGGTCTGAATTGGCGGTTGGTGTTGCCCAAGCCGAGCCAGTCCATACCCAGACCGCACTATTCCAAGTATCACGTATAACATCGTCCGTTGTTGGTGTATAACTAACGTCTGTCCAGATTGTCGAAATTGTGGCACTGGTTATATCGATTGTCATACCCGTTCCGCTGCCGCCCATCACTGGTAAATCGGTTCCTGCTGGGTTTGTTTCATATATGGCTGTTAGGTCTAAGACAGTCAATACACCATTATTATATTCAAATTGAGCACCATTTGCGGCTTCCACAATATCGCCATCGACATAATCTGTTCCAGCGTTATTTACTGTTGCACCTGTGATATTCCATCTTGATAAACTGGCTATTTGGTCCAGGCGTTTTAATGCCCACGGAAAAGTAGTGCCTGGATTGGCTGTGCCTGAATTAGCATAAGCCAAGTCGCCAACCGTCATACCGATACTGCTTGGGTCAACTGGCAACCCAGAATTACCCATACGAAATACCAATGGGTCCAATGCAGGAATTGTAATTGACGCAGATTTTAAGATATTCGACATAGATATAGAGAATACAGACGCTGTGATGGCGTTCAAATTATCTATGTTTATTTGATAAATCGGGTTGTCGCCTGTGGCAACTAAAATCAAATCTTGGTTCTGTGCCAAAATAAGATTATCGACATTGGTTGTATTTAGCCAGGTAGCCGTTAAAACATTTGAAATCAATTCTGCTTGATTATTATATACCGATATTGTTTTATCAGTTCCGTTGAATACGATAAACCCCTCGGTCAAATCAGCCAATTTGATTTTCTGCATTTTGCATTTTTTAATACCATTCCACGCAATAACAAGACGGGTTCCAGGTGCAGATTTCAACGCACCATACTTTGAATTGTAATAATTTAATATCTTTTGACCTGACGCGTCTAAGATTCCAATGTCCGTCCTTTCTATCAGGTCGGGCGATATTTGACCTTTTGATACGCGTAAAATCTTTCTTTTCAAAGTCATTCAAGCCACCTTTAATACCAATCGCCTAAGAATTTGTCCTCGTCCCCGATATTTGCGTCGTGATGGGACATTTCAAAATCTTTGTTTTTCAATGTTGGTTCGTCATATTGGACTTTTTGCGTCAAGAATTGTTTTGTTGCTGGGTCAAGACCACCAATATCAGCCAAATTTGCAGCCAGATATAATTTAATCCAGTCAAGCACCCAAGGGTCAAGGTTGCCCTCGTTTTCCTCCATCGTGGCTGTATATTGCAACATAAAAGCAGGTTGATTCGTTTTTGCTATATTGCCAACAATATCAACCCCGTTTTGAAATGGTTGTCTGCGTTGTTCGTCCAACCAAAAACCATTTGCGGTCAAAAAGTCCTCTGGCAAAGTGAACATATATTTGTATTTTCCGTCCCCAGTATTATTTGTCTGTGGGCTATTCAGGAATACATATTTTTGAGCAGAACGCCAAGGATAAACCATCAGGGCTTCGTTTTTGGTTGTTTCATACATTGCCAAAGTTAAACCCTCGACAGAATTATCGTCTAGGTCGTCCCCGTTGCCATCTTGAAATGTTGGCTTTACTGGGTATTTCCAGTATTGCAAAAACATTTCAGTCAAAAGTTTATCGCGTGCTGTTGTTGACATTTTGCCACCTTATTTTTTAGATATTGCCATCGTATGCTTTCATTATAGATTGCAAAGTTTCGATATGTTTTTTGGTGCAAGATACAATTTCATTGACTTGTTTTATTGTGCCAGCGTCCTCTTGTGGGTCCATACTGGACAACAAATCCATAAATTCCTCTATGGCTTCATTTTCTTTTTTCATTGCACCTGCGATTCTTTCCGCTTTCCAGTAATTCGGTTTTAATTCCCGTGGTGTTGGAATGCGTGATACATTTCTTACAACTTCGTCTTTGTCCATAATTGACCTCCATTGGTTATTTGTTATCGTTTATTTCGATTTGTGCTGCGGCTTTCGCCTGTTCTTTGTTTTGGTCCATCAGCATTTGTGCTTGAACACCAGCGGTTTCGGCTTGTGCTGTTGCCTGTGCCGCTGCGTCTGCTGCTTCGTCGATTTCCTCTGCTGTGTGGGTAATTTCGATTGGCAGATTGTATGCTTTTTCCAATTTTTCAAGCGTTTTACCGCGGTCCAAAGATTGATATATCGCCTGAGGGTCAAACAGACCGACAGTTTGAATATATTGCAATATCTTATTGATGGCTTGTGTGTCCATCTGTGCGTCGTTATTTACTTCGCATTCTAAGATTTCGTGCAACTGGTCCAAAGTTATATTTGTAATACCAGCCAATTCACGAGAATACACGTCGTCGAACAAATCCCAACCAATCTCTTTTATGGTGGCTGTCATTTTCGATACTGCGATTGACACCATTTCGTCTTGTGGGTTTGAACGAGCATATACTTCGGCTGCGGTCATTTGTCTTGGGTCTGTTGGCAATGTGTAATCAAGCATTATCTGTTTGATTGCCAATTCCTCCGATTGAATTTCTAGCATAAAATCGTTCTTTGCCTGTGATAATTGCACTGGTTGAACGCCTTGAATATCACGGACAAACATACGACCACCTGGCTTAAAATTGACATTGCGGTCAAGGAAATTACCAGCCGTCGATAAAAACATTGGGAACGCAAACGGTATCAATTCCAATTTGCATTTGATATATGAATTTAATCTTTTGATGGCAGGTTTTGCTTTCATAGCAACACCAACACCATAAGGCATATCAGACGCACGGGTCCAGTGGAATAAATGCACTGGGCAACGCTTACCATAATCACGCACCAAGATTATATCGCTATTGGCTTGTAAATAATATTCCCATCTGCCAGATTGTTCGTTGAAATATAATGTGTCTTGTAATTTCATTTCCTCGTCTGAACCTGGACCGTATGTTTGTCGTCCGCCAATCTGCTTTAATCCACGCAATTCAGGGAAATAAACACCAATCATATTTGGGGCAAGACAGATTTCACGACATATTGTCTGGTGTGCTTCTGTGCCCAACATATATTCAGTGATGGGTAATTTCTTGAATCGAACGCCAAAGATAGTATTTTCACGCACGATTGCCGCTGTGCCTGCCGCCAAATCATAATACGCTTCATTCAATGTATCGTCCAAACGCAATTCGTTTTTCCGTTCATTGACGCGTTTTGATATTTGGGAACACAAATCTCGCAATTCGCTTTCATATTCTGATACAAAACTATCTTTTGGTTTGAATGAAAAGTATGGTTTTTCATACGGTGTCAATTTGTTTTGAACACGTGCCACAAATACATCAACACCGACTTTTCCAGCCGTTGTGAATAATGGCACTTGTTTCAAATTACCAGGAAAACCACCTTTGACACGCCAAATTTCATTGCGTTCTGGCTGTGTATATGCCATCGCTTCGAAATATTCGCTGTTCCACGCCTGCTTTGCTGTGCTGGCTTTTCCGCGAATGCGTGATAATTGTGTTTGGTTCAGCATAAGCACCTCCCAATTACCCTAAAATTATTCCGCCTTGTGTTTTTGTTGGCAAACCAGAACCACCTTGACCGCCCTGTGATGAACGACTTAAAGATGGTGTTAAACTTTTACGCAAAGATAACAAATTCGCACGACGATTACGTGCTTCTGCTTCGTTCGCAGCGTCAACTTCCGCTTGATACGCTGCTTTTGCTGCACGTTCTTTTTCCTCTGCGATGGAATTATCAACGTCCCAACCTGTCAAGTTTTCAAGATTTTGACTTCCACGATTGAAATTGAATGTTGAATAATTACCAACCATTTCGCCAAATTCTTTTCCACCTTTGATAAGGTTTGGTGTTGCGACTTTGCCAAGACCAAGTGTCATATCGCCAACCGCAGCCGATGTGATTTCGCCTGTGGCTTTTGCGATATTTTGACCTGCTTTTTTATAATCGCCCTCTAAGACGTTCCAACCTGCCTCTGCCACGTGTCCAACGCTGCGGACAGTATCAACGACTGGTTGCGACATAGATTTAACAAGATTCACAGTCCCTTTGACTGGGTTTTTAACAAATTCTTTTGCTTCTTTAACTGCTGACGACATTTTTTGCCTCCGTGTTATATTGTGTTTGTTCTGGGTTTAATTCCAATTTTTCGGTTAAACCGATAAATTCGTGCCACCTTTCAGACGCTTTTCCTGGTTTTGAGATGGTATAAATTACTCGGTCTGGTGCAGCGTGTGATACAATAGCAACTAATTCACGCACAAATACCGATAATTCTTTTCCTGGGCGGTATTTCCACGCTGTTATTGCCTGAATATCTTTGTTTGCGTCTGGCTTGAACCAGATAGCACCAACGATTTCATTGTCTTTTAGTATCGCAATACTATAACCGTCCTCGGTCATTGCTTTGTCCAATTCTGCGATAGTTGTGTTTTCCCATTCTGGCAAGATTGGGAAATCTAAAATATCGCCTGGAATCAAACGCCTTATACTAAATGACATTTTTTGATAACCTCCGCACTAAATACAGATAAACCAAAACCCCGATTCCAAATACCAAAAGACCAAAATAACTTTTCCATCGTATCAAATCATTTTCAAGATTCGACACTTCGGTTTTACAAGATTCGCCAGCATTTATTAAAGATTCTTTGGCGGTCTGTAATGAACTATCGGCATTGTCTTTGCATTGTGCCAATGTTTCTGTATTTTTAATTATTGTCTGGGAACGTTCGATTTGTGCCACGCCAGATTCCACGATTGACTGCGTTGGCGATTTGGCACCACAGCCAGCCAAAATAAATACAGATAAAATCATTACAATAAATTTATACATTGTCTAAAAACTCCCCCAATTCTGCTATGCGTCGTCTTGCCAATCCTTTCATAAATTTGCCGTTTGCTTTGAACCAATCCCACTCACGACATACGGTTTCCAAATCGTTCGCAACTATTGCTTTATAACATTTTGAACGCTTGAATGCACCTATGCCGATATTGTAGCAGAGAGAGGTCAAAGCGTCAATAGCATTTTCTGATAATTTCGATAAATTTTTATCTTTTTTCAATTCGTCTTTGCACGCATTGAAATCACGAATCAATAAACCATCTGCCATCGCTTGCGTGATTATATCGCCACGCTTGAATTCGCCACCCTGTGCGTTCCTGGTTGAACCCCAGCCGATAGTCCAGGGCTTGCCGCCTGTTGCTGGGTCTGGGTATGCTTTCAATCTGCACCCCTCGAATTTTTTAACAATATCAAGTCCAGTCATTATCGACCTCCGTTTCTCAAATGTTCTAGGCGTTTCCACTCTAAAAATTCCTCTGCGGTCAAACTGCCTTTCTTGTTATTACAAGTTTTACAAGCCCACACCCACTGTTCTCGTTTTCCACCACGTGATAATGGCGGTTCGTGGTCTTTTGTTAGTTCGCCAGGGGCAATCGGTTTTAAGCAATAAGGACATATTATTGTCGCCTGTAATGAATATAATATATCTTTTTGCCGTTTTTTCATTTGCCCCCCGTTATGAAAATCCAAAAATAAATATCTGCTATTACGATTTTTTCCATTTTTTCGCCTGTTCTGCAATCCATTCCCGACTTTCATAAATTCGCATTACGCAGAATGTTATCACTGGTCCCAACATTCCTGAACACGCAATTATTGCGTCCCACATATTCGTTTCTGTTGCTGCGTTCTTAAAGAAATAACAATAAATACACATTGTCGCCAAACCAAAAACAGGGGACAATAAAAGCAAAAAACGACACAAGCAAAAATCGCCATCGTCGTCGCGTAACATTGAATACCAAAATTCAGGTTTCTTGTTTGTCATTCCTTACTCCGTTCTAACAACATATCAACCTTGGTATTGACTTCGACCAGCAAATCGTGGTCCTTATCGTGTTTTTCGATTTTCTGTTCCATATAATTCATTTTGGCTTTCATAATCCCGTATGAAATACCCACTGATATTAAAATGGTAACAATCGAGATTCCTACTGCGATATATTCTGTTGGCATTCATACCTCCCTTTTAACCGATTGCCCAACCCTCAAAAGAGGGCAGGGTAATCGTTCTATTAGGACGGTATATTGCCAGCAGCAAATTCGATGGCTGACGCTGTCAATGTTCCCGAGGATTCGGAAATAACCAACATTGTCAAAGCGGTGC
Organism: Candidatus Enterousia sp.; assembly: GCA_045613445.1. Lineage (GTDB taxonomy): Bacteria > Pseudomonadota > Alphaproteobacteria > Rs-D84 > Rs-D84 > Enterousia. The sequence goes on along the minus strand of JAZLAZ010000006.1, from coordinate 4,210 downwards.
CAATAGCCATAACAATATCGCCAGCAGCCAAACCACTTTCGATTGGGAAATAACCTGCTGTCGTAACTGTATCAGGTGTGCCACTTACGACTGGAACATTATATTTCCACAATTTTGGATTGCCAGATTCGACTTGTCCGCCAAAGCAACATAAGTTTTTAACTGTGTATGCCATAGTAAATCCTTTTAGGTTTGTGTCCCCAGGTTTCCCCAGGGACGAGTTAAACGTTATCTATTAGGCAACAGATGGGTCCATTTTGATACCAATCACGCCACGAGTATCGATAATCGAAGCACCACAAGAACCATTTGTCTTAAAGATAATTGGGTTTCCTTGTTTTGTTTTGTCCTCGAATATACGAGTTTCTAACGCTTGGTTCATACCGAATCCAACACGAGAGCCCTTGAACGCAAAGCCCATCAAAGAGCCGTCCGCTGCTGTTGGCAAACCAACTGCATTATTAGCGTCTTTGGTGTTCATAAATGCGACCATAAAGCCGTTGTATGGAATCCAGCGGATACTGTCGTCCATATCGTTCGGTTTAGCAAAGCCATTTACAGCGTTACCACCATTGAATATAGACCAGATTTCATAGAATTTTTGGTCTTGTTTCAATGTAAATTCGGCTTCACGAGGCAACAACAAGTAGCGGTCATTTTCGCCCCAGTTGTTTTTACCAGCCAACAAGCCGACTTCGTGCAACGAATCGACTGTGAATGGTGTGGAGTTATCGCCGACTTCCATATTGGTATCGTCGTATTGCATTAAAGCGTCCAAGATGGAACGTGTAAAACGATTTTCCATTTGATGAACAACTTTTGCTGCGGCTTGTGCACGCAAAGGTGCTGCTGAATTTGTCGCATTGATAACAGTGCGGTTCAGTTTTGTTGCTGCTTCGTATAATACGATATTTGCAACTGCTGTATCAGCATACAAGTCGGTAGGAACGGTGTCTGCACCGTCGTTGATTGGTTGCGCTTCGCCATCAATGTCAACCAATGGGAATCTGATTTCGTTTCCGACAACGATACCCTTGTTATTGACAACATTACGCAGACCGTGTGTGGAGTTCAAAAGCAAACGCTGAACTTCTGCCACGAAATGGGTTATATTTAACAACCCTGTTGTTACTGGGTCCATTTTATGTCCTTTTGTTTAATGGTTATACTTAAAAGTTTGGAGTGTTGTCGGTGTTGGTTGATGGGTTCTCTCGATTGTCCATCGCACCGGTCATTATTATAATCACACAGATATAAATAAAATGTCAAGAATTTTTTTATTAAACACTACCGTTAGAACGACAAGGTTGTCGATTCTGAGAAATCCGCCACTTTTTTTAATCGATTTTCTTGTATATACCTATATATAGTATTGACAAATTATTTTTGTATCTTTTTGCTGACGTTAGCAATATGGTAAAAACAAACACCCGAACTATCGCCCAGGTGTTTTATACTTCGTGATTCAAAAACAATAATAACATTTTCAGTTATGAATTGTCAATTATTATTTTTTACCACCTTTCTTTTTTCCGCAAGGCATTTTGACCTCCTTTGTTAGCGGTTTTCTATATTACATTCGAACGATACAACTTCCTCGTCCACAAATTCGCCAGTAAATGTAAATCCTGCACTTGTCCAATCGCCCGTATATTGCTGGTATGTTCCTAGTGTTGAACCACCTGAATCTTTGATTTCCATTTTCCAAAGGTCCCCACCATATAAATATGTCATTGTGCCGTTTGTAACTGTTGTCAAATCAACACCTGGGAATAAATCTGCTAGGGCTTTTACAAAATCTGAACCAGAGCAAGATATTTTGGCAGGATTAAAGATTACCGTCGCCATTATGCCTTTTTTTTTACAGAGCAACCAGATAAAACAATCTTTGCGTCTGTATCAGAGCAAGACACAGATACAAATTTGATTGCAGATAATACGTCGGATTTATAGAAATCGCCCTCTGCACCATCATTAACAATTTCAGGTAATTCACTATAATCGCCTGTAAAATGACTGTCTGTTGTTGCACGAATAGTTACTGCACTGTCGGCAGCAACAATTTCAATTCCGCCTTGTGGCGAGAATTTGTCTATGGTATTTACTGCATATAAAGTATCAAGTTCAAGTGGTGTTGACATTTTTACCTCCGTTATTGTTTGGTTATTAGTGATTGTTTCACAAATAACGCTTGTGATTTGACTTGGGTTGTTTTAACAAAAAGTTTAGTTTTTTCAAACAACATAAAAAACTCCTTTCTTGAATATAATAAAACAATTCTTGTATTATGTCAATGTTAAACACCTGTCCATTTTTGCGATGGTGGCAATAAATGGTAAATCGTCTTTGTGTTTTTCCAGTTGCCCAGTAATGATACTGGAACCAGTAAATACATAATAAGTTTTGTCCTCAAATACAAATTGAATCTTGGTGCATAGTTTGGTATATTTTGAATTTATAATCGCAAATGCCACAATTTCGATTTCTTTGCCAATGACTTTTTCCATTGGCATTTTTTCGCCAACCAACATTATATCGTCTTTGGCAATATCACTGAATCTTTTTGCTGTCTTGCTCATTTTTAAGATACCTCATAAATCCGTCTATTCTTGTTGATATTTTGAGATGGTGCGAATTTGCGTATTTAACCCAACCATAATACGAACCAACCCGACTTAGTGCTTGTTCCACAGGTATAAATCCTTTGTTATAGCCCCGTTTGGTTTTACGAATCGATTTTATCATTCGTCTTGCGGTCCGCTTTCTTACCAGAATATATCGTTTGCCGTTCCGCCTGAAATGTCTATAACCCAAGAAATCCACCCCATTTTTGATATGCGATATTTCTGCTTTGGAATATATTAGTTTCAGTCGTTCAGCCAAGAATATACGAATTTTCTCTCTCCACTCCGCCAGTTGTTTTTTGTCGTTTGAAAACAAACAGAAATCATCACAATATCTTAAATAGCATTTACACTTTAACTTATTTTTTACATAATAGTCAAGTTCATTTAGATACCAATTACCGCCCCATTGTGAAAAGTAATTACCGATGGGCAGGTTTTTATCGCCAGGAAAAGACCTGACAATGTCCTCTATCAACCATAATATATTCTTGTCTTTTATTTTGTGCCGCACAATGTCCATCAAAATATCGTGGTCAACACTGGGGTAAAATTTGCGTATATCGCATTTCAGGAAATAATCGTTGTTTGCGATAAACTGCATTACTCTTTTACTGCCTTTGTGCATTCCGCGCCCGTCAATAGAAGCATAAGTATCGGTTATAAATAATTTCTCTAAAATAGGTATCAAAATTCGCATAAGGGCGTGTTGAACGATTCGGTCTGGCACGAATGGCAGCATATAAATAATTCGCTTCTTAGGTTCGTATATTTCTTTTTCTGTGTATTTGGCGGTGTGAAATCTTTTATGAATCATATCTTGCCTGATTCGTTCCAGATTGTTTTCAGGGTCCATCATAAACTTTTTTACATAGTCCCGATTTTTCTTTCCACGAATCGCATTATTCAAAGCAATTTGAAAATTTTCTTTTGAAATAAATTGTTCCCATAAATTGCCGTGTCTTTTCATTCTCTTTTCTGGCTCGGTGCGTTCGGTATTCCTACTAGCACCTTGCCACCCCTGATTAGTGTTTCCGCTTACGCGAGAGGTAAAAGAATCAGCCCTTGCTACTTGACCTTTTGGGTTAGGAAATACTAGATACCAAGGTATCACGCCGCGAGCAGCGTTATTCGCATTACGATTCACGCCAGCATTATTCGCATTCCGAGACAACGACCCCGAATTCGTGCCATTGTTCCAATTCGCACCAGCGTGCAGCCGCACGACAAATAGAACTCTTTTACCTATTTGCCAAAAATGGCAAATTTTTTATAAGGCGGCTTACGCCGCAGGTCGCGTCAAGCGCGACCCTACGTTTATATTATTTCGTAGCAAGGGCTCACGCCGCGAGCAGCGATACGCGCACTACGACCCACGCCAGCAGCACCCGCACTCCGAGACAACGACCCCGAAATCGCGCCATCGGCCCAAAGCGCACCAGCGAGCAGCCGCTGCCCACCGTATGTCTGTCCCTTGTTTAGACCTTGGTTGTCCCATTGAGAACCACCAGCCGCACAGATTGCTATATCTTGCCAGTAAAAGCCGTTCATTTCCCAAACACCGAAATTCGAAATCATAGGACGGT
>JAZLAZ010000005.1:0-1016 GCA_045613445.1 Candidatus Enterousia sp. | reverse complement strand
TTTTGCAATTTCGCCAGATTTATCAGGACTGCCATCATTAACACAAATTGCTTGCCAGTCTGTAAATGTTTGATTCTGTACACTGTCCAGACAGCGGCGTAAATATTTTTCAACACCATACATTGGTATAATTATTGAAATTTTTGGATTTTTTTTCATTATTGCTTTCCTATAAATTTTACAATATCATCACGCAATTTAATCGCCCATTTATACGGCGGATTTTCCAGCACGCCAATACTATACAAATCAGCGAACACATCTTTGATTACACATACATCACCCGCATCTATATATTTAATTTTATTAAATGCTTTTTTTATAAAAAACCATTTAAAGTTCTTGTTCCACTGTTTCATCTGATATTCTGTTGCATTTTCTTTATACGCCAGATATGCATCATTTATACCAACGCACAAGCTTTTTATTATACGTAATTGTTTGGCGCTTAACACAATTCCACCAAAATTTGGAATATAGAAATACAATGGCAGTGGCACAATTGTAACACGTGGGTTACGTAACATAACCCTGCTCCACCATGGGAAGTCTTCAAACAAAATCCCTTTGATAAACGGAATATCTGCAATTAATTCACGTTTATATAAATTTTTCCAAACCTGACAATGCTTAATTAACCATTTGCGTTTTGGATTAAATTTATTATGTGTTTGTTCTGTTGCATATTCATAAACATCATCTGTTACACATGTTTTAATTTTATTCAGATTGTATTTTTTATGCATTCTGCGTGGAATAACGTTATCTGTATCAAATCCCAATTTATGACGCACCATCAATTGTGGGCGATAAATTCTGTCGTATGTAAACGATACAATATCCGACCCATCACGCAACGCCAATGAATACGCGATTTCCAATGTTTGCGGATGAATAAAATCATCACTGTCCAAGAATAAAATATATTCACCATCTGCATGCGCCATACCAACATTTCGTGCATCTGACAGACCGCCATTTTCTTTGTCTATTACAACAAAGCGCTTATCTTTTTT
>JAZLAZ010000004.1:0-18590 GCA_045613445.1 Candidatus Enterousia sp. | reverse complement strand
TCCAAGACAAATCAGAGATATGAACCATACCGTCCAAATCTGGTGTCAATGCAACAAACAAACCGAATTCAGTTGTATTTTTAATTGGACCTGTGATTACATCGCCAACATTGTGTGTTTCTGCAAACTGTTTCCATGGATTTGGTTGCAGTTGTTTATAACCCAATGAAATACGGCGTTTATCTTGGTCAATACCCAGAACAACAACGTTGATATCCTGACCATTTTGCAAAACTTTGCTTGGGTGGATATTTTTGTTTGTCCAAGACAGTTCAGACATGTGAACCAGACCTTCGATATTGTTGCCCAAATCAATGAATGCACCATAATCTGTCAAAGAAGATACTTTACCAGATACTGTGTCACCAACATTAAATGCGCGTGATGCAGTTTCCCATGGATCTTCTTCCAACTGTTTTGCACCCAATGAAATACGATGTGTTTCAGGATCGAATTGGATAACTTTGACCTTAATCTTTTCGCCAACATGTACCAATTCACGTGGATGATTTACACGTTTCCAAGACAAGTCTGTTACATGCAACAAACCATCAATGCCGCCCAAGTCAATAAATACACCATAATCTGTGATGTTTTTAACAATACCTTCGACAACTGCACCCAATTCAATGTTTTTCATTGCTTCTTTTTGTGCGGCTGCGATTGTATCAGATTGAATTGCACGACGTGATACGATTGCGTTTGTGCGCAATGCGTCCATCTTTAATACACGGAATTTGTCTTTCAAGCCAATCATAGATTTTGCATCGCGGATTGGTTTGTGATCAACCTGAGATGATGGCATAAATGCAAATACACCATTGATATCAACAGTGAAACCACCGCGTACGACATCGATAATTGTACCTTCTGGATCAACACCTTCGGCAACTGTTTTTTCCAAGTCTTTCCATGCTTTTTCTGCACGTGCCTTGGCATAAGACAGAACTGCTGTACCTTCGCGGGATTCATAACGTTCAACAAAAACATCAATGATATCGCCAACAGATGGTACTGATGCGCCAAATTCTTTTAATGGAACGCGACCTTCGGATTTCAAGCCAACATCAACCATTGCAAAATCACCACGGATATCTTTTACTGTACCCTTGGTTGCATAGCCTTGTAATGTTTCTTGTGAACCATAGTTTGCGTCAAACATCTGGACAAAATCTTCGCCAGATAATGGATTAAATAAATCTTTGGATAAATCTTTCATAAGAAAATATTCATCAAAGTTTGCCATCGCCAAATTTTAATTTTCACAGCGAGGTCTTGTGGGGTTAGTCGGACTGACCCTGCGCCCACCCGCAAAGTCACGATAATTTTACCGTAAAAACTTGGTATTGCAAGCAAAATATGATATAATTGCACCTGAAAACAAAAGGATTTAGAATGACCGTCACACAGGCACAAGATTTTAAATTAACCCAAAAAGAAAAAAAGATTTTATCCGAGGTTGTACAGGCATTAATCGACCCGAACAAGCCCGCAATCGTAGAAACTGTGGATGCTGATGTAAATGGCAATATAATTATTTGGAATAACGATGGTGAAAACCCACGCCTGCCAGACAAGGTTGGAACAAAGTCTGATGACAGATATCAGAATGCTGTTGCTGCACGCAGCATCAAACTAAGCGAAGATATTACAATAACGTATGAAAAATCAAAATTCAAAATCCATGCAAAAAGTGGCGATTTGACCGTTGGTGACGGCAATTGGGACGCTTTGACAGCATGGCGTTTAGCATTGATGAAATACAGAGAAAATAATAATACAAAAAGACTAAAAGATACATATTACGAATTTAAAGATGCAGATTTACAGGCGATTTACACGGGAATTTCACCAGAACTGGACAAATCATCAGAATTTGAAAAAGCAACAAATAAATTAAAAGCCATGGGTATAACAAAGTTTAAGTTTATGAATCAACAAAACGAAAACGACTAATAATGACATTAAAACACCGCCAAATGGCGGTATTTTTTTACAAACACAAAAAAAACAGACTGTCACCAATTACTTGGTGACAGTTGCTCCCTTCCTTCCGGCTATCCGGAAACTGATTGTCCCATTAAACGCGCATTGGGCTGAATTTATTAGGCAGCCATTGCAACGCCGTCTGCGGATGTAACTGAACTATCTGCGGCATCCATAATCTTTTTTGCTTCGGCAAAGACCAATTCTTTGACGCGTAATGCCAATGTTTTTGTATCCATACTTTCTGCTGGAACTTCGAAATTATCCGTACGGATTTGTAATGATACATATGCACCAACCAAAGATGCACGTGCCAAATCTTCGATTGAACGCGGTGCGTTATTAGAACCAATTTTCAATTCATCAGCCAGTGACACGATCTGGCGATCTGCGTTTACCCAAACTGTTGTTGTCAGGACTTGATTCAAGGCAATCATGATTTCTTTAATATTTTTTTGCATGCGCGTTTCCCCTCCTTTCGGGCATTAGTTTGTTGTTTTATCTGCATTTCTTGTAAATACTGATGTATTTACAAAATTATCAGATAAAGTTTTCTTGTTTTTTTATTTTTCCCAAAAAACAGCCAATTTCGCGGTTTTCTGGGATTTTTATTTCTTTTTCCCTTGTCTATACAAACATCTTAGAACAAAAACGAATCGCAGGTCAAGCACAAAATTATAATATTTTTATTTTATTGTATTTTTTTTAATTTTATTTCAAAAAACCATAAAATACCATAAAAGAATTATCTGTCGTCTTTGACAACCATATAAATATGTGATAGAATATCTATAACAACAGGCAAACAAGTAATAAAATGTCATTATTTCTGTCTTCTTATGAAAATCGTTTGGACAAAAAGGGGCGCATTTCCGTACCTGCTAAATTTCGTACAGCTGTGGCAAATGACGAATTTCAGGGTGTTGTTTTATATCGATCACCGACAAACAACTGTATCGAAGGCGTATCAATGTCATACATGGAAAAACTGGCAGAATCAGATAATACATACGACGATTTATTCGCAGACGCCCAACAAATGGCATTTGATGTCACAGGCCGCATAATCATTACCCCAGAACTGATAAAACACGCAGATATAAAAAACAGCGCCATATTCGTTGGTCGTGGCAACAGTTTTCAAATATGGAATCCAGACAACTTTCGTAAAACCTGTAAATTCCAACCAATAATTCAAAAGAAATAAATTATTGGTGTTTTTATTGCAACACCGACTTAACTGCTTCTTGTACAGCATCTCCAATAGGCCAAGAACTTTGTTCTTGGAGTGTTTTTCCGTAATTTTTACCTGTTGTATAAATCCGTTCAGAAATATGTGCACGTTGTGCCCCCAAAGCCCCCATATTAGGATTAACATCGTCAACCATATGAGCCTGCTCATGAGCCAAAGTATTAATAAAATCTGAAACATCATTATTCGGCTTAACATAAATTTTTTTTGTACTCGAACTGTACGCACCAAGTTTTGTCGGATCTGAAAAAATTTCCAATTCTGTTCTAGGCATATTATTCGCATCGGCAAACCCATCTAAAATTCGCTGTCCAACATATTGTTTGCCTTCCGGTGTCAATGAATCAAATTCACTAAGTAGCCACGACAGTTCTTCATCTGATTTAATAATGTCCATATATTGTTGCACTCTTATTTTTGTTACTTCATCCAGAGTGTCTAGCTTTGTTGTATTATAAACAATATCCACCGCCATATCTTTCAGCTGTCCTTCTGTTTTTAAGTAGGCTTGTTTAATATCCGCTCGTCTTTCTGGAGTTGCTTCTTTAAATATAGTATTAAAGTTATCGTATGTATCATCCAGCACTCTGTTAATTCCCTTGCTACTTTTATTTAGGCTAATATCGTATGTTGAATAGTTTCCCTGAAATGTACTTGCAAGACCATATTCTGGATATTTTGCCAATGTAGCTGTTTCGCCATTTATAGCGTAAAATTCCATAATATCCGGTCTTTGATCAAACAATTCTAGTCTTTGCTGTTCTATTATTTTTTTAATCGCTGCATCATCATCTATTTTTACCCAATGCTTTGACATTTGACGCATTTGTTCAATATCACCGCCCGACATCGCTTTAAACGAATCAAAAGTTTGATTTCTTGGTGCATAAGCCTTCCACAAATCATAAAACTCTTGATCTACCTTTGATAATTCAGAGCGTTTAACAACATTCAAATTGTCAGACACAAATTCAGCAACACCATCTACTTTGTGCATTTCCACATTTGTTTTTTTTGGCACAGCCATTGCAACATTATCTGCCTTGCTGAGTGTTTTTGGTGCACTGCCTGTCTTGGTGGCATCTGCGACGGGTGTTGCGTCACCTTTATCCACAGATTTTTTTGCACCATTGGCTGCGTCGGCAACTTCATCTGTTGCGGTGGCCACTGGCTTTGGTGCAGGCACATCGCCTAAAATATCATCAACACTGCGGAATTCCATAGGGGGCACTTCTTCGCCTAAATCAGCCAGTTGCTTTTCCATCTTGCGTACATTTTCACGAACAATGCGACCATTAGAATTTGGATTTTGCAAGTCGTTCTTTAACGCAGCCGGCGACTGTTTTGATTCCCATTCAAGACGTTTTGTTAATGCAGATTTTGCATTATCCAGTTGCTTTGTTGCATTATCAATTGCCAGTGTTTGTTCTGCCAATTTAACCGCATCGTCACCATGTATGCCTGTTGCTTTTTCAACACGTTTAATATTTTGCACATTTGTTTTTAAATCCACATCTGCGGCTGCGGCGGCTTTTTTAGTCGTTGCGGCTGTTTTCTTGACCATGGCGCGTCCACCATTTTTATATGAATCCAACAGTTTTTTTGCATCTGCCCTTGACATTTTTTTGGTTATACCAACTGCATCTGCCGTTTGTCCAATACCACTGCGAAGTGCCTTGGTGGCATTTACCAGTTGTTTAGATTTCCCAATCACCCATTTACCGACACTGCCAACAACACTGGCTAATTGCACAGCAACAAATACAGCACGCCAAACCTGTTCCGGTTCCCATGAATCCCAATCAAAGAACCCCTTGGCATTATCACTGGTTGATGTTCCATGTTCTAATAAAGTAATATAAAAATCAGAATCTTTCGGTATAATTGTCGCCAATCGTGCCAATTCAGAATCAACACCATGAATTTGTGCACTGGTCATATCAGATGAAAAATTTGACATGCGTTGCATATTTTCTTTTAACATCTGTTCTGCACATTTTGGATCGCGACATTTTTGAGAGTTATCTAAAAATTCAACAATCTGGTTATCAATATGAACTGTTATGCCAATTTCTGCGATTCCACCCGCTGTTTCTACGGCCAACAATGCCAATGCCGGTGCACCAGTACCACCAGTTGCAACAGTCACAACAACACCAAAGATAACACCACCAACCATAACGCTTATTTTGGTCGCTTTTTGTATTTTTGTAGCAGTGGCCGCCGCAGGCAATTCACAACGTTTGGTGTTAGAGTTCCACTTTGCAAGTTTTACCGTTGGATCTGCAGACATTTTTTGTATGCGTACACATTCCAATTCACCAACGTTCATACATTCGTGTCCGTTATATGTACCACCAAGAACACTGCAGTTCATATTTGCATAACCGCCGTTGCTGACACGTTTGCGTGCCTCTGACAAATCATCAAAAACAAAATCTATGGGTGTATTATTTACATAGCATGTTAAAACATCATCAGAACTGCCACTGGCTGATTTTCCATCAATTGTCCATTGTTGTTTGGGCAATTTATCACATGTAAATTTTGTAATTTCACGTGGTGCCAACTGGGCTGCAACATAACTGTATATGCCGTCTATCATTTGGCCATTTGCACGAATTTGTATATCTTCGCTGTAAAAATACCTAGAATCAATGCCAGATATTTTTTTCGTTGTATAGTTCTGTTTTACCACATTGCCTTTTAGACCAACAGAATTATTGTTTATCGTCTTGGTTTCAATACCAAACTTTTTTGCACTGGCAATCAATGCACTGTGTTTTGATTTATCCAACTTACAAGGCATATAGCCATTTTTTACCCCCTGCAGTGTCCCGCCATGTATTATTTGACATAATGCTTTGCGAGTATTGTGTCCAATATCTGCATCTGCAGATTCTACAACATCATTAAATTTGAATTCATAAAAGTGTTTACCATCCTTGCTGGAACATTTTATGTAATCATCATTGCCGACAGTAATATAACTGTTATCACATACAATATCGTGTTTATTTTTCGCCAATGCATACTCTTCTGCCAGCGCAGTTGCCTGTAATAATTGCACCTGAGTCCAATTAAATGGATCTTCGATACAATATTCTTTTCCACCAGATTTGCCTTTGCCATCCCAACATACAGAATAATATTTTATCTCTGGTGTTTGTATAGTTGTTGCAACAGTTTCTTGTTGCACAGGATTGCAAATACACTTATTTTTATCTGATGCAAAAGCGGCTTCCTTTAATGCACATTTGTTATCCGTAGCGTATTTTATACAAAATTCATTACATTTTTCATCTGTATCATTTTTTCCATTCTGTGTATCATGTTCAGCCGGCAAACATACACCTTCTTTGTCAGCTATAATTTTTTTACATACACCACCAGAAACTTCATAGCCCAATTTGCATTCCGTTGCGACACATGTACATGTCCCAGCATTTTTACCAGATGTCACCTTTTTTACTTCCCCAATAGCCACATCACCATAAGAGCAAAAATCCCCTACTTTGTATGTAGAATTCAATGAACGCAAACGTGGATTTTCATCTGGACATTGTTCTGGGTTTACAGTTTCTGCGACTTGTTCTGGTTCAACAGTTGCAGGAACTTCATTTTCTTGTTCTTCATCAATCACAGTCTGATTTTCAACATCTGGTTCAATCTGGGCTGGTTCAATCTGGGCCGGCAAAACGGTTTTTGTTTTGACACACTTGCCTTTATCTGTCCATTCATATCCTGTTTTTTTATTACATTCTTCTTGGGCATTTTTTAATTCAACACAATCTGTATATTCCTTTTTTTCTTTATTTAAATCATATGACAAAGCAGGAATATCCAACGTGCTTGTAAATTTATCGTCTATATGTTGTCTGGCGTTTATATCATCAACATATTGCTGTTGCAGTTTCGAACAATCCACGTCTGTCATTGTTGCCACAAAATCTTTATGTTTTGACAGAACATTGTTATATTCGTTTATTTTTTTCTCGTTATTTTGTATCGCTTTGTTCAAATCTTGTTCTGCCTTGGCAATATCCGATTCAAGATTTTTTTGTTTTTTATTATATTCTCGCTTTATTTGTTCTGAATTTTCTTTTAGTGCGTCTTTATTTATAATTAAATTACCTGCGATACCCGCAATCGCACCAGCACCTGCGACAGACGCACCTATTTTAACTTTATCTGTTGCCTCTTGTTTTTGGGTCGCCAATTCTTTTGCATCTGCACTGTTTGAATCACTTAACGCACGTGATAACGAAGTGTATACATTAGACTGTGTACCAGTATTAGTGTTGTCATATAGCTGCCCCTTGCTCTGGCTGACCGACAATACTGCAGATTCCGCAGCAGATTTTTTACCTGGCATAGAACTGCGTACTGTACCACCAAGGTTTATTTCAGATTCAATCCCAGGCTTTATACCCAACGCAGCCTTGCGTTCTTTTAAACTATTTGCCAATGCAACATATTCGTCATACAGACCTATCAAATCATTGCCACCGGGCAATTCTACATTTATTGTGCCACCTTGGACATGATTATCGCCATACTTGCATGTAAATGTCGCCAAGTACGCACGCATTGCTTGTTCTGCATCATTATCTGCCGCTTGTTCCGCAAGTCCAGCGGCCAACTGCATTCCACCAATACCAGATGCAGCGATTGTTGTGCTGCCTAGAATCTTGTTTTCCGTAGATTGCTCTTTCTCTTTCATTGCACGGGCATTTTCGGCCAACGCATTTGTAAATTCCTGTTCCAGATTTTCATATTCTGCAACAGATTCTTTTAGTTTTTCATATAAAGATAAAATTTCACTGTTTGAAGAATTTTCTATTCCTTGCGATTTTAAAGATGATATTTTATTTTTGTATTCAGACACATCGGCATAACTATTGCCAAGCCCAAAACATATACAAAAAAGAAAAGCTGTGAAGATTCTCATCCCTCTCCCCAATAAAATACCGTCACACAAAGAGACGGTTGGAGGTTAAGAACTATAACTTGTAGAAAATAGCGGGCTTATTCTGTATATTCACCCCCTCCAACCAATCGTTGGAGGTATTTATTGTCCCCACAGACACTACAAGTTTAGAGGTTCTTACGCCCCAACACAGTCAACTGTGTCACAAGAATAGTATCATAAAAAGGTAATGTATTCTATAAAAAACGCCCGGCTGGGCGTGTTTTATTCTGTTTCTTGTAATTTTGCACGGATGTCTGATAATGCCTTGGCGCGTTCTTCAATTAAACCATTCAAATTCGCCTTGGTCAGGTCAGATGCGTACTTGATAGAATTAGCAAATGCCAGCGCATCACTGTTGCCATGTGTTTTGAACGCAAAACCACGCAGCCCCAAGAAAGTCGCCCCTGCATATGAACGCGGATCAATTTTATGCTTTAATCGCTTGAACACATGCACCAAGAAAAATGCACCAATTATTGCCAATATCGATTTCTTAAAGTTTTCAACAATAACACGTTTAATCAGTTTTGCTGTACCTTCGACAGTCTTTAATACAATATTACCAGTAAATCCATCTGTAACAACAACCTGAACACGACCGGCACTGATATCATTCGCCTCTACAAATCCGATGTATTCGTATGGTAATTTATCTTTATATTCTGTCAAAATCTTGTTCAAATGTATCAGCGTTTCGTTACCCTTGGTTTCTTCAGACCCAATATTCAAAACACCCAACTTTGGTTTTGGCATATGCCCAACAACTTCGGCATAAACACTGCCCAACACAGCAAAATCAAACAAGATATTTTCATCACAGTGAACATTTGCACCCAAGTCCAGCACAACCACACGACTGTCCCCGGCCCCCGATGGTAACATTGTCGTAATCGCAGGACGTGCAATACCATCAATTGTCTTTAATGCCAATTTTGACAAAGACATCAACATACCTGTATTACCAGCACTGATAACAGCAGCAGAATTGCCTTCGCGGACATCCTTGATTGCCATGTACATAGATGTATCCTGTGCATGACGCAATACATCCATAACCTTGTCCGTTCCCTTGATAACATTTGGCGCATGAATCAAATCAATATTACGCGCAACGCGTGGATATTTCGCCAATAATTTACGCAATACCTTTTCATCCCCAAACACGCGAAAATGAACACTATTTTCACCGTTTTGATACAAAAACTGGTTTATACCACCCAAAACGGCATTTGGCCCCTTGTCACCACCCATTGCATCAATTGCGATTATTTTCTTTTCTTCTGACATAATACATAAAAAAGCAGAAAAAGGTCACCGCGGTGCCCTGCATTCTGCCTTTTATCCCCCAATGTTTTGGTTTATTAAATTATTTTGCACCACATGCAGGACAAACATGATGTGGACGTTTCTTTTCGCCACATGTCTTGCATACACCACATGGCATTACAGACAATGCGTCATGTGAACGGCGTTGTGCACTGCGTGCTTTACTTGTTTTACTTTTTGGCGTTGCCATTTTTTATCCTTTTTATTTTTATAACTGTTCTATTGTATTCAAATTCTGTCAATTTGCAAGTAAAAGTTTAATCTGACAATACCTGGGCACAAAACATACCATGATTGTGCATTAAACCGATAACCGCACTGTGGTCGTCCAACCCCAAGTAAAACTGATATCCGTCAGATTCTAGTTCTTTTATCTTGGCCAGTTTAAATTCTGCAGTTGTGCCGTTATAGTCATGCGGCTTGCAGAAAACCAGCTTTTTAATATTTGGCAATAAATTTTGAATATGATTTTCAACTTTTATTTGCCCCATTGCCCAGCGACCTGTGATAAAAACAATCGTAAATTTCTGACCCAACACATTCAATATGTCAATCATATTGTCATTTGGCACCCCAAAACGATCATAATTCGGTGTCGCAAACTTTTGGCACACAACACCGTCAATATCACAATAAATCGCAGGTATTCTTTCCATATTATTGCCTGTTTTTAGATGCGGACGCCCAGTGTGGCATATCTACCATACTGGGCGTAACCGCGGCAATTGTTGTTTTTAGATATCCAACAACTGTTGTTGACCATTACCTTCGCGTGCCAAACGTTCTGCCTTTTCTTCTTCTTTGGCAATTTCGCGTACACGACGAACGTATGCACCTGTTCCAATTGGGATCAAACGACCAACAATCAAGTTTTCGTTGATACCAACCAATTTATCCGTTGAGCCGCTGATAGCTGCGTCAACCAATACTTTGGTTGTCTGTTGGAACGATGCATTTGAAATAAATGAACGTGATGTCAACGATGCGCGTGTCAAACCAACCAAGACTTGTGACGCTTCGGCCAGTTTTCCATTATCGCGTGCAACACGTGCGTTTTCTTCTTCGAAATCAACGCGATCGACAACCTGACCCATCAAGAATCCTGTGTCACCTGGGTTTGTGATTTCAACACGACGCGTCATTTCACGTATCAGAATTTCAATATGTTTGTCATTGATTACCACGCCTTGCAGACGGTAAACCTGCTGAATCTGTTCAACCATAAAGGTCGCCAAAGCCTTCTGACCCAAGATACGCAAAATATCTTGTGGAACAGGGTCACCGTCAACCAACTTTTCAGCTTTTTTCACAACATCACCGCTGCGTACCAACAGGTTTGTACCTTTTGGAACCGCATATTCAACAGGTGCTGTACCGTCTGTTGGTTCAATACGGATAATAATCTTGTTCTTGGCGTCTTCCAGTTCAACTGTACCATCAATTTCTGCCAGCAACGCAGGGTTTGTTGGACGGCGAACTTCCAGCAATTCATTTACACGTGGCAAACCACCTGTAATGTCACCTGTACGCTTTGTTTGAACAGGAATACGTGCCAAAACATCACCAGCAACAACCTTATCACCATTGGCAACATTCAATACGGAATAGATTGGCAACAGATATTCTGCAATCTTTTTCCCGCCCAAGGAAATAACATTCCCTTTTTCGTCAACCAATGTAACAGCAGGTTTTAATGCTTTTTTTGTATTTGTCTTCCAGTTGATAACCTTGCGCGATACGATACCTGTCATGGAATCAACTTCTTCTTGGTAAGAAACATTTTCAACCAAGTCATTAAAGTTCACAATACCGTCTTTTTCAGCGATAATTGTATTGGAGTATGGATCCCATTCTGCAACCTTGGCGCCTTTTTCAACAGCGTCGCCATCGTTCACAATCAACATAGATGCATATGGCAAGTTACTGCTGAACAGTTCTTTACCTTCGGCATCAACGACAGCCAATTTACCATTGCGTGACAATACCACAACACGACCAGCACTGTTTTTAATTGTATTCACACCAGACAATTTGATTGTGCCTGATACAGGAACTTCGATAAAGTGACTTTCTGCACCACCAGCAGCAATACCACCAATGTGGAAAGTACGCAATGTCAACTGAGTACCAGGTTCACCAATTGATTGTCCAGCAACAACACCAACTGCTTCGCCGACGTGTACCAATGCATTTCTGGACAAGTCCATACCATAACATTTTGCACACAAGCCATCAGAACAGCATGTCAGCACACTGCGAACATCAACAGATGGCAGACCTGATTCATTGATTTGTTTTGCCGCAGCCTTGGTAATCAATTCGCCTGCTGGGACAATAACTTCTTTGGTAATTGGATGAATAACATCATGTGCCGCAGTACGTCCCAAAACAACATCACCCAGCGCAACAGACAATGTAGAACCCTGATATACAGGTTTTGCAGTAATAAAGTCTGTTGTACCACAATCATGTTCTGTGATAACTGTATTTTGTGCCAATTCAACCAAACGACGCGTCAAGTAACCAGCGTCAGCAGTCTTCAACGCAGTATCCGACATACCTTTACGTGCACCGTGGGTAGATGTAAAGTATTCAGACATGGTCAGACCTTCTTTAAAGTTCGAAACAATTGGAACTTCGATAATAGATCCGTCTGGCTTCTGCATCATACCACGCATACCTGCCAACTGCTGAATCTGACGTTTGGAACCACGAGCACCAGATAATGCCATCATGTATACAGAATTCCATTTGTCGCCACTGGATTTACCCAATGCAGCATATGCCATATCACCCAGTTTGTCGGTTGTTTTCTGCCACAAGTCAATCAATTTATTATAGCGTTCACCACCTGATAACAAACCGTTTTGATATTGTTCTTCGATTTCAGCCGCTGCGTGTTCTGATTCTGCAATCATTGCTTTCTTTTCTTCTGGAATAACAATGTCGTCGTAACCAATTGAAATACCACTGCGTGCAGCCTGTTCAAATCCGGTATTTTTCAACGCATCGGCCAGCATAATCATTGCTTTGTCGCCACAACGTTCATATGTTGTCGCCAACAATGCCTTGATTTCTTTCACAGGCATAACCTTATTTACCAAATCAAATGGCATATTGTCGCAATCTGGCAACAATTCGCCCAAAATCATACGCCCCGCTGTTGTTTTGTATGTTTTACCCTTGATACGTGCAACGATTGGTGTATGCAATGTGATTGATTTGTTTTCCAACGCCAATTGAACTTCGTCCATTGTCGCGAAACGTGGCGATTTATCATCATGTTCACCGTTTATCAAAGAGATATAGTAAACACCCAATACCATGTCTTGTGAAGGAACAATCATTGGTTCACCGTTCGCAGGTGACAAAACATTGTTCGAAGACAACATCAATGTACGCGCTTCTAATTGTGCTTCCAGTGAAATTGGAACGTGAACAGACATCTGGTCACCGTCAAAGTCAGCATTAAAGCCCTTACATACCAATGGATGCAAACGAATAGCCTTACCTTCAATCAATACAGGTTCAAATGCCAACAATGACAAACGGTGCAAAGATGGCGCACGATTCAACAATACAGGATGTTCGTGGATAACCTTTGCCAAGATTTCCCATACAACATCTTCACCGTTTTCAACCATTTTGCGAGCTGTTTTCAATGTATTTGCATAATCACCAGCCATCAAACGCGCATAAACAAATGGTTTGAACAATTCCAGTGCCATTGTCTTTGGCAAACCAACCTGATGCAATTTCAATGTTGGACCAGACACAATAACCGAACGACCAGAATAGTCAACACGTTTACCCAACATATTCATACGGAAACGGCCAGATTTACCGCGCAATGAATCAGACAATGATTTCAATGGACGACGGTTCTGTGATACCATTGGACGTGCCTTGTGGCCATTGTCAAACAATGAATCAACCGCTTCTTGTAACATGCGTTTTTCGTTTCTGACGATAATATCAGGTGCATGCATTTCCATAAAACGTTTCAAGCGATTATTACGGATAATTACACGACGATACAAATCATTCAAATCAGATGCAGCAACATGCCCCGCATCCAATGTGACCAATGGACGCATATCTGGTGGGATTACTGGAATAATATCCGGCAACATCCATGCAGGTTCTGTTTTAGAATCCAAGAATGATTCAACTAATTTTAATTGTTTAATAATGCCTTTGCGCTTTGCTTCGGATTTTGTTTCCGCCAATTCTGCACGCAGACGTGTGCGTTCATCGCCCATATCCAAGTTTGCGATGATGTTACGAACACCTTCGGCACCGATACCAACGCGGAATGCATCTGCGCCGAATTCTTCGACAGCAGCTTGATATTCATCTTCGCTGATAACATCATATTGTTTCAAATTCGTTAAACCTGGTTCAATAACGATATATGCATCATATGAAATAACCTGTTCCAACTTTTTCTGTGGCAAGTTATTCAACAATGTCGCAATTTTACCTTCACGCAAGAACCAAGTATGTGCAACCGGCATTGCCAATTTGATGTGTCCCATACGTTCACGACGAACAGCAGAAGAACCAACTTCTACGCCGCAACGTTCACAGACAACACCGCGGAATTTAATTCTTTTATATTTTCCGCACGCACATTCATAATCTTTTACAGGTCCAAAAATCTGTTGGCAGAACAGACCTTCGGCTTCTGGTTTCATAGAATGATAGTTGATGGTTTCTGGTTTTTTAACCTCGCCATGGGACCAAGACAAAATTTCTTCTGGGGATGCAATTGTAATGCGCAAAGCATCAAATTGTTCCTTGGTTTCGATTTGTCCAAATATCTTTTGCAACATATTGCTCATTATATTTCGCTCCGATTTTATTAGTGGTTAGTCGTTAGTGTTTTTCCGAACCCGATTGGTATATCGGGTTCAGACTGCCCACTAATCAATTTTCTTTGGTGTCATCGCCAGACCCAGACCGCGCAATTCGCGAACCAGTACATTAAATGCTTCTGGCGTACCTGTCTTGATATCGTTGCTGCCCGAAACGATAGATTCATACATCTTGTTTCGACCAACAATATCGTCAGACTTTACTGTCAACATTTCACGCAGCAAGTGTGCGGCACCGTGTGCTTCCAATGCCCAAACTTCCATTTCACCCAAACGCTGGCCACCCATGTGGGCTTTACCAGATAATGGCTGTTGTGTAACCAATGAATAGTTACCAATTGAACGGGCGTGAATCTTTTCGTCAACAAAGTGGTGCAACTTTAACATGTACATAACACCAACTGTTACAGGACGTGCAAACTTTTCACCTGTCATACCATCGTACAAATCAAACTGACCTGTTTCTGGCAGACCAGCCAATTTCAACATATCACGAATGTCTTCAGATGTTGCACCGTCAAATGTTGGTGTTGCCATTGGAACACCTTCGCGTAACAAGGCAGCATGTGCACGAACATCAGTATCTGTCATTTTTTCCAGCTTTTCTGATACTTCTTTGCCATAAACTTTGCCCATTATGCTGCGTAAATCTTCTGTAACAGCACGTTTTGCCTTGACTTCATCCAAAACAGCACCGATTTGTGCACCCAATGTGCGTGCAGCCATACCAAGGTGAGTTTCTAAAATCTGACCAATGTTCATACGCGATGGTACGCCTAATGGGTTCAGAACGATATCAACCGGTGTACCGTCTGCCAAGTGTGGCATATCTTCAACAGGAACGACCTTGGATACAATACCCTTGTTTCCGTGACGACCTGCCATTTTATCACCAGGTTGCAATTTCATTTTGTGCGCGATGTATACTTTTACTTCTTTTAATACACCTGCATTCAACGAATTACTTTCTGTGGCCTTGGATACTTCGGCATCTGCTTTTTCGTTCAACAGTTTTAATTTTAAAACATGTTGTTCGCGCAGTTCGTCAATCTTGGCCTGTGCTTCTTTGTTTTTGACGACCATTTTTTTGATATCAGACGATTTGATACCTTCGAATACTTCGCCACTCAATTTTTTACCGATAAATGGTTTTACGCTGCCTGTACCAGATTCGATAATCATATTTTCTGCAATCTGGAATACCTGATCCGCAAAACCTTTTTCAATAATAGCGATTTCTTCTTCGCGGTCTTTGTTTATCTTTTCAATTTTTTGCAGTTCAATCATCTGTGTTCGTTCGTCTTTCTTGACACCATGACGGGTCAATACATTCACACCGATAACTGTACCTTCTTCGTTTGGACCAACACGCAATGATGTATCTTTTACATTCAATGCCTTTTCGCCAAAGATATTACGCAATAACGCTTCTTCTGGTGTCAGCAATGTTTCTGATTTTGGTGTAACACGGCCAACCAATATATCGCCTTGCTTTACACGGGCACCAACATAAATGATACCAGATTCGTCCAAATTCTTTAACGCTTCTTCGCCAACATTTGGAATGTCGCGTGTCAAACTTTCTGGTCCTAATTGGGTATCACGTACTTTGAATTCTTTTTCAACGATTTTTACAGATGTAAATACATCGTCACGTGAAATCTTTTCCGAGATAACAATAGAGTCTTCATAGTTGTATCCACGCCATGGCATAAACGCAACCAATACATTGCGTCCCAATGCCAAATCACCATAGTTCATCGAAGAACCATCAGCAATGATGTCGCCCGCAGAAATACGGTCACCAACCTTGACCAATGGTTTTTGATGGATAATAGTTTCACTGTTGGAACGTTCAAATTTTTCCAAATTGTAAATATCAACGCCAGTTACAACATTGCGACTGTTCATACATTTAACCACAATACGATTAGCGTCAACAGATTCAACAATACCACTGTGCTTTGCAACCTTACCTGTACGGGAATCACGTGCAACTTCGCGTTCGATACCTGTACCGACCAATGGTGCCTGTACGCGCAACAATGGAACACCCTGACGTTGCATGTTCGAACCCATCAATGCACGGTTCGCGTCGTCATTTTCAACGAACGGTATCAAACCTGTTGCAATAGATACTACCTGACGTGGTTCAACGTCGATTAAATCAATTTCGTCTTTGGCAACCATGGTAAATTCACCATCAACACGTGCTGTAACAGTTTCTTCTGCCAAAACACCGTCTTTTGTGGTTGGTGTATTACCTTGGGCAATTTTGTGACCCAATTCTTCATCTGCCGTCAAATAAACCATTTTGTCTGTAACACGACCATTTTCAACAACATAGTATGGTGTTTCAATGAAACCATATGGATTTACGCGTGCATATGCAGACAAATGGTTGATCAGACCAATATTCGCACCTTCTGGGGTGTGAATTGGACACAAACGACCATAGTGTGTTGGATGAACGTCACGAACATCAATACCTGCACGATCACGGTTCAAGCCCCCTGGACCTAATGCAGAAATACGACGTTTATGTTCCAATTCAGACAATGGATTATATGCATCCATAAACTGAGACAACTGTGATGTTCCCAAAAATTCAGATACCAATGACATCAACGGTTTTACATTGATAACATCTTGTGGTTGCATATTTGCAATGTTTGGTGAAGACAAACTTTCGCGAACCAAACGTTCAATACGAACCATACCTGTACGGAAATTTTGTTCTAACAATTCGCCAACCGTACGAACACGACGATTTGACAAATTATCAATATCATCAACTGTATCTTTGCGGTCGATGATGTTGGTCAATGTCTTTAATACAGCCAAGAAATCGCCCTTGGTCAACAAACGTTCATCTTCTGGTTTTTTACCGGAATCTATTTTCAAGCGCTTGTTCATCTTGAAACGACCAACAGCAGACAAATCATAGTATGCAGGTTCAAAACCTTGACGCATAAACAAATTGATTGCAGCTTCCAATGTTGGGCGTTCGCCTGGACGGATAATGTTATAAATTTCAATCAAGGCTTCTTCGCGATTTGTTGTTTTATCCGCCAACAAAGTATTGCGCATATGTGCTGTGATTGTGGCGTTATCAATAGAAATCAAGCTGATTTCTTTGACATTCATTTTGTCCAAATCATTCAATACTTCTTCGGTAATTTCTGTACCAGCAGGCATTACAACTTCGTCACCAGACATAATTGGGTCGAACAAATATTCGCCAACCAATGATTCTGGTAAGATGCCAAAATTCTTGGATGATTCCAATAATTTCTTCATGCGTTTGCCGTTCAGACGGTCACCCTTGGACGCCATAACCTTTTTATCTTTTGGATTTATCAAATCATAATTCAAACGATATTTATCCAAACCTTCGAAACTTGCTGTTTCGCCAGTCCATAATTTGCCATCAAAAGATAATGGAATACGTTTATAGAATGTGCCCAGAATTTCTGTATCCGACATGCCACGAATTGTGGTTTTGCGTGGTTCTGCAATCCACTTCTTTTCGTCTTCGACAGCAGGCAAACAACGCAACAATACAGTTGCAGGCACTTTGCGACGACGATCAATACGGACATAAATTACGCCCTTGGATTCTTCGAAATCAATCCAAGAACCATGTTCTGGGATAATACGTGCAGTATATGTGATTGGATTTCCAGCGACTTTTGCTTCTTTGGTTGTTGCAAACACAACGCCTTGGGCACGATGCATCTGAGAAACAATAACACGTTCAACGCCAGATGCGATAAAACTGCCGCGTTCTGTCATCAACGGCACTTCGCCCATGAATATTTCTTGTTCTTTGATATCGCGCAAAGTCTTTTTACCATCTTCTGCGATGTCCCATAAAATCAATCTCAGCTTCAATTTCAACTTGCTGGAGTATGTCATATTACGCAACATGCATTCTTTTACATTATAGACTGGTTTGTCCAATGTATATTCCACAAATTCCAAGTCGGCAACGCCGGCATAGTCTTTGATTGGGAACATAGAAGAGAATACATTCTGCAATCCCATATTTTTGCGGGATTGTGGTTCAACATCTGCCTGCAAGAAATTTTTGTAGGAATCATATTGAATTTCAACTAAATCAGGAAGCGGAGTTTGCAAAAAACTTTTACCAAAAGATTTTCTAAATTTCTGGATA
>JAZLAZ010000003.1:0-8710 GCA_045613445.1 Candidatus Enterousia sp. | reverse complement strand
CATGCGATAATGGTTATACAACAGATACAACTGGGGCATCAGCTGAAACACAGTGCTATACAACATGTACAAAACAATGTACACAACAGAATTGTCCAGGTAATGCAACATGTACAGATGGTAATACATCGACATCTGGTAAACAGTATGTTGGTGGTACATGTGATGCAGCAGACAGTCAGTGTTCAATTACTATCAGTTGTAATAATGGTTATGAATTGGATGGTATAGAATGTAAATTAAAAACATATAATATTACATATGAATTAAATGGTGGAACAAACAGCAGTAACAATCCAAACACATATAATGTAACGACGAACACTATTACTTTGCAAAAACCAACCAAGGCGGGATATGTATTCGACGCATGGTATGAAGGCAACACAAAAATTACATCTATTGCAAATGGCAGCACAGGTAATAAAACACTGGTTGCAAAGTGGAATAATTGTGCAACTGACGCATACTGTC
Organism: Candidatus Enterousia sp.; assembly: GCA_045613445.1. Taxonomy (GTDB): domain Bacteria; phylum Pseudomonadota; class Alphaproteobacteria; order Rs-D84; family Rs-D84; genus Enterousia. The sequence goes on along the minus strand of JAZLAZ010000003.1, from coordinate 8,236 downwards.
CAGGCGACAATACTGAAACGCCATGTCCGGATAATGGCAAAGCGCCAGCAAATGCGACATCTGTTATACAGTGCTATAAATCAGGACTTGAATGTTCAACGACTGGCGGTTTTGGAACAAAGACATGTAATTATGATACAACAAGCAAAGGGTATACAAACTGTACCGAATGTAACATCAGTGGTTGTGCAGACGGGTATTATATGAACAATGGTGCATGTACAATCTGTCCAAAGGGTTCATATTGTGCAAACGGCATAAAAACAGACTGTGATACAAATTACACAACAGATAACACTGGGGCAACACTTGAAACACAGTGCTATACAACATGTACAAAACAATGTACACAACAGACTTGTCCAGGTAACGCAACATGTATAGATGGCAATACATCGACATCTGGTAAACAGTATGTTGGTAGTGCATGTAATGCTGCGGCAAGCACATGTTCAATTACTATCAGTTGTGCGGATGGGTATTATCTGACTGGTAATACATGTACAATCTGCCCTGTTGGCTCATACTGTGCAAATAATGTAAAGACAGCATGTCCAACAGACACTGACAATCGCAAGGTAGATTCACCAGTGGGCAGTAGCAGTGATGACATGTGTTATGTCACATGCCCAGAAAGTATCGATATTGATAATGGTAAAACAACTGTTATCGACAATACACCAAACTATACCGGTAATGCATACCCAGCGTGTACATACAGCGCAATATGTGATACAGGATATAATGTTGTGAACAATAACAGTTCAAATCCAACATGTCCTGCAAATACATATTCTGTTAAATTTAATGCTAATGGTGCCAGCGGATCAATGCAAAACCAAACACATATATATGATCAAACAAGCCCATTGACTGCAAACGCATTTGCATTGACTGGTCATGTATTCCGTGGTTGGGCAACCAGTGCGACAGGCGAAGTCAAATATGCCGACAAAGCAATTGTTACAAACTTGACAGATATGCCGGGAGAAACATTCAATCTGTATGCAAAATGGGCAGCTGTTGCATGCACAGCAACACATGGCACATGTGGAAATGTAACAGTCGACGCAAATAATGTACCAAGCGTTTCAATTACTTGTGATGCAGGTTACAGTCAATCTGGTAATACAGATGCAACTGCAGTATTTACAGTTACCGGTACGATGGCTGCAACATCATTGCATGGCTCATGTAAACCACGCACATATACTATTACATATGCATGTGGCGATAACGCATCGGGCACAACTCCGGCAGCCGCTACTGCGACATACGATGCAGAATTTACACCAGCAGCAAATACTTGCAGCAAGGTCGGGCATAACTTTGGCGGTTGGATTGTATCAAATACAGATAATTCTGTCCGTGAAGCACAACAAAAATTCACATGGAATTATCTGGAAGATAAAATATTTACAGCAAAGTGGACTGCTGCAACATACACATGTAAATCTGGTGAATATCTGGACGGTACAGAATGCACAATCTGCCCAACTGGTTCATACTGTCCAGAAACACAATTTACATTTAACGGTACTGTCCAAGGGTTGTACGCATGTTCGAATGCAACACAATATCAAAACCAAAAAGGTCAAACATCATGTAAAACTATCGATGATGGATATTACAAACAGGACAATGCAACACAAATCGAATGTGGTTATGGCTTCTATTGTAAAAACGCTGTTCGTACACAATGTCCAGAAAATAGAAAAACAGACACAAAAACAGCCTCACAGCAAACACAGTGTTATGCAGTTTGCACAGACAAGGAAGTAGAATACGGTATCGCATTCCCGGTACAAGACAAAGAATTCTGGCCTGCTGCATGTGAATACAAGGTTGGAACATCCATAACTGGAAATCCGTGTGATATTATTGATAATGTCTGTGTTGAAACATCGTGTAAATATTATCAAGAAATGATCAATGGAAAATGCGAGTTGTGTGAACGTGATCATGCATTGTCATATAAAACAACAGGTAACTGCATGGTTCAAGAATGTGAAAGCGGGTACTATCCATATATGCAAAGTTGCCAGCCAGAAAAAATCACATGCGACGCACCAAACGCAGTCAAAGGATATCGCTTCTGGGAAGCAAAACTGCAGGCATTTGGGCCATGTATGATTAGTGAATGTGAACAAGGATTTCATCTGGGCGCAAATGCATGCCAACCAAATATCCAACTGTGTGAACTAGAACACGGTACAGGAGAACAAGAATGGAATTCTGTCAGACAAGCATGGGGCGATTGTGTTGCAACAAAATGTGAACCAGGATATACAACAGATCCGGACTTGACTAATGAAACATGGAAGCAATGTGGCAGATGTAACAATATGTATTCTGATGGCGACTTGGCAGTCAGCAGCTATGTCGACGAATGCGAAATCGCATCATGTATGTTCCAGGGTGAAAAATATATCTTGGAAAATAATGAATGCCGCTTGATATGTGATGAAAGATCAGATCATACAGGTTCCAGAACATGGAATGGTAAAAAATGTATCCAAACTTGTAACGATGGTTATACACAGTGGTAAAATATGATGTTGTTATTGTCGGTGCAGGCGCATCTGGATTGATGGCTGCAATTACTGCTTCAAACCGCAATCGCACAGTTGCAATTCTTGAAATGGGCACAACCCCTGGACGCAAGATAGCAATATCTGGTGGTGGAAACTGCAATATAACCAATACAAACGCAACATATAACAAGTATTTTGGTAACAATACACAATTCGTACGCAGTGCATTACATCAGTTTTCGCCCGATGATATGCTTAGTTGGGCACAAAACCATAAGATAAAATTATATCAAAAGTCTGCCGGCAGATATTTTTGCTGTGACGGGGCAAATATAGTCATTGATGCATTGATGTCCGAAATTAAAAGCACTGATGTTTTTTATAATACAAATGTTACGGATATCATCAAAGAAAATAATCTTTTTTATATACATGCAAATACAGGTACTTTTTGTGCAAATTCTGTAATCATTGCAACAGGCGGGATATCTTTCCCAACCGTTGGTGTATCTGATTTTGGATATAAAATTGCAAAAAAATTCGGGCATAAAATTATACCTATACACCCTGCACTGTGCATGATTGCAATAGATAATAATCCTTTTACAGAGTTTTCTGGCATATCTGTACCCGCAGAAATAACAATTGGTAAAAATACACTGCGTGACGATATGTTGTTTACCCATCTGGGAATTGGGGGACCAGCAGCATATCGTGCCAGTCTGTATGATATGAAAGACGGCATAGATATAAATCTGTTACCAAACATTGATTTAATAAACATATTGTTCAACAACAAATCTACAAATGGTCGCAAACAAATTTCAACCATTTTATCAGAATTTATACCAATCAGAATAGCAAAGTACTTTACACAAAACGAGTCACGACATATCGCAGATATAAAAAATACAGAACTGAAACATATTGTATCATCTGTTACAAAAATACACATCCCTGGCAGTGCGCTAAAATTGCATTCAATGAATACTGCCGAAGTTGTTCGCGGTGGTGTATCAACAGATGAAATATCATCCAAAACGATGGAATCAAAATTATGTAGCGGTTTGTATTTTACGGGTGAAGTTCTAGATATCACTGGTGATTTAGGCGGTTTTAACCTGCACTGGGCATGGGCCAGCGGATTTGTAGCAGGTCAAAACGCATAAAAAAACACCCATCAGGGTATTTTTATCTATTCTTCGACCAAAACCATCGCATTTCCATCTTCAACAATCAAATCCGGGTCGTCCGATGTGGATTTATCACCTGCCCAAACATAGTAACCATATTGCACATCAGGTTGAGCATCAATTTGAATAACATGGTGTGCAGTTTCCAACACCAAATCATTACCGTTCGGCATTGAATACCGAATAATTTCACTGTCATTTCCGACACATACTGTATCATCAACAACATCTGTTGCAGATTGACAAGATGCCAGTAATACAGCGATAAAAAATAAATTTAATATTTTCATGTTCAATATTATATCACAAAAAACACACACAAACAAATAATTATTATTACGACAACAAAAAACAGTCAATCGCTGCATTTATACATATCTGGCCAACATTATTTACTAGGACACCCCCACATTTAGCATAATCGTAATATAATAAAAAAATTCGCATATTTAATATGCGAATAAAAAAACTACCCTTTAACATCTTTTTATTCTTGTACAGTATAATCATGTAACCAGTAATATTCATTCCCATCAAATACACGGTATTGTTTGTCCGTATTTTTATTTATTGGTTTTGGGGTTTCTGATAATCCGCCATAATACAATTCGCCCAACACATCAAACGCCATCACACGTGGGGTTTGTGGTTTAACTGTCGTAAGATTCATTTGTATATCATCGCCAACATGTAATATCTTGTCGCCAATACATTGTTCGATACCACTGGCGCCAGCAGATGAAGTTGTGCCATCTGGACAGGAAGTACATATGCCATTGTTCATATATTGTCCTGCAATACAATATACTGGTTCATCAGAACCTAATGGACAATTTTCGCCACCATATATAGAACGTCTAAAATCTGCATCAGTTGCGATTGCATTTGCACATGCACGTGGACAATCTAAACGACATGCGTCTGTGCGTGATGCCCAATCATCACCAGATTTATAATAATCGGTAGCTGCAACCCACTGTGCATCTGGCACAGGGTCACCATATCTGCACCAACAGCCACTGTATGCCTGTGATACCGTAGCACCAGCATCACCTGTTACAACATCTTCAACAACATTGCCATATGATGCCTTGTTCCTTGTACCACACATTGCTGAACCGGTCAGATATCCATATTCAGTGAAGTATACCGCCCAGCGTGTATCAGATGTATATGCTTGGAAATCATTAATTATATATTCGTTTTGGATACTGGAATCTTTTTTAGATATAACGCCACTGTCCAACAATTCTGCAGTTAAAGCAACATGATCTACACCATTCCAAACAACCATACCATCGTCATCAGTACAAAAATCCTCTGTCCAATATGCGTATAACGACAAGTTGCTTGGGATGTTATATATATTACCAACAAAAACACCGTATTTGTCAAAAATCATATCGCCTGTACCATTTTCACCTGTGTAATATCCGGCAAAAGCATAGTTCTCTTTCAATGGCGTTTCTATATTGGGCACCGCATTATCATAAACAACATCTATAGTTGTTGTGCCGTTATCAAAACTCAACGTTATTTTATATGTTTGCGCTTTGTATTCACATTCTTTTGATATTGGGTTATATGTTGCATAGTAACCAGTTATTTCTTCGCATTGTACAGCAGTATCCATAATAGGACATGTGCCAGATTCTGCATCTTCATTTAATAATATTGTACGGAATTTGCTATCTGTGGCAGTATAGCGTGCACAAACTGACGGACATGTAGATCGACAAACATCTGCATCTTCCATTGTTGTCGCACGTTCCCATGGGAAGTCTGTTATATACGCATCATCCAGTCCATAACGACACCAGCACCCCTTACCAGATTGGTATGCAGTTAGTCCCCTGTTCTCATTAGTGTAATACAATTTAGTTCTGTCCCCACTGCCATTTGGACCACAAAATGCAGTCCCCCACAACAATCCATTTTCATATCGTACAGAAAAACGCTGTGCTTCGTTATATATCGACATGCCTTCTTCCGAGACTTTATATGAACCGCTGGAATATGTAAAATAAGATGGATGTTGTGATGCCAACGATGAAACAAGTGGCAAATTCAATATTGTTTCTTCAGCAGGTGTTTGTGCAATAGCATTTCCAACAGGAAAATCACAATTACGCCCCCATTTAGCAATTAAAATCATATCATCTGCAATGCTATAAATCGTGCCGTTTTTATATTCATTACCATTTTCATCAAACCAACCCTGAAAACTGTAGCCGTCCATAAATGGAATAGGCAGTCCAGATATCGCAGTTCCATAATAAATACTAATTATTTCATCCAAAACATCCAAACCATCCAAAGATAATAGTATTGTATATTCATTCGGATTTGCTATACAATAGCCGTCACCTGATTCCATTGTATACCCAACAGAATATGCAGGTTTTAATTCATATTCACATTCATCTGTCACACTACAATAATCCGTTTCTGATTTTTGGCACGGTTCGACATCTGGTTCACTGATAACACATGTTGTGTTGCCATAAAAATTCTTGCGAAAAGAAGAGTCTGTTGCAACCTTGTTAGCACAAATTGACGGACAATTGACACGACAATCTGTGTCTATATTCCCAGTTGTCTTTTTTGCATCAACCCATTTATAACCTGTTGCCTGCTGCGTATCATCCAACCCATAACGACACCAGCAACCCTTGCCTGCTTGGTATGTGGTCAATGTATCCCTGGGCCCCTTACCAATTGAACCTGCGGGCCCACAAAATGCCGTTCCGTGAGACAGGCCATCTGCAAATTTGACTGTAAATCGCTGTCCTTCGTTATAATATGGCATTCCACCTTCTTTAATAACTGTTTGACTATTAGAAATCGTAAAATAACTCGGATACGCAGAACGCAATTCCGTAAGTGTCGATACAGACACACCACCCACAGGGCTATATTCCAGAACAGTACAATCAACACCCAATGCTGTTTTCATATATAGCAGAATACAACACGAATACATAATACTCGATAACACTTTGAAAAAAGTTCGTTTTCCGGTCACAATATACCTTTCCCTACATCTGTATATAACATATTATAAAAAAAATATACAATTTGATGCAAATACTTTTTATTGTGCAACTTGAAAGAAGTTTTTATTTAACTATATCAGTAGTATTCATTGGGACAAAATTTTAATTTCCAAACTTTATTGGACAGCAGCCAAAGGAGGCGTCTATGACACAAGTGTCAAGTGCGATTGATGTGCTGTGGAATTTGTATCTGGCGCACCCAGAAAAACTGAGCAAAGTTGACTGGGAATACCTGATACGAAATACAGCAGATGCGTTGATACGCGAAGTACTGATAAAAAATATGCAAGAATATATAAAAACAACACATGATGAATATGAGCATCAATGGTATACCGCTAATCAATCTGCATTACAATTGATTGGCCATTATATTGCAAGTAACGAACCTGTATCAGGAATCGATTTAATCATTGCAATTGATGCCGGTGTTGATACTAATATAATCAAATATTTGATTTCAAAATGCTATGATATAAACGCATGTGATAAAAATGGTCAAACCGTTCTGCATCACTGCGCACAATATTATGTCGATTTAGATTTATTGAACGAGCTGTTGATTGCAGGTGCAAACAGTGCTGTACTGGACCACTATGGCAAAGATGCCTGTGATTACTTGAACAAAAGCATATGGAGGGACGATTACGGCAAAGCACACATGATGTTGCGTTCATGCTGGACATATTTCTATGATGAATAAACATTATTTTGATTTTATCCACACTTCACCAACACAATAAATAAAAATACCCCATGCGGGGCATTTTTGTTTATTCCTGGCGGAGTAAGACATTTTTACGGTTAGTTGCATACAACATCAGGGAATATACAGGGAAAATTCGCTGTTTTTACCCCAAAAAACAATTTTGCGCCACCTCCAAGTCGCATATTCTCCACTTCCCGTAAAAAATTCCCTAAACAAACAACAGGGAATTTATTAAAAAACTCTATATTTTTGTTGATTTTCAAACTAATTTTTGGTATAGTACAGCTTAAGTTAAGCAGGCGATTTTATCGCCTTTTTTATTTGCCCTACCTGATATCGGTGGGGATTTTTTATTACAAAAAAGGAATAATTATGAAAAAGTCACACATCATCATTTCTGATATAACATGTATGAAAGAAAAATTCTGTATTGCAGGTTTTGATACATATGAAAAACGCATGAAACGTCTGATGGTAGACAGCGGTTATTGGAACGCTAATCAGATTCCGACCAGATATTGTGAAATATTGGTCGACAATGAAGAATTTAAAGAACCACGAGATTACCCACACCGAACCGAAGATGTCAACATAGATATTAAATCTATAGAGATTTTGCAAGAATTTGAACCAGGAAAAGAGTTGGCAAACGCACTAAAAAGCAGCATATCAAAAGACATACAAAGTATATTCCATCATCATGTCAAAGAAAATGCTTATGTGCCACAGAAAACCAAATGTCCT
>JAZLAZ010000002.1:0-22736 GCA_045613445.1 Candidatus Enterousia sp. | reverse complement strand
AAGCCTTCCAAGCTTGAAATGAGGGTTCGATTCCCTCTGCCCGCACCAAGGATTGGGCGTGCGCCGGAGTTGGAGAGCCGGGGCAGACTGTAAATCTGTTGGCTTAAGCCTGAGCTGGTTCGAATCCAGCCACTCCCACCATAAAAATGACCCACTTTTATAGTGGGTATTTTTAATGGTATGGAAGGCTGAGATGAGAACCATTGGTTCGAGCCGCAGGCGAAAGGGACCCATAGAGTGAAAGCGAATATGGGAATTACAATCCAGCCACCCCTGCCAAAAGATACACCGCACCATAAAGGTGCGGTTTTTCTTTGGATTTTATATTATTCGCATGATTCGAAAATAGAGTATACGAAAAGTGCGTTTTTTATTCTGTTTATTCTTCTATTTCGTATTCTTCGATATATGTGCGTTTTACAGATTCTAGTTTTACAGGTTCGAATTCAGATGATTTTATTGTTGTTTCATCTGATTGAATTGTGACAATGTTTTCTGGAATTGGTGCACTTTCGTTTTTTATATTTGCGCCAATTGTTTTACTGCGATATTTATCGCGCAATCTTTCTGGCAGACGTATATAATCGTCAGGATCAATGCCTGATGTTTCTAGGTCCATCGCATTGGTTGATGATATGCGTTGCTGTTCAATATTGTATAGTGGGGTTATAAAACTGGTTGCAGCAGGTCTGATTTCTGTCGGTGCGCCAGATCCATTTAACTGCATTATGCGTAGTGCGCGTTCATTGTCACCGTTTGGTTTTAACCGAAATAGACCGTCTGATCCAATATAACCACTGGGGTCCAGTAAATATGCAGAATTTGATTTGTTTGAATATATCATGTTGATTGCCATGTTGGTTGCATCGTAACCAAAACTGGCCAAGCGGTTTGGTTGGACGCCAGATACGCGTTTGTACAGCGCAGTAAATTCCGGTTTGGTTTGTGGCATGGTTGCATATTTCGCACCGTTTAGTGTGTAATCAGATGTGATATCTGATCCGTCCCACATTGTTGTACCATACATGGCTGCATCACGGGCGCCAACATTATAATAACGCAGAAACGATGCCAGCGCTTTTGTGTCTTCGCCGTTGCCAAGGAACAATATTCCATCAAATGGTACATTGCCAACTGTTTCTGTCTTTTCTAATTTTTCCAGTTGGGTGTTTAGATTTGATTTTTCAATGGGTGTTAAATCTTCGCTGGTCAATATGTCTGATATAACCTGACGCGCGCGGGTGTGGGCGGTTGTTCGTGCATTATACATCGATGCAGATTTTGCCGCATGTTCAATTGAATTTGAATCTTTTTCCGTGTAAAAGAATATCCCAATCAGTGGCATTTCATAAATTTCTGCAGCTTTTTTTGCAGCGCCTGCCATTAAATGCCCTGATTTTGTGTCTGGAGAAATAATTATGAATTTCTTTATGTCGTCAGATTTAATTTGTTTAACAATTTCTTCAACACCATTGTTTGGTAACATAGCAACTGTCATAACGCCATTGCCCACAGCAGTTGCATCAGATGTAAACGATATTGCAGGAATTTCAGATGGTTTCGCGTTCCGTAAATCACGGGCATCTTTGGCAAACAGCGGGCCAATTATAACATTTGGGTTTGATGCTAAGGCTGTATCAATAGATGTTTTTATGTCAGATGCTGTGTCATAAAATGATACGGATATGTTTTCTGCGCCACTTTCCAAAATTGCAGTTTCAACAGATGTTCTAATGGTTTTTCCAGCAATCGCAGATGCGCCAGTCAATGGTAACAGTACAGCAATTTTATGCGGTTCATCAGAAAATGTGCCGTACATATTTGAAAAACGGCCATGTTCTAAATTAGATGGGCGGCCAACAACAGTGTCGTCAGACACAGTCCAATTTGCATCGTGTGTTAGCTTGCCGCTGCATCCCGCCAAGATAATGGTCGTAATCAAATATGTAAAAAATCTGTTTATATACATTGAAAAATCCATTTTATTTTGTATCATTTTACTATAAAAGGATTCTAAATGCAATCAGGGCTTTATATTGTTGGTACACCAATCGGAAATTTGTCTGATATGTCACCACGCGCAATCGATGTTTTGAAGTCAGTAGATTTAATCGCTGCCGAAGATACCAGGGTTTTTGGTAAGCTGGCTGCTTGTTTTGGTATAAAAACAAAGCGAATTTCTTGTCATGAACATAATGAACGCGATGTTGTGCCGGAATTGATTGAAAAAATACAAAATGGTATGTCGGTTGCGGCGGTCAGCGATGCCGGAATGCCAGGAATTAGTGATCCTGGGTTTCGATTGGTGCGCGCTGCACGCGAAGCGGGGGTTGATGTGTTTGTTGTTCCTGGGGCTGTGGCTGCAATATCCGCGTTGGTGTTGTCAGGATTTCCAACAGATAGATTTACTTTCTGTGGTTTCTTTGATGAAAAAAAGTTGCGCGATGATAATAAAATACCGCATACGATTATTTATTACGAAAGTCCAAATCGGGTTATGAATACAATTGCTGCGTTTGCACGCGTAATGCCAGAACGAAAAATCGCAATCGTGCGCGAAATTACAAAAATTCATGAAGAAACAATAATCGGGTATCCTGCTGATTTGATGGGGATAACGCCGCCACGCGGGGAAATCGTCATCGTCGTTGGACCACGGCCAGAACATAAAATGTCTGATGAAGAAATTAGTAGTATTGTAAATGATATTGCCGCAACTTCTATGAAAAGTGCAGCTGCTGATTTAGCAATGCGTACGGGTATATCAAAAAAAGAAGCGTATAAAAGATTGTTAGAATCAGGGGATAAATGATGATTAAATTTGTGGGTAGTTTTGAAACTGTAAAATCGTTACCAAAGACGCAATTTGCAGAATATGCATTCATTGGACGCAGTAATGTTGGTAAGTCTTCGTTGATAAATGCGATTGTTGGGGCGCCGATTGCACGAACTTCGAATACGCCTGGACGCACACAAAGTTTGAATCTGTTTAATTTGGATGACAGAATTATGATTGTTGATTTGCCAGGGTATGGATATGCCAAGGTGGCCAGAACAGATGCAATGCGCTGGTTGCAAAGATTGGAAGAATATTTGTTGGACCGCAGACAATTAAAACGATTGTTTATTTTGATTGATTCACGAATTGGTGTTCGTGATTCTGATTTGGATTTAATGGATTTTTGTGATGCAAATGCAATTCCTTATCAAATCGTTTATACAAAAAAAGATAAAAAAGTACGTGAACAAAAACAGATCGAAATTAAACATACAGATCATGGTGCAATGATTCCAGAAATTTTGTATACTTCGGCAGAAAAGAAAACTGGTTTAGATAGCATAAGGGAAATTTTTGGCATCAAATAAAAACATTTTTTATGCAACAAATCCAACATGCATTTTAGATGCATTGTGGGATTTAATGAAAATTTCTGGGGTTGATTTATCTGATATGTTGATATTCTTGCCCAGTCGTCGTGCCGTGCGAAGTCTTGAAAAACTGATTGTTAAAAAATTAGGTGGGGCTGCGATATTGCCGAATTTGGTGCCGTTGGGTGATGGCGCAGATGAAGATATTGATACAACAGATATGCAATCAGAAATATCTGATGCAGAACGGGTTGTGGTTTTGGCAAAACTGTTGTCTGCAGATGCAAATGTTGGAAATTTGGCAACTGGATTGACTTTGGCGCGCGATTTAATTCGTATGCAGGATTATCTGGAAAACGAAGGTGTTGATGCCGCACAGGTAAATTGGGAAGGTTTGGTAGATGAACGGTTCGCAAATCATTTTCAAAATAAAGCAAAATTATTAAATATTTTGTCTGAATTTATGCGCCTGTATGTAAATGGACGAAAAACAGGTGTGCAAATCAGAAATCGTGATATTCGTAATTGGGTAAAACATTTTGAAAAATATAAATTAGTTATTGTTTGTGGTTCAACCGCCAGTGTGCCTGCAACAGCTGATTTGATGCGCGCTGTATACGCGATTCCACATGGACGAATTATTTTGTCAGGAAAAATATGTGGACGCATAGAAGATTTTCAACTGGATACAAATCCGTATAACGCAGAATATAAATTCTTGAACAGTGTTGGTTTGACAGCAGATGATGTTTTGCCAATTGATGTTGGTGATTCTGCAATCGATTTTATGAACTTTGCATTTGGTAATGATTGTGATGCAAAATACAGTGGGTATGATTTGTCTGGATGTAATTTAGTGACTTGTCCCAGCGAAGCCATAGAAGCAATGGCTGTCGCAAAAATTGCCCAACAATATGTTGCAGAAAATAAATCTGTTTTGATTATCACCCCAGATGCGGCTGGTAATCAGCGAATTGCAAGTGCGTTTGAAAAGTTAGGATTGAATGCTGATTTTTCTGCTGCAAAATCTGGAACAATGACAAATACAGGACGGGCAATACTAAATGTATTGGATGCATGGATTGAATCTGGTGGCGGTCAATTTGATAAGATTTATATGAAATGTAATTTTAATCTGTTTGATACAGTTGCAATGATTGTTGATGAAAATTTAGTTGATTTTAAGCCAAGTTTTGTTGTCGATGATGATGTCAGTATACAAATATGGAATGCGATAAAAAATATATCTGATGCATTAGTTAGGGCTGATGTAAGACTGACATTATCTGATGCACGTGCATTTGTTGCAGATGCTGTTTCTTCTGTGGCTCAGCGCAATGTGATGAATACAGATGCATCTGTAATCGTGTTGGGGACAATTGAATCGCGTATGCAAACGGCAGATGTTGTAATTTTGACAGGACTGAATGATGGGATGTTCCCTTCTGTGGGATATGAAAACGCATGGTTGCCAAAGCGGGTTGCAATGGAAATTGGATTGCCGTCGCCAAACAGAAAAGTATCATTGCAGGCATTGGATTTTATGAATCTGTCTTGTGCAAAATGTGTCTTTTGGACGCGTTCAACTGTATCTGGTGGGGTGCAAACAACAGAATCAAGATTTTTGTCGCGCGTTATTGCGCGTGGTGCAAAATTTAGTGTGGATATGGGTGAAAAGATTGTCGCAGATATTATCGCATCAGATAATGTGACGTATTGTCCAATATCTGATTCTGTGCCAACCCCGCCAGCAGATTGGTCTGATGTTTATGTCACAGATTTAGAATATTTGATTCATAATCCGTATGCGTATTATGTAAAACATATTTTGAAATTGCGTGTATTAGATGATTATTGGATTGGGCCAGATGCGCGCACATTTGGAAATTTGGTGCACGGTGTAATCGAAAATGCAACAGATTTACGACCAGATGTGTTGGTCGCGCAAATGGATGCGATTGCACTGGAAAAGTTAGGGCGGGGCAGTGTCTTATTTCATTTCTGGCATAAAAGATTTTTAGAAATCGCGCCAATTGTTGCAAATGAATTGAGTAAAATTAAAAATGCAAAACCTGAAATCGGTGGCAGTGTTAAAATCGCAGGACGAAATGTGCGTGCGCGCGCAGACTTGGTTTGGGATGGTGGTGTGTTGGATTTCAAAACAGGGGCAGCACCAAACAAAAAACAACTGATGGATGGTAATATGCCACAATTACCGCTGGAAGCGTTTATGTTGCAATCTGGTGGTTTCAAAATTCAAACCAGCCCATTGTCAAATGCACCAATAATGAAATTTTTACAGTTAAAGAATAACGATGTTCGTGTTATTGAATACGATGAACAAACAACACAGCAGATGATAAATGCTGCTGTTGCAAAAACAACAGAATTATTCAATATATATTCTGCTGGTGGTGCAGGATACGAATATCGCGAAACAAACGACAGAAAATATCACCAATTTGATGATTTGAAGCGGATATAGTCCATATTAAATTTCCAGCATCAATCCGCAATGGTCTGTTGGCTTTTCTGCCAGTCGTGGTTCAATGTCAATTTCACAATTTTTTACCATTTTTGCAGCGGTTTTATTGCATAGAAAATAATCAAGACGCAGACCTTGCTTGTTTCCAACTGTATCGTGTCCACGATAACCATACCATGTATAATCAATTGTGTCCGGATGCAGCGTGCGCCATGCATCCATCCAACCAGATGTCAACCATGTGTTCATAATGGTGCGCGCCTGGGGCGCGGAAATTGCAACGCCTTCGTAATTTTTTGGTTTCCAAATATCTCTGTCTTCGATTGCAACATTAAAGTCACCACCAATAATTACTGGTTCTGGTGAATTTAGATACCGATCAATGTAATTCGTAAATGCTTTCATCCATTCCAGTTTATATGGAAATTTAGGAGATGTTACCAAATCTCCGTTTGGCATATATACATTTATCAGACGTATATGTCCGTCAACTACACATTCTAGAAATCGGGCGTTTGCATCAGCATATGTTGGCAGTCCCATTGTTACATCTTCGATAGAATATTTGGAAAATATTGCCACACCATTCCAAGATTTTTGTCCGAATACTTTTACATTATATCCAAATTCATCAAAAATCATGTGTGGAAAGTTCGCTGTTTCGACTTTTAATTCTTGAACCATAATTGTGTCGTATTCACCACTGCGTAAAATGTCAATAAAACTTTCAATATGAGCACGGATAGAGTTTATATTTAATGTAAGTATTTTCATGTTTGCAATCCTGTTTCTTGTCCTGTATAATAGCGGGTGTCCAATATAAAAACAACAAGGAATTTTATACTATGAATATGTATCAGTTACTGGAACGCACAGCACAGACATGGCCAGATAATTTGTATCTGGTTCGTGAAGGCGTCACATACAAAGAATTTATCAACTTGGTAAAAGCACGCGCTGCGTCATTGGATGCCGCTGGTGTTAAAAAGGGTGATGTGGTTGGTATCTTGTCACATAATATCCCAGAATTTCCAATTACAATGTTTGCAATTTGGTTCTTGGGTGGGACGGTGTTGTTGCTGGATACAAATCTGACACCATTTGAATATGATAATATGGCATCAATTACAAATTGTCATATGGTTTGTGCAGAAAAATCTTTTGTGTACAAAACCAGCAAATTTAAATTCTATGATATCAATAAAAAAGATGGCAAGGTTAAACCAGAATTAAAGCCTGCAAATGTTGAATCGTTGGATATCGCAACAATGTCATTTACATCTGGGTCAACCGGTGTACCAAAGGTTGTGCCATTGACTCATTTTAATATTATTGAATGTGCAAACTCTTTGGAATCAATGGCAGAATGGATTAAACCGGGTGATATATTATACGGTTTCTTGCCTATGTATCATGTATTTGGTTTTGGTGTTGAAATTTTGGCAACTGTCCATTATGGCGCAGGCGTTCTGTTGCAACCAACAATCAATCCAAAAGAAATTATGGCAGACTTTAAGAAATTCCGTCCTCAGGTTATTCCTGCTGTGCCAAGATTATGGGAAGTTTTCCGTAATAAAATTATCGATAATGTCAAGGCGCAAAAGAAATGGTGGTTGGTATCTTTTGTATTAAAATATGGAAAGTTGTTAAATAAAATCGGTCTTGGATTCTTGGTACGCAAGGTTCAAAAACCAATCTTGGATGTGTTCGGTGGTCGTGCACGCTTGCTGATTGCGGGTGGGGCGGCAACAAAACCAGAAGTTGAAACATTTTATGAACGTTTGGGGTTGACATTTATTCAGGGGTATGGTTTGACAGAAACTGTTGGACCAATCTGTATTTCTAAGCCAACCAAGAAACGTTATCCATTTGCATTTGGTGCGCCAACATTGAACAACGAATGCGAAATTCGTGATAAAAACGAAGATGGTGTTGGTGTTCTGTGGTTGCGCGGTCATCAGGTCTTTGGTGGTTATTTGAACAACGAAGAAGCTAACAAAGAAATCTTTGATGAACGTGGGTTCTTTAATACAGGTGACATGGTTACAATGGATAAAAATGGTGAATTGCACTTTGCGGGTCGTAAAAAGCAAGTTATCGTTTTGGACAGTGGTAAAAATGTTTATCCAGATGAACTGGAAGGTATGTTTATTACAATCCCAGGTGTAAAAAATGTTGCTGTATTTGAACATGTTGTTAAAGGTAAAACAGTTACATATGGTGTGTTTAGTGTTGAACCAGATATGACAATGGAAAAACTGGGTGCGGCGATTGCTGCGGCGAATAAAAAGGTTGCAAGTTACAAGTGGGTTACACACTATGCAATGACAACTGAAGATTTGCCATTGACTGGTACACAAAAAGTTAAACATCATTTGGTTCGCAAGAATTTGATTGATGGTAAATACCCAGATAGACATGAATAAAAAAACGCCCGTTTGGGCGTTTTTTATTTTCCTAAACATAATTGGCCGAATGTCATGTCCATAACTTCGGATGCGGTAATTGTGCCAAGTATTTTGCCAATTGCGTCTGCGGCATGTCTGGTGTGTTCTGCAAATATATCGTAATTGTCGCCAGATGCAATTGCATTCCCTAATTCGTTGTGTGCAGATTCCAGTAATGATTTTGTGCGTGCGTTCACAGATAATACTGATTCAGAACAGTCAAACATTTCATGAATTGTGTAACGCAATGTGTGCATCAATTCATCCATGCCATATCCGGTCTTAGCGGATACATATATTGTGTTGTAACGCTTGTTCGCTTCGTCGATATCGATTATGTCTGATTTATTTACAATATCGATGTGTGTGTTTGGGCCAATGTGCGAATCAAAAACTTCATACACGGGGACAGTGTTTGGTGTGTAAACATGTAATATAATATCTGCGTTTTCAATTTCAGACATTGTGCGTTCAATGCCGATGCTTTCAATAGTGTCTTCTGTTTCGCGAATACCTGCGGTATCAGACAGGTTCACCATAAATCCATCAATGTCAATTGTACTGGATACAACATCGCGTGTTGTGCCGGCAATATCAGATACAATTGCGCGGTTTGAACCAACAATATAATTAAAGATTGATGATTTGCCAACATTTGTTTCACCTGCCAAAACAACATTTATTCCACCACGAATTCCGCGTGCGGTTTTATATTGTGATAATGCGTTTCCTATTTCGTCAAATAACTGTTCTGCGCTGTGTCGAACGGTGTCACAGATGTTTGCGGGTAATTCATCTGGACTGTAATCAAGAATAGCTGCGGCGTATGCAGAAACTTCTATCATTTTATTACGCCATGCGTTATATACACGACTGTCAGATCCCATCATTGAACGCAATGCGTGTTTGCGTTGCATATCTGTCTGGGCATCCAACAATGCAGCCAGACCGTCAACATCAGCCAAGTCCATTTTGTTGTTATAAAATGCGCGTTTGGAAAATTCACCAGGTGTTGCCATACGCATATTTTTTGTTTGTAAAAAATCAAATACTTTATTTATAACCGCAGGCGCACCATGTGTATGCAATTCAATGACATCTTCGCCTGTAAAAGAATTTGGGGCAGGAAAGTAAATTGCCAAACATTGGTCAATCAGGTCGTTATTTTCATCACGCAGATTTGTAAAATAAGCATGGCGTGGTTTTAAATCTGGTTTGTTTATAAAGGTTGAAAAAATATCAGAAAGTTTTTCACCAGAAATACGAATGACAGCCACGCCAGATTTTCCATGTCCACTTGATAATGCGAAAATTGTGTCGTTATTGTTCATACTTTATTTTCCCTTGCTAATTTCTTTTAATGCCATTGGGACCAGTTTTGACACGTCAGAATCTGGATTTTCGTTTACCAGTTTTTGTGCCATTTCAATAATGTCCAGTCTGCGGTAACCCAATGATTCCAATGCCATCAATAAATCAGGCAGGGCAGATGAAGTGGCGACCATTGATACATCAGATGCAAATAATGTGGCAGATGCACCGCCAACTTTGTTCTTTAATTCAACAATGATTTTTTCTGCCATTTTTTTGCCGACACCTGGGGCGGTGGCAATTGTTTTTGCGTCCCCTGTTGCAATTGCAGATATCAATGTGTCAGACTTTATCGTACCCATTATTGCCAATGCAACCTTTGGGCCAACGCCAGATACGCCAGTCAGCATATTAAATAAATCTTGGGATTGCAGGGTTGAAAAACCAAACAGACGAATTGAATCTTCGCGGACAACTGTTTCAATCCACAGTTCCACAGTCGATTTGTGGGTCAGGTATTCTGCGGTAAAAACTTTGTACCCAACACCGCCCGTCAACAAAATAATAAATCCATCGCCGATATAGTCAACAATGCCTTGCAATTTTCCAATCATTTGTTATCCTTTTACTGGTAATTTTAATCTAAATAAATAAAAAGGTCAAATATGAGTGGACACAGTAAATGGCATAATATTCAACATAAAAAGGGCGCAGCTGATGCCGCACGCAGTGGTTTGTTTACAAAACTGGCACGTGAAATCACGATGGCTGCAAAATTGGGCGATAAAAACCCAGATAATAACCCAAGATTGCGTTTGGCTATTTTGACAGCGCGCAAAAATTCAATGCCAAATGATAATATCAAACGCGCAATTGAAAAAGCGTCTGGTGCAAATACAGAAAGTTACGAAGCAGTTAGATACGAAGGTTATGGCCCAGGTGCAGTGCCTGTTATTGTTGAAGCGTTGACGGATAATCCACGTCGTACTGTGCCAGAAATTCGTAATATCTTTGGTAAAAATGGCGGTAATATGGGCGAAGAGGGTTCTGTTGTGTTCATGTTCACACGCGCTGGTCAGATTATGTATCCTGCATCAATCGGCAAAACCGAAGATGAAATGATGGAAATTATTATGGAAGCAAATGCGGATAATCTGGAAACATCCGAAGAGGGCTTTATCATCACAACCAAACCAGAAGATTTTGTAACTGCACAAAAATATTTGGCAGATGTTTTGGGTGAACCAGAACAGGCAGAACTGACATGGTTGCCAAATATGCCGATGGATTTGGATGACGAAGCGTATGCAAAACTGGAAAAGCTGGTTGATGCGTTGGATGCAAATGACGATGTGCAGAAGGTGTTCACAGCCGCTGCCTAGTAAAAATTAAATCTAATGGTGTATCTACGAACAAACCCGAAACCTCATGTAACTTTTGTACACTACGGTTTCGGGTTTGTGCGTATCTATACTATTATCTTTAATTTTTTTCGCTAATCCTGAAATGTGTCGGCACTACTTGTATCTAAATTATTTTATTTTTTTTACGCTAATTACGAGGTTTCTTTTTGAAATGGTATCTGGAAGATGTTGAAAATGCAATTTGTCGGGCAAGAAAGAAAATTGCCCCATTGGTTGATGGTGTTGCTAATGATTTAAATTTGCCAAAAAATACAGATGTTTTTGTAGTGGGTGGGTTTGTCCGTGATGCTGTTTTGTGCGAATTGACAAACACAGTGTTTGAACCAAAAGACATTGATTTAATATTATCAAAGAAGCCAGATTTTTCACAAAATAACAATATTTTATGGAAACAAGAAAATTCTTTTGGTGGGATAAAATTAGGATTAAAAAATTTTCCAGAAGTTGATATTTTTAATAAAGAATTTGATTGGCCTGATATAGTAGTTGGTTGGTATTTTGATTTTAATGTAAATTCTTTGTTTTACCATAACAGGTCACAGCAAATTTTTGCGGCTGCGCCGTTTTATGCCTTTACATCAAATAAAATAATAGAATTGGAAAATTATCGGGCTGTAAATAATAAAATTGAAACGTTATATAAAACGCCGTCGCTGATTTCGCGTGCGTTAAAATTTCAAGTTTTGTTTCGTGAAAAATACGGTATAGATGCCAGACTGTCTTGGACAATTTTGCATGTGTTGTATGATATGAATAAACAGACAGAACAAAAAATGTTTGAATACACACAGCAAAAAGTAAAAGATGAAAATCTTAGAAATAAAATTATAGAAAATTATTACAATATAAAATCCCGCTAGAATATTCTCATCATATTTGTATGAGACAGGGCGATTGCAATTGCATCTGCTTCGTCCGCTGTTTTTGGATGCGCGGTGGGCAGTAAAATTTGAACCATTTTATCAACAGCTGTTTTATCTGCGTGTCCTGCACCAGTCAATGCTTTTTTTATCTTGTTCGGTTCGTATTCAAATATTGGAATATTTTGGTTTGCAACTGCAACAATTGCGGCAGAGCGTGCATGTCCCAAGATTAAAGTTGTCTTTGGATTTTTGTTTACAAATGTTATTTCGATACCGCATTCGTCGGGCGAAAATGTTTCACACAGTTTTGTTACTTCGCGAAAAATTGTGACAAGTCTGTCAGCCATTTCCATTTTTGGATTTGGTAAAATTACACCGCTGGCGATATACTTGCGTGAAGAACCCGCGGTGTCAATAACCGCCCAACCTGTATGTAATAATCCTGGGTCAATGCCCAATATGCGTTTTGTCATTTTCTGAAACTTATTTTTCCAACTGCGTTATAGCCAAAGTATTTATTTATGCGGTTAGTTATTTCTTCTGATTGATACGATAATTGTAATGCGTATGCAGGTGTAGCAGGGCGGATTACAATATTAAATGTGTTATCACGATTTTTTTTGATTGCGGCAAGTTTTGCGATGACTGCAATATCTGTGCCCATTATTTCGTCCCAGCGATTTGCCAAATCAGAATCAGATGCGCGAACACCAAAAATTTTCATCAATCCACCCAACGCGCCTGCAATTGTTTGCGGGCGTGCCAGTCTTTCTGTAATCTTTTTATCGTGGTTTGACATAACTGTATTCTTTTGGCATCAGGATAAACATTTTTCCTTGGGCGTGTTGTCCTTGGGCGAATTTGTATGCTTCGTCACCCTTGCCAAAGAAAATATCTGCACGAATAAATCCGCGAATTGCGCTGCCTGTATCTTGGGCAATCATCAGGCGACGAAATGCGCGACCGTCAGACAAGTTTGTGCTGATGTATACTGGCAATCCTAATGTGTACAGACTGTCGTCCATGGCAACACTGCGTATCTTTGACAGTGGTGTCCCCAGTTTTCCAATAACATCTGGTGGGGTTGATTCATAGAAATATACATATCGTGGATTCTTATAAATTACATCTTTTGCTAGTTGTGGATTTGCTTTTAGATGTTGCCATACCGCTTCGGATGAAAAACCACCATATGGGCGTATGCCACGATTGCGCAGTTCTTCGCCAATTGATTTGAACGGCATATCGTTGACCGCACCAAAGTTTAATTTTACATCTGTTCCGTCTTCTAGTCTTAAATTGCCGCTGCCTTGGATTTGCAAGTTTTGTACATCAACAATGTTCGCCCAATATAAAACGCGTCCTATTTTCTTTTCGACAATGTCTTTCTTTGGTACTCCTTTGTAATTTCGGCCATCGTTTGGAACAGCCATCAATGGTTCGTTGCATTGGGCTGTCTGTTTGCGACACGCAGGAATTATTGGGGAATAATATCCGGTATATGTGCCTGTGTCTGTACCATTTTCATTAAATATCTGATATGGTTGGAAATGTGATTCAAACCATGCACGAACGGTTGCTGTATCTGCAGATGCGCTGGGTAACATGCGACATTTTTCAGCAAATAATTCACGATCTGGAATTACACGGCCGACATATTGAATCTTGGCCTTGCACGAATTGCGGAACGCCTGTAAGGCATATCGAACATCGTCATCATGCCAACCTGGTAATTGGCTGTAAGATACGCGTTTCAAGTTTGATGGAATTATCGAATTGTCGCCAGATACTGTGGGGGCAGATAAATCACACCCAGATAATATAAAACCACAAAATACAGCAATCAGGCTGTTCTTTATAAATGTTTTACTGAAAAAAGACATTTTTAGACATTCCCCCACTTGTAAAATATTTTAATAATGCTATATTATCATAAAACAGGGGCGCAAGTCCAGACATAAGGTCGCCACAATTTAAGCAAGGAGAAATCATAATGGCAAAATTTAATATTATATCTCAGTTCTTGAAGGATATTTCTTTTGAAAGTCCAAATGTGCCAGAATTGTTCTTTAAGAATGATAACGGTCAGGCAAAATTAGAAATCAATATAGATATTCAAATCAAGGGTGCAGAAAACAACTTGTTCATGGTCGATTTGATTACCAAGGTTCATTCAAAATTGGAAAATGGCGACAAGTCGATATTCTTGATTGAATCAACATATTCTGGTCTGGTCCAAATGGAAGAAGAAAAAGACGAAGAAGCTAAAAAACGCACATTGTTGATTGATGTGCCAACATTGTTGTTCCCAGCAGTACGCGCATTGATTACGCGTTTAACATCTGAATCAGGTTTCCCAACATTTGCAATGCAGCCTGTGGATTTTGCGCAGTTGTATGCCCAGAAAAACCAAAAATAAATTATAAAATTTTATCTAAAAGCGGTGCCGGTAGTTTTTGTAGTGTTTGTACACTGCCGGCACTACTTTTATCTAAAATATTCTAATTTATTTTTACGCTAATCACGAATTTGTGATTAGTGTTTTTTTGTGATATAATATACAAGATATGGGAAGAGAGAGTTATATTTCTGTTGGTCGTAAAGTAAACGGTTTTTCATTTGCAAATTTGGGGTTGTTTACCGGTTTTGCAGATGGTGTTTATAATGCAGTTTATTCGCTGGTTATTTTAGAGATTTTTCGCAGTAGTGCAATTGTTGGTGTTTATGTTGCGATTTATTCTGTTTTTTGTTTAATTGTAGCGCTGTTTGCAAATGAAATATTGCGTGTGTTTTCCAAGGCACGTGTATTTTATTTCGCAATGTTGATGGTGGCGATTTGTTATGCGATGATGAGTTTTTCTATTCTGCCACGCACATTTGTTATATTAGACTATACCACAGGTTTTGCAACGACGCTGATTGCAGTGTTGATACCGTTGTTTATGTCTGATTTTTCTAAAAATATTGGTATGGCGCGCTTAAATTCAAGATATCATTTGTGGTTAAATGTTGGGGCGTTGTTCGCGCCATTTGTTGCTGTTGCAATTGCAAATCATTTTGGAAATCGTGCAGCATTCTTTGGATCAGCTGTTATATATTTGATGGGTTGGACGATGTTCAAATTTTTCAAAATCGTTCAAGAAGATAAACAAATAAAACCCGTTAGTCCAAGAAAAACATTTAGGGCTTTGATTAAAAATGCACGTGCGTTTTTTGTTTTGCCAGGAATGTTGCGTGCATATTTGGTGAATTTTGGTTATTATTCTTTGCGTGCGTTACGCGTTTTATATGTTCCAATTCTGGTTATTGAAAATGGTTTTTCCAAAGATACTTTGGCGTGGGTTTTGACATTGGGGATTGTTCCTTATTTAATATTAAGTGAACTGATGGGACGTGCGGTACGTCGTTTTGGCAAGACATTATGGTTGATGTTGGGGTTCGGTTCGTTTGCGGTATTGGCGGCAATCGCAGCATTTGTATCAGGGGTGCCGTTATTGGCTATATTTGTTTTGTGGCAGATTTCTGGTGCGTTTATGGAACCTGTGCATGATTTATTGTTCTTTGATGATGTTCCAAAGTTGCAACAATCGCGTTTTTATGGTGTGTTCAGAACAAGTGTAAATTTACCAAGCGTTATTATACCGATGGTTGGTGCTGGGGTAATTACTCTGTTTGGGACAACAGCTGCTGTTTGGACGGTCAGTGCCTTTGTTGGGGCGTTTGTTATGTTGGTTTTAGTGCCGTATAAAAAATAACTATTTTAATTGCTTTTTTTGTATGTTCTTTGTATTATCTCGATAAGAAAAAAAGGGGAAAATATGGCAAAGAAAGATGCAAATAAAGATTCAGGGGTGCCAGTAAAAAATCCTGCGCTGGAATCCGCGTTGGCACAAATTCAAAAGCAATTTGGTAAAGAAGCGATTATGAAGATGGGTGACGGTTCACAGCAGAATATCGAAGCAATATCTTCTGGATCGTTGGGGTTGGATATTGCATTGGGTATTGGTGGTTATCCAAAGGGAAGAATTGTTGAAATATATGGGCCAGAAAGTTCAGGTAAAACAACACTGGCATTGCATGCTGTTGCTGAATCGCAGAAAAAGGGTGGCACATGTGCGTATATCGATGCTGAAAATGCATTGGACCCAAGTTATGCGAAAAAATTGGGGGTCGATGTTGCGAATTTAATTATATCTCAACCTGATTCTGGTGAACAAGCATTGGAAATTGCTGATACTTTGATTAAATCTGGTGCGGTTGATGTTGTTGTAATTGATAGTGTTGCTGCATTGGT
Source organism: Candidatus Enterousia sp. (assembly GCA_045613445.1). Taxonomy (GTDB): domain Bacteria; phylum Pseudomonadota; class Alphaproteobacteria; order Rs-D84; family Rs-D84; genus Enterousia. Next base: position 6,543 of record JAZLAZ010000002.1, on the reverse strand, counting down.
ACCAAAGGCAGAATTAGAAGGTAATATTGGTGATTCTTTTGTGGGAACAACTGCGCGTTTGATGAGTCAATCTTTGAAAAAATTGGCAGGTTCTGTTTCACGTAGTAATACTTTGCTGATATTTATCAATCAAATTCGTATGAAAATAGGTGTTATGTTTGGTAATCCAGAAACAACATCTGGTGGTAATGCGTTAAAGTTCTATGCGTCTGTGCGTCTTGATATTCGTCGTACGGGACAAATTAAAGATAAAGAAAATATTGTTGGTAATGAAACAAGGGTTAAAATTGTAAAAAATAAGGTTGCGCCACCTTTCCGTACGGTTGACTTTAAAATCATGTATGGCGAAGGTATTTCTAGAATTAGTGAAATCTTGGATATGGGTGTGAAGTACGATTTGATTGAAAAAGCGGGCAGTTTCTATTCGTATAACAGCGAGCGTATGGGACAAGGTGAAGCCAATGCGCGCCAATGGTTAAAAGATCATCCAGATGTACAAGAAGTATTGCTGGAAAAAATTATGGCGCGTTCTTCTGGGATCGCCGAAGAAATGACAACAGGACCAATCGATGATGACGATGTGACTGTTGATGCAGAAGAATAATAATCACCCAGTCAGACTGTTGTTTGGCTGGGTTTATAATTAAATATAAACAAAGGGGATGTTTATGAACTTGAAACGATTTATTGCAATGACGGATATTATGTTGCGTGGTCATATTTTTAACTGGCCATGGCGTTCACGCGCACACAGACGCGCTGTGCGTAGTGATGTTATTTCGCAGGTTATCCCAAGATATTTCAAAAGATATCTGTATGCGGCAGCAGCAGTTCCAGAACGTAAGGTTGTTAAAGATGATAAAAATGATAAAATCTTTACACTGTGGTTGCAGGGTGAAGATAATGCACCTCCATTGGTTCAGGCTTGCTTTCGCAGTGTTCGCAGAAATTGTAAACAGGAACTGATTGTGTTGGATGAAAAAACAGTGTTCGATTATATAACATTGCCAGACTATGTCATGAAAAAACGCAAAGAAGGTAAAATTTCACATGCGCACTTTGCTGATATTTGCCGTGTAGAATTGTTGTATAACTATGGTGGTTATTGGTTGGATTCAACAGGTTTTGCAACCAGCCCAATTCAAAAGTGGATTTCAGATGAAGATTTCTTTGTTTATCTGACAGGATTAAAGGTTGGTAGTCCATATTCGTTTATGCAAAATTGCTTTATCCGTGCACGTAAAGGGGCGTATTTGTTGGATGCGTGGCGTGCAATGATACTGGAATACTGGAAATATGAAAATTCTAACTTTGATTATTTTATGCACCAGTTGTTGTTCAAAACATTGGTTATGAACGATGAGCGCGCAAAAAAATATTTCGAAAAAATGCCACATGTTGCACAAGAACCAACGCATGCATTGTGGTGGGAATATCATGATAAACCATTTGATAAAAAGGTGTTTGATGAAGTTACCAGTCGGTCTTTCTTTCAAAAAACAACTTATCAGCAGGCGAAAAATCCAAAGAAGGGATCTTTTGCTGATGAAATGATTAAAATGTAAATAAGGATACTAAATGCCTGCGATTTCTGTTGTTATTCCTGTATACAAGTGTGAAAAGTTTTTGGCCAGATGTTTGGATTCTTTGTTGGCACAGAAGTTCACAGATTGGCAGGCAATTTGTATCGATGATGGCAGCCCAGATAAATCAGGCGAAATTCTGGATTGGTACGCAATGCAAGATAAAAGATTTGTTGTATTGCATAAAAAAAACGCAGGTGTGTCTGCAGCTAGAAATGATGGTATAAAAAAAGCAACAGGTAAATATATTCATTTCTTGGATGCAGACGATTTTATAGATGTTGATTATTATGAAAAAATGCATGGTTTAATCATGCAAAATAACGCAGATGTGGCAGTGTCAGGATTTGTCAGTGATAATAAATATACAAAACCAATTATATATAAAAAATCTAGAATTTTGACCGGAATAATGCAAAAAGTTAGATATAGTTTTATTCTGACTGATTCTTATGTGTGGCGTTATCTGTTCAAAAAAGATTTTATTAAAAAACAAAAGCTGATGTTTGATACAAATTTAATTGCCCAAGAAGACACTTTGTTTGTGCTGAATGCTGTTGAACAGGCAAATTTTGTCGTGACTGTGCCAGATGTAAATTATCATTATATGTTTAATGAAAATTCTGCACTGAATTCGCGTGATGAGGCACATCATGCAAAAGTAAAGCAACAGTACAAAATCGGGAAACAATACCGAATACAGTTCGCAAAAAGAAATAAGCTGATGTGGTTGTGGCGATTGCGTAAAATTATAAATTTGTTTAGATAATATAAATAGGAGGGGTTATATGCCTGCGGTTTCAATAATTATTCCAATGTATGGTGTTGAAAAATATTTGCGACGCTGTCTGGACAGTATTAAAAATCAGACTTTTACAGATTGGCAGGCAATTTGTGTCAATGATGGCAGCCCAGATAAATCAGGTGAAATTGCGCATGAATATGCAAAGATAGATAAACGTTTTGTCGTAATTGATAAAGAAAATGGCGGGTTGTCCGATGCGCGCAATGTTGGTATGACGCATGCCACGGGTGATTATGTGTTATATGTCGATAGTGATGATTTTATTCATCCGCAGACATTGGAAATCGCATACTCTTTGGCAATGCGGGATGAATCTGATATCGTGTCATTTACATATGACAGAATTTATCGTCCGCAATTGATGGTGCGACATAAATTGGGGATGGATACAGATAATGTTGTTCCACATAAAATCAAGAAAAAGTATAATTTACAGAAAATTAAAACGCGTGTGACAAATGATGTTTATGTATATGCAACAGAACAAACGCATAATAAATTTAATCCAAATCGTAAGTATTTGATAAAGCATTGTCAGGTGTGGAAAAATTTGTATAAACGCGAATTGATTGCAGATGTGCCTTTTATCAAGGGGATTTTGTTCGAAGATTTTCCATGGTGGAGCAGGGTTATGTTACGCAATCCAAGGGTTACAGTTGCGCCGTTGCCATTATATTTTTATATACCAAATTTTGGCGGAATTGTTTTGGGGGCAAAACAGTTTCGAATTCTCAAAAGCCTGTGTATTGGGATTATTGATGCGTGGTCTGCATATAAAGAACATGCAGATGCGTATCAAATGAAACAATGGAATAAAAATTTTAAGTGGTTCTTTATAAGAAAGGCTTTCAAAAAAGTTAAATATCTGGATGAAGCTGATGTTTATGATGCAAAAAAAATGTTCGCAGATATTTGCCAGTCTGGGGTGCTGTCTAATCCGCCATATAGATGGGCTGTTAAATTGCGTGAAGATATAATTGATTTTGTGGGGCGATAAATATGAAAAAAAATCCAAAAATTTCAATAATTATTCCTATGTATAATGTTGAAAAGTTCTTGCGACGCTGTCTGGACAGTGTTAAAAATCAGACTTTTTCAGACTGGCAAGCGATTTGTGTAAACGATGGCAGTTGTGATAAGACCAGTGAAATTGCACATGAATATGCGGCGCTGGATGAAAGATTTGTCGTAATTGACAAAGAAAATGGTGGACAATCAGATGCGCGAAATCTGGCAATGAAACATGCAACGGGTGATTTTATATTATTCTTGGACAGCGATGATTTTATTCATTCACAGACACTGGAATTGACATTTGAGGCCGCAATACAAACTAATGCAGACATGGTTCTGTTTAATCATGATGTGCGTTTCCATGATAAAATGCGAAAAAAATTATTGCAGGGACATGATATCTCGGGAATTTTACCAGACACAAGAAATGTAAAATATAACAAGGTGCGTGTAAAACCAGTTAAAAATATAATTTTTCATGCAACAGAAAGAAAAAGAAATCTGCGGGTGTTGCGCCCTGTCAGACGACATTGTTATCCTGTTTTGGCACTGTACCGTGCAGATTTGGTAAAAAAAATACCATTTATACGCGGAATTATTATCGAAGATTTCCCATGGTGGGTATCGGTATTGATGGCACGACCAAAAACCGTTATGCTGCGGCTGCCATTATATTTTTATATGCCAAATGGCGCATCCACATTAAATTCTGCCAAGGATTTATTTATGGCAAAGTCGTTGGCGCATGGTTTGGTTTATTCTTATAATTTATATAAAGAAAATGCGACTGATGCTGAATTTAAGCACTTTAATCGTGAATTTTTATGGCCATTTATAATTATTATGATGCAAAAGGTGCGCAGTTTGTCAGATAAAAAGGATATATATACCGCAAAAAAGTTCGTGGCAGATTTATATAAGGCAGGTGTGTGTGATGCGCCGTGCAGTGGTCGTACAAAAAAATATAAACGCAGAATAGAAGAGTTTATAAAATAAAAATCCCCGTTATGGGGATTCTTTTATACGTCAGATTTTTTTAAGCGTTCTGGTATTTTTACAACAATTTTTATACCCAGCATGTTTGGTTTATTTATTGCGTACGGCGCGCGAATGTATGTTTGAATTTTTCTGGCTATTTTAATCCATATTTCACCACGGGCAGGGCGATTTGTTATATCGTTTATAGTACCATTACCACGACGTTTCAGATGGTTTAACCAATCTGGGCCACGGGCCGCAGCCTTGGTTTCCAGCATTTTCATATCAACAGCGCCAAAGTGTAACAGATATAAATTTTTATCAATATGAAAATTATGATTTTTTATACGGTGAAATCCAGACCCCCAACGAACAGGGCGATTTATAACAACTGGTTTTGTATATCTGGTTGATATAAATGCAAACTTGCGTTGGAATAAAAATGGTTTTGTTTTATCCAGTGTTTTTTCTAATTTCATATGCTGACCAATATCCAGTCCCAATCCAGAAACGGTTGTTCTAATTTTTTGATGGGATAGATATTGGTGTAATGTCATATTGGTATTTGGATCAATGATCAAGAATTCATCACAATCACACCCAATGACAATATCGTATTCTTTTAATAATTGGTTTGCCAAATCAGATATCAGACCAATGCGATATTTGTCCCCATCTGCACGTGACATATCGTTGTGGGGCAGTTTGGTTATATGTGCATTTTCTGCGTTTTTTGGTATGATATTATCCAGTCCATCCAAATAGATATACAGATTTTCTGAACCAAATTGTTCACCGTAATATTTAATCCAACGGGTCAGAAAAAAATCATCGTGTCTGGCCATCGTTATAACTGCAACCCGTTTAAGAGTTTGTTTATTTTCTATCATATTCCCTCGATAAATACTTTGCACAGCGTATGTTTTATGTTTCTGTATGCGATTATTATTGGGTTTTTGGTCAATAACCATTTTACTTGTTTTTCACCATATTGTTGCTTTGCAGAAGACAAAATGGCATCTGATAATTTTTTATCAATATGGTTTAATACATATAAAACCTGACGACCAAGTCCCCCATGATTGCGTGTAAAGGCAACCTTCTTCATAAAAGGCATGCCAGATTTATACAGTTTTTTTATCTTGTTATATACCCCACGATTAAAAACAGAATATAAACAATCCCATGTAAATCCGTGTTCGATAACTAATTTTGAAAACCCGTTTTCGTATTGAGAAGTTATTTGACCTTTGTCAGGCAACTTTTTGATATTACGCATAAAGCTGTCAAACCAGTCGGACAAGAAAATGTCTGGCTTGGTGCCAATAAACCATGATTGGATATGTGGGTGCGATGTGCGATTTTTTGTAACCAGACCAAACGCATCGTGTCCCATATTTTCCATTGCATCAAAATATCGTCCCAGTGGATACATCGGACCATATACAGAATCGTTTACCAGATATACAAAATCATAACTTGATAATTTTAGGTTTTCATATGCCCACAGATATGCGCGTTTATATGATCCAAAATCGTATTCACCGTGGCGGGTTGCAATTGTGTGCAGGGCATATTTTTTTAGTTTGTTCATTTCTGATATCGCGCAATCTGAATCCATGCACAGAACAATATCGCCAAATTCTGATAATGATTTTACATAGTACACCAAGGCGTCATCAACAATGTTTTTTGGATGATAACCTGCAAATAAAAATAAACGCTTTGTTTTCATGCTATATAATTTACATGTTTTGTTGACTTTTTGCAAGAAAGTAAAAAAAAATCCCCCGATTGGGGGATTTTTTATTCTGATTTTTTTATTAAGCCATTTTGGAAACTTTTTTAGCCAAACGCGAAATCTTGCGTGCAGCACGTTTCTTTGGCATGATTTTGCCAGCAGATTTCATAATCTTGCTTTCTGCGTTACGTGCAGCTGTTGTTGCCGCAGCCTTGTCCCCAGATGCGACAGCAGCTAATGCCTTCTTGGTCGCTGTTTTTACTGCACTGCGACGTGCTGTGTTGATTGCGTTCTTTTTGGCCGATACCAAAATTCTTTTTTCAGATGACTTATGATTTGCCACGTTATTTTCCTTTTATTTTCTAAATGTTTCTGGTATTTTATAAAAAACAAACATAAAATCAAGGAAAAATAACATGATT
>JAZLAZ010000001.1:0-23957 GCA_045613445.1 Candidatus Enterousia sp. | reverse complement strand
TGGTTTTAATTTTTGTTGCACAAACTTGGATGAGAACCTGTAGGTTCGAGCCGCAGGCGAAAGGGCGCCCATAGAGCGATAGCGAATATGGGAATTTACAATCCTGTAGGGCGTGCCATAAATTCAAACCACCGTCGGGTGGTTTTAATTTTTTGTTTGTGCATGCGCATGACGATGTAGATACTTGTTTTGCTGGGTGTGCGCGTTTGTGCGTGGAAAGTATAATTGAAAATTATTACTTTCATGATAAGTTTTTTGAAGCGGTTTGATATTTTGTAATGTTTTGTTCGAAATATGTGTTTTTTCAGAAATCGTTCCTGATGCATAACATATGCAGGAATGATACAATCTGTGTTATAAAAAGGAGAAATTTTAATGAAAAAAATTTTTAAGTTTATTTTTGCAATGATTATATCGTTTTTGCCAGGGATTTTCGGTGTGTTATTTACACCCAGCCATAGTAATGATGTGTGGTATAATGCGCTGAATAATTCTGTTTTGACCCCAGAAGGTTGGGTGTTTGGGGTTGCATGGACAATCTTGTATGCGTTGCTGGGTATTGCGTTGTTCTTGATCATGAATAACACAAAAACAAGACAGAGTAAAACAAAAGCATATGTCTTGTTCGCTGTGCAAATGATTTTGAATTTTGCATGGACTTATTTGTTCTTTGGTTTGCATATGATTGGCGCATCTGTATTGTGTTTGGTCGTATTGCTGGGAACTTCAATATGGATGGCTGTTGCATTCAAACCAATCAGTCGGTCTGCGTCATATCTGGTATGGCCATATGTAATTTGGATGTGCTTTGCACTGTATTTGAACGGGACAATTTTGTTCTTGAATTAGTACTTTAATATTTTGACCTTTGGATTTCCGATGTTCAAATATTGCAGCCCCAGTTCGTCAATGTAATCGGGGCTGTAATTTTGTAACAGTTGGATATGATGTTGTATTTCTGTCAATGTTGCTGTTTCTGCTTCTAGCTGTTCGGTTGCTTTGTTCAAATGCCATATGTTCATCGTTACACGCTGAACGCTGACATTGCCCCAAAATAAACCAATAAACATAAGTGATGCAAATGCAGCCAATAAAATACCGAATTTGCCACGGATACCACCAGACCATGCACGGCCCAGAAAGTAAAATAAATTTTTGATTTTTTCCTTCATAGATGTCATTATATCACAAATGTTTAGTGATAATCAAATTTTTGCTTCACCATTGGCTGGAATTACAGACCGGCCATTTCGGCGTATTATTCGTGAGTTTTCTCCAAATGCACCGCTGGTTACAGAAATGATTTCGTGTCATTCATTAGTGGGGGCGCACAAAAATTGCTTGCGTAATTTCGATAATTATGGCGATGAAGGTAATATTGGCGCACAGATATTTGGCGCAAATGTTGCATTGATGGCAGATGCTGCAAAAATACTGCAAGATAACGGGGCAAAATGGATTGATATAAATATGGGATGTCCCGTGCCAAAGGTGGCAACTCGTGCTGGGGCAGGGGCGTTTTTAATGCAGGATCATGCTTTGGCAGGTAGAATTATGAATGCTGTGGTACGTGCAGTACAAATACCTGTGTCAATAAAAACTAGATTGGGATGGGATGAACAACACCAAGATTGGGATGATTTATTTCATATTGCTGCTGACAGTGGGGTGCGCTTTGCTGTGTTGCATGGACGGACACGGGCACAGTTGTATTTAGGCCCCGCCAGATTACCAAGAATTCAAGGCTGTCCGATACCAATTATTGCTAATGGTGATATAAAAAATGCTTCTGATATGGATGTCGCAGAATCATTAGGATACAGCGGTGTTATGATTGGACGTGCATTGATGGGACGACCATGGGGACTGGCAGAGATTATAGGGAATGTGCCACCGTATGATGTTGCTGGGGTGGTGTTGCGGCATTTGGAATATGCGTTGGAATATTATGGCGAAAAAACTGCTGTGCCAATGTTCAGAAAACATGCTGCGTGGTATAGCGCTGGGATGAAGAATTCGTCCGAATTTCGGATAAAAGTAAATCAGATAACAGATAGCAAACTCTTAAAGGTTGCAATTCAAGAATTTTGGTCTATTATCTAGGTGAAATAATAAAGCAAGGATTTATGTCATGACAGAAGAAATCGATGTAGTAGAGCAAGTCGTAGATACACCAGTTGAATTGAGTGCCGGTGAAATGTTGCGTAATGCACGAACCACAGGGCGTCGTAAACGCGAAATACCAACAATTGCAAAACAGTTGTGTATTCGTGAAGAATTCTTGGAAGCGTTGGAAAATGGTAACTATAACGCAATCCCAGAAACTGTATATATTTTGGGTTTTGCACGAAATTATGCGATGGAATTAGGGTTGGATCCTGATGAAGTTATCGCAAAGATAAAGAAAGAAATGGGATTGGTTACAGATTGTGCCGCCGATGATGATGTTACAGCATGCGCAATGCCAAGTATCAAAGATGAAGAACATTGGGCGAAAATATTGTTTGTTAAATGCTATCAATTTATTTATCAAAATTGGAAGTGGTTTGCAGGTGCGTTATTGGCGATTGTTTTAACCATCGTTTTAATTGTTGTTTTAACACCAAATGCAGCAGATGTACCTGTCGCAGATGATAATGCCGTTGTTGTCGAAGAAGTTAAAACAGAAAAATATAATCTGCCTGTGCGTGAAAGATTTGGTACAGATAATCGTGAAAAAGCAAAAGTTGTTTTACAAGCTGCACAAGAATCTTGGGTCAAGGTTGAAGATGGTCGTGGTAATACTGTATTCAGTCGAGTTTTGGTTCCTGGTGACGTTTATTATGTGCCAGCAGGGGATAAATACAAGGCAACTTTTGGTAATGCTGGGGGAATCGATATTTGGGTCGATGGAAAATTGGCACCGGATGCTGGGGCAAATCATACCAGAAAGTCTGGAATTTCATTGTCGCCCAAAAATTTAATGCCAACAAAATAAGAACGGTTTTATAAAGGGCGAAATATTTCGCCCTTTGTATTGAAAATATCAATATTTTTTCTATATTTAACAGTACGATGGTAAGTGTAATCAAAATTCGCGGTGCACGCGAAAATAATCTTAAAAATATTGACTTGGACATACCAAAAAATAAATTGGTTGTCTTTACTGGCGTATCTGGTTCGGGAAAATCTTCGTTAGCGTTTAATACAATCTATGCCGAAGGACAACGAAGATATGTCGAATCGCTGTCCAGTTATGCCAGACAGTTCTTGGATATGCAAAAAAAGCCTGATGTAGATTTAATCGAAGGTTTGGCGCCTGCCATATCAATCGAACAGAAAACAACTTCGAAAAATCCGCGCTCTACTGTGGGAACGGTTACAGAAATATACGATTATTTACGATTGTTGTGGGCGCGCATTGGTGTACCTCATTCGCCTGTAACTGGTTTGCCGATTAAATCACAAACAATCGCAGAAATGGTCGATTGGACAATGAAAATCCCTTCTGGGGTAAAGATTTTTGTTTTGGCACCATTGGTGCGTGAACGCAAGGGCGAATACCGCAAAGAATTAGCTTTCTTGGTAAAACAGGGGTATCAGCGCGCGATTATCGATGGCGAAATGGTTGATTTAGGAACTGTGCCTGTATTGGACAAGAATAAAAAACATAATATCTTTGTAGTTGTTGATAGATTGCAAATGCCACCAGCAGATGTAAATAATGAAGAATTTCGTTCGCGATTGTATTCTTCTTTCGAAGGGGCGTTGCGACTGGTACCGGGGGCTGTGTTGGTGCGCAGATTGGATACAAATGAAGATACTCTGTATTCTCAATCCTATGCTTGTCCAGTCAGTGGTTTTACAGTGCCAAAAATAGAACCAAGGCTGTTTTCATTTAATGCGCCAATGGGGGCGTGTCAGAACTGTGACGGTTTGGGTGTTCAATTAAATATGTCGCCTGATTTGGTTGTCCCAGATCCATCAAAAACAATACTTGGTGGCGCAATCGCACCGTGGTCGCGTGGTGGTATGCTTAGTCAATTTGAGCATTTATTAGATGCGCTCCATAAAAAATTCAAAATACCGTTGTCTAAACCGTGGCACACACTGACCCAAGAACAAAAAGATTTGATTTTATATGGCAGTGGTGATGAACCAATCAAAATAAACTGGAACGGTTTTGTATATGAAAAACCATATGAAGGCGTTATCCCGAATATTGAACGCCGTTGGCGTGAATCTGAATCCGAAGCAATGCGCGCAGAATTATCAAAATATCAGTCAGAAAAACCGTGCCCTGTATGCCATGGTAAAAGATTGAATATACATGCATTATGTGTTCGTATAAATGGCGCGGATATTATGGATGTGTGTGAAATGTCTGTTGATGATTGTTTGCGCTGGTTCCAAGATTTGCCAAACCATTTATCAAACAAAGATAATGAAATCGGGCGTATGGTTTTACGTGAAATAACAGACAGATTGTATTTCTTGCAAAATGTAGGTTTGGGATATCTGACCTTGGCGCGTATGGCTGGCAGTTTGTCCGGTGGTGAAGCGCAACGAATTCGCTTGGCGTCACAAATAGGCAGCGGTTTGTCGGGGGTATTATATGTATTGGATGAACCTTCTATCGGATTACACCAAAGCGATAATGATAAATTATTAGATACTTTGAAGATGTTGCGTGACAAAGATAATACAGTAATCGTTGTTGAACATGATGAAGACGCAATGCGTATGGCTGATTATTTGGTCGATATTGGACGTGGTGCTGGTATAAATGGTGGTAATGTTATTGCAGCAGGTACGCCGGAACAGGTCATGAAAAACAAGGATTCTATAACAGGACAATATTTGATTGGAAAACGAAAGATAGATATTCCAAAAAAACGTCGCAGCGGAAATGGTAAATCAATTGTTATCCAAGGTGCGTGTGAAAATAATTTGAAAAATATTACTGTTGAATTTCCATTGGGTAAATTTATTGCTTTGACTGGTGTGTCTGGGTCTGGAAAATCAACTTTATTGTTGGATACTTTGTATCCTGCATTGATGCGTGCATTGTATAATTCTAAACTGGAAACAGGTAAACATGACATAATTCGCGGGATGGAAAATATTGACAAGGTTGTTGACATTGACCAGTCGCCAATCGGACGCAGCCCACGCAGTAATCCTGCAACATATACTGGGGTATTCAGTGATATTCGTGACTTTTTTGCATCGCTGCCAGAATCCAAGGCGCGTGGGTATACATCAGGACGCTTTTCCTTTAATGTCAAGGGGGGGCGTTGTGAGGCATGTCAGGGGGATGGGCAGATAAAAATAGAAATGAATTTTTTGGCAGATATTTATGTCGAATGCGATTGTTGCCGTGGAACACGATATAATGAAGAAACATTGGCTGTTAAATATAAAGGTAAATCAATCGCTGATGTATTAAATATGACGGTTGAAGAAGCATACAGATTTTTTGTAAATGTGCCGAAAATTGCACGAAAATTAGAATTGTTGAAACGCGTTGGTTTGGATTATATAAAACTGGGGCAAAGTTCTTTGGACTTGTCTGGCGGCGAAGCACAGCGCATTAAATTATCTAAAGAATTGGCAGCACGCAGTACTGGTGAAACAATTTATATTTTAGATGAGCCAACAACAGGATTGCACTTCGAAGATATTAAAATGCTGTTATCTGTTTTACATGAATTGGTAGAACAGGGTAATACAGTTATCGTGATTGAACATAATTTAGAAGTTATAAAAACTGCAGATTGGGTTGTCGATTTGGGACCAACAGGTGGTTCTGGGGGTGGACATCTGATCGCAGCAGGAACACCAGAAGATGTTGCAAATGTCCCAGAATCAAAAACAGGTCGATACCTAAAAAAATATTTGGAAAACGGACTAAAAGATACTAAGATTAAAAAATAAAACAAAGGAGTAGTAAATGTTCGGATTTGGAAAAAAGAAAGAAAAAAATGTTACAGAAAATGTTACTGATGCAGATATTCGTGCTGCTGAAAAGGAATTAGGGGCAGATAAAATGTCTGCTGGGATGAAAGAAACTGCCCAACGTATGATGTCTGGTCAATTTGATATGAACGATATGTTGGCACAATTGAAACAAATTAAAAAAATGAGTAATTTTAGTGGGTTGCTGAAAATGGTTCCTGGTATGAGTGGTGCTGTCAATGCAATGAAAGAAAAAATTAAAGATGGCAGCGTAGATGCACAAATCAAGATTTTAGAGGCAATGACTGTTGCAGAACGCGCAGAACCAGAAAAAATTTTTGCAAATGCCAAGGCGCGTATTGCTGAAACAGCAGGCTGTACAGTACGTGAAGTTGAACATATGATAAAGCAATACACAAAAATGAAACAGCAAATGGCGATGATTCAGCGTATGGGTGGAATGGAAGCTGTTATGCAAAAAATGCAACAACAGGGTGGGTTCCCAGGTGCAAAATAAGAAATAAATGAAAATATTAAATAAAAAAATTGCCGCAAAAAAATCTTCGGTCGCGTGGCTGCAACGTCAGGCGGCTGATCCGTATGTGGCGCGTGCGCAGAAAGATGGATATCGTGCGCGTGCTGCGTATAAACTGATTGAAATGAACGAAAAGTTCAGATTTTTGCGTAATGGTCAGGTTGTGGTTGATCTGGGGGCTGCACCTGGATCTTGGTCACAATATATCGCACGAACATATCCAAAAACGCGGATTTTTGCGATGGATTTGCTGGAAATTTCACCGATTGTTGGGGTTGAAACATATCAAGGTGATTTTACAACAGATGCGGCACTGGATTGGCTAAATGAAAAGTTGGGATTAAAACCTGATGAATACGGACATGGTACTGTTGATGTCGTTGTGTCTGATATGGCACCAAATACAGTAGGACACAAGAAAACAGACCATATTCGTCAAATGGTTTTGTTGGAATATGCGTTTGATTTTGCATTGCGCGCATTAAAGGTTGGCGGGACATTTGTTTGCAAATCTTTTACAGGTGGCACAACCAATGATTTATTAAAGCAAATCAAAGATAATTTTGAATCTGTGCATCATATTAAACCACCATCATCACGCAAAGACAGTGTTGAAATGTTTATTGTTGCTACAGGATTCAAAGGTTGTTGATGTTTTGATATAAAAAATCCCCAAAATGGGGATTTTTTTATTTTGTTTCAACTACAACCATTGCTGCACAATAATCGCTTTGGTCTGTTATGGATAAATGGATATTTACATCACTACCAGATATTTCTTTTAATGCAGCCTTGGCACCGCCAGAAATCAATAATTCTGGGCGACCATTGTCATTGTGTACAACAGATACATCTGAAAAAGCAATGTCATCGCCAAAGCCTGTGCCGATTGCTTTTAAGAAAGCTTCGCGTGCCGCCCAAAAGTTTGCCAAATGCTTTTCAGAATTTGCGTTGTCGTTATCAGCATATTCTAGTTCTTTTTTTGTAAAAATACGTTGTTTTTTAAATGCAGACCAGTCCAAGAAACGGTTACATTCAACCAAATCGATTCCGATACCAATAATCACTTTTTCCCCCTGTGTGGTGTTTGTTGATATGGCATACTAGTAATATTTATCCGATTCGTGCAAGCATAAAATTCATATCAATAAAACCGCCCATTTGGGCGGCACTTTTTATTTTTCACAATGTGGCTTTTTGTCTTTTTTATATTCTTTGTTGTCATGCATACCAGAACAGTTTTTGCATCCACAAGTCTTATTTTCAGATTTTGACATTTTCTTTTCCTTTTTTGTTGTTTTGTTTATTTATGTCCGGACATATTATAATATACAAATATGGCAGCGAATGAACAATACGCGTATTTTCCCAAAAAAGTATTTGTATTTTGTGGTTGTACATAATAATATTCGTGTGCAGTCGGGGTGTAGCTCAGCCTGGTAGAGTACTTGCATGGGGTGCAAGGGGTCGCAGGTTCGAATCCCGTCACCCCGACCATAAAAATCATAATCGGCAGTGTGCCGATTTTAATTTTTATCAGTGGGTTTAAGGGTTCGATACATAACAACGTAGTTGTCAGGTTCGAGCCGCAGGCGAAAGGGGCCCGCCACAAAGTGGTGGGAATTACAATCCCGTCACCCCGACCATAAAAATTCAAAAACGCCCAAATGGGCGTTTTTTAGTTTTCTGAACAATTCATTTTAATCATATCTGCGATTTGTTGCTGTTTTGCAAATGCACGGGCTGATGGTACAGCGCATGGGTCACATTCACGTCTGATTTGACCGGTGTGACATACAAATGCAACATCTTGACACAGGCCATATGTGCGTGATGTTATTGGTTCGTTCAAATATTCAATCGCAATATTCCAATATTTTTGGGGCACTGATTTGGGGTCATATCGCCACATCTTTTCAACTGTGTCAATGGTGCGTTGTACGCATGGTGATGCGTTACTGATGTGTGTAATCGTTGTGGTCACATTATTTGTTGGGTGGTTGTTATGTCGTGTAATCATAATCCATGCGACAATACATATACACAGTCCAATAACCAAAAATAGCAGTATATAATGTGCAATTGTAAAAGAATTTGTGTCGGACTTGAAATGTTTTACCATGTTGGGAATCCTTTGGTTTATATGCGATGATTTTATCATTAGAAATGGCATGAAAATATAGTTTTGTATTCCCATAAAAAGTTTGATTTTGAAAAAAATTTAATATAATATTCCCAACAACAAAACAAAAAGGAGAGTGTATATGTTTGTGACAGAAAAATTAAAAACATTCTCTTGGGTAAATGTTGGTAACCCGGATCATGAAGATTTTGAAAAATTGCAGACGGAATATAGGATTGACGAAGATACAATCTCTGACATTTTGGATCCTGATGAACAGCCAAGATTAGAAGTAGAAGATGATTACAAGGTTATAATCGTTCGTTTCCCTATTATAAATCGTGAAAATTATACAATGTGGCATACAGAACCATTGTCGATTATATTTTCGACAAATCGTGTGATAACAGTGTGTCGAAAAAGATGTGATTTGTTGGATAAAATTAAAAAGTCTGAAAAGACTTCACGCGAAGAGTTTATTCTGAATATCATGTACTATATCGCAGAATCGTATCTGCGTATGTTAAAGGAACTGAATAAACGTGTATTGTCATCAAAACGCGTTTTGCAAGAACGGATTCGAAAAAAAGAATTGATGGATTTGCTGGATGTTGAAAACAGTTATACTTTGTATATGGCTGCGATAAAGGGTAATGTAGCTGTGCTGGATAAGCTGGAAAAGGTTCGTGGTTTTGTTAAAACCGATGAAGCCGAAGAATTGGCCGAAGACGCCAGAATTGAATTGGCACAGGCGACTGAAGTTGTGGCATCATATAGCAAAATGTTGAAATCGATTAAAGAAACATTTGAAAGTGTTATCAATATGGATTCAAATACGAACATCAATCGATTGACAATGTGGAACATTATCTTGGTTGTGCCAACTGTTATTGTTGGGTATTTTGGTATGAATGTAAGATTGCCTTTTGCAGAATATGATCAGGTCGCAAATGCAATATTTATATTCATTATGGTTTTATTGTTGGGGTTTGCATTGTTTGGGGTATTGCGTCGTAAAATTTCATAATAATAACCGCCTTCTTGGCGGTTTTTTATTTTCCCCACTTTGTATCAATGGTATATTCTGCCACCAATGGTACAGATAGCTTTACAATGTTTTCCATCGCAGATTTGATTTTTTGTGCAAATATATCTGCGTATGCGAAGTTACATTCAAATACAATTTCGTCATGAACCTGCATAATCATACGGATTTTATCAGTATTTGGTTGTATTATATTTTTATCTATTTCTATCATTGCGCGTCGCATTAAGTCGGCTTCAAAGCCTTGGATTGGGGCATTTATTGCTGCGCGCATTGCATATGCACGCATGCGTGGATTGCGAATGTCTGGTAATTCTATTTTGCGCCCCCATGGAGTGTAAACATAAGCGTTTTTCAATGCGAATTCTTTGGTTTTATCAATGTATGATTTGACATCAGGTAGACCTGCCATGTATGAATCGATAAGGGTTTGTGCGTCGGAACGACTGATCCCCAGTTGTCCAGATAAGCCAAATGAAGATATCCCGTATATGATTGAAAAATTTACGGTTTTGGCCGCACGACGCATTTCCTTTGGAACAGGTTGGTCTGCAGGAATATTGAATATCTTTCTGGCTGTTTGATTGTGGATGTCTTGGTTGTTATTAAATGTTTCCTTAAAGGTTGGAATGTCGGCAATGTCTGCCAATAGCCGTAATTGAATTTGTGAATAATCGACCGAAATTAAAACATTACCCGGAGATGCGATAAAGCATTTTCTGATTTCTTCGCCCAGTTCAGTTTTTGTTGGAATGTTTTGTAAATTTGGATCGCGGCTGGATAGTCGACCTGTATTTGTGCTGGTTTGTAAATAGGTTGTGTGTATGCGACCATCAGATGCAATTTGATGTGGCAATGCATCTGCGTATGTGCCAGCAAGCTTTGCGATTGAGCGCCATGATAGTATTTTTTCAACTATTGGATGAGCGTCTGATAATTCATTTAACGTATCTGCATCTGTGGAACGTTTTTTATTTGCGGTCAATCCTAATTCATCAAATAATACAACGGCCAGTTGTTTGGTGCTGGCGATATTAAATTCGTGACCAGAAAGTTTCCAAATTTCAGATTCTAGTTTTTGTAATTGATGATGAAATACGCTGGATAATTGATTCAAACGGTGTTTGTCTGCCATTACACCGATGCGTTCCATTTTTAACAGAACTGGTATCAATGGCAAATCGCATGTTTCGTATAATTGTTGTAATTTTTTATTTTGATTCAATTCTGGGCGCATCTTTTCATACAGTGCGAATGATATACATGCATCTTCGACGGCATATTTTGTCGCTGTTTCAATCGGCAGTATCTCAAAATGCATGTCGTTGCTTTTGGTTTTTATTGGAAACAGTGATGAAAACTTTATTGTTGTATGTCCCAGATATTTTAACGCCAATTCATCCAGACCATGCCCATGTGTTGTGCCATGTAAAATGTATGACAGTAACATGGTGTCATCAATCGGGGTTATTTTTGATATGTCCCAGCCTTCGTTTGCCATGATATGTAAATCATATTTCAAATTATGCCCAATTTTTGTGATTTTATGGTCTGATAATATGGGCCACAGTGTTTTATAAATATCTGAAATTGATAATTGATTTGGTGCCAGATTATTATTCCCAAATAAGTCAATTACGCCTGTGGTATGACGAATAGGGATGTAAACACCATTGGTTGCAGATGTTGATAATGATATGCCAACCAGTTTATCTGTTGTCGGATTCAGACCTGTTGTTTCTGTGTCAATTGCTAAAAAGTTATTGATTTTGGATAAAAACTTTTCTAGTTCTGATATGTTTGTAATAGTTTTATACTTGAAGTCTATTTGAGTGTTTTCTGAGTCAGTACTGGTATATGTTGCCGTATCGATTGAACATGCGTTACCCGTAAAATTAAACTTTGTATTATCTGTATCAGATGTGTTTTCTGGAAATAATTTACTGATTTTTTCAAACAAAGATTTGCTTTCTACTGTGTTTTTTACGAACTGAAATGCGCCTGTTTTATTAAATACAAATGGTGTAATTTCCAGTCCTGATAAATCAACATTGTCTTTTAATGTAACCAATTGTTTTGATATGTATGCCAAATCACGATTGTCGTGCAACAACGTGCGAATGCGATCATTTTTTACATCTGATAAATTAGCATATAAATTATCCAGTGTGCCGAATTGATTTATCAATTCTGATGCTTTCTTTGGACCAATTCCGGGAACCCCGGGTACATTATCCGAAGAATCACCCATCAATGATTGAACATCAACGACTTGGGTCGGATTTACCCCAAATTTTTCCAGAACTTGCGGGGTACGAATTTCCAGATGTTTCATCGTATCATACAAAAATACACAGTCGGATACCAATTGCATCAGATCTTTGTCGCTGGTAATAATTCTGGTGGCGTCAATGGTGCCGCAGTTGTTTCGTGCCAGCGTTGCAATAACATCATCTGCTTCGACCCCAGGGATACATAATACAGGCAGACCCATTTTTAATAATCCCTGTTGCAATAATTCGCCCTGCATAATCAAGTCCGCTGGCGTTTCAGAGCGATTCATTTTATATTGTGGGTATATATCTTGACGAAATGTGATACGCGATGCGTCAAATATGCATACAAATGCATCATCAGGTTTGGCAGCTGATAATAATGGCAATATCATATTGATAAATCCATACACCGCACCAATTGGCGTGCCATCTGATTTTGTTAGGCGGCTGTGTACACCATAATAGGCACGAAATAACAAAGAATTACCATCAATCAGTGTCAGCATATGATTTATTTCCTGTGGTTTTTAATTCAGGGGGCTGTGCGCCCCCTGGTCTTTAGAACATATAACGCAGTTTTACACGACCTTCGTATTGCAGCAAGTCATATTTTTCTGTTGTGATTTCAAACAAGTCTGATGCGTATAATACGCGGCCTTCGATGTCGATATTAAATGGAATAACAGGAATATCCAATGTTATGCCCAACATGCCTTGGTATGCGACTGTGTCATCGATATCAATGCTGATATTTGTTGCAGGATTATAAGAACTGGAAAATGTCGTTCCGATACCGGCACCAATATATGGTTTAATCACAGGTGTTGGTAATTTGAAATAGCCGTTTACCATTCCTAAATTCATTTCGATTGCATCTGCGTCAATATGATTGTATTCCAATTCAATGCGAAACATTGGAATATCCATACCCAAGATTGCACCATATGACTGTGATGATGCGGATTTATTATCGTCTGCCAACAGTGTATAGCCACCGATACCATATGTACCACCGGCATAAATATCAAATAAGAGATTTGCATTTGCTGCACCAGCAGTCATCATGATTGCAGCAGTTGTTAAAAAACCAAGTGTTTTTGTTTTCATGTTTTCTCCTTTATATGATATTATAATAAGAAAAGGGTGTTGAATATGCAAGAAAATAAACCTGTTTTAATCGTTGGATTGGGAAATCCTGGCACAGAATATGAAAAGACGCGTCATAATGTCGGATTTATGGCAGTGGATGCGTTGGCTGGCGATGGTGCATTATGGAAAAGCGAAAAAAATGCATTGACCATGCGTACAGAAATTGATGGTGTTTGTGTCATATTGGCAAAACCACAGACATTTATGAATAACAGTGGAATTGCAGTATTGGCACTGATGACATTTTATAAAATTCCACTGGAAAATTTAATTGTAATTCATGATGATATGGATGTTACGGTTGGAAATTGCCGCACAAAAGTTGGGGGCGGCAGTGCAGGGCACAATGGTATAAAATCCATAGATGCCAATGTTGGTCGTGATTATAAACGCATCAGAATTGGTGTTGGGCATCCGCGGGATTTGAATATCCAGATTGAACCTGCTGATTGGGTGTTGGGACGATTTACCGCAGAACAAATCAATATTATAACATCTGTTATTGATCATTTAGATTTGTTTTCAGATAAATAAAAAAACAACCGCCATTTGGCGGTTGTTTAAGGAGTGCTGCGCCAATATATTCTGTCATTATCTGATAGTGGTTGCGACGAGCCATGAAGATCTTTGAATGTTATCGTTGGGTTGATATAGCATTGATCTCTGGCCGTTGCGCCAACAGTTGCGTCAACAGCAACATCTGTTGTAAACAGACCTGATATTGCAGCTGTTGCGTGGGTTGTGCCATCTTGACAGCTGAAGCATTCGGTTTGTAATTCGTATGGCTGATATGTGCCGGCGGGACATGGAATGCAACCGGTTTCTGTTTCGTTATAATATGTGCCGGCACCACAGCCTTCGCATTCGGAATTAGGTTTGTTTTCATTTGTTGTATAAGAACCAGATGGACATGTTGCGCATGATGCCTGTCCGTCGTTTGGTTGATATTGGCCATTATAACAATTGGTGCATGATTTATGTGGTTTATTGTCGTTGGCCGATACAGTACCCGCGGGACATGTTTTACATGATGTTTGCCCCAAATCTGGTTGATATTTCCCATTGTAACAATTGGTGCATGATGTTGCACCATCTGATGTAGAGATGGTACCTTGGGCACATAGTTTGCATTCTGATTGTCCATATTGGTCTTGATATTTCCCCATTGAGCAGAGTTCGCAAAGTGAGTTGACGGTGTTGCTACTGTATGATCCGGGGCCGCAGTCGTCGCATGTTGTTGCACCGGTGCCATCGATTCCCGTGGCCTTGCCGGCACCACATGGTTTGCATTCTGTTTGTCCAGTTTGGTCTTGATAATAGCCTTCTGTACATGGGATGCAACTTGATTTTCCTGTTTCATTTTGATAATAGCCTGCAGCACATGGTGTAATTACACAACTGTTGCAGCTGTGACCCTCTTCGCATGTTGTCATCTGATACGCGATACAAATATTGTTGCCTGATTTTGATGGTTCGAACATTGTTGCTGAACCGTTGGATGTGTTGGCTACTTTACTTGCTGTTTGGTTGGTGTTTGTGCATTCGTAATATTTGGGTGTTGCAGTATCTGGGATATATGCGTAATTTGTATCAGAAATACAGGTTGTAACCAAACTTTTGTTTGGTGTAACACCATCAGATGGTTTGCTGCCGAACTTTTTTGGAACTATTGTGTTTGTGTCGATGTAAAATGTGTTGCCAGGCCCACTGTCGGTTACGCCACTGGAAATCATGTATACATTGTATGTTTGTGTTTGAATTATCAAGTACATATCGATGGGGTCTTTGTTTGACAATTCGGCAAGTACGGCATGGTCGTTTTCGTACATCATCCAGTTGCCACTATCGCCACCGCTATAGTTTGATTGCAGTGTGTATTTTGTTCCATTTATTTCAAGGTACGCATTGCCAGTTGATGTTGGTGCAAAATATTTGCCAGCACCATATGTGTTGTTTAGATTTGTAATGGTTGAGTTCAGATTTTGCGTGCCAGAATATACGGAATAGATTGCCTGATTGGGCTTTGAATCGTATGTCAGTGTTTTGGTGGCAATTCTTTCTGTTCTTGTTGTTATGCCGTTATGCATATATTCGGCATATATGTTTAGTGTGTATTTGTTTGGGGTGCATGTTTTAAAATTTGATGCGTCATAACTGTCTGGAAAATTGACAGCGGTATAATCTGTTGAAGATTTACATAAGTCCAATCCAATGCCATATTTATAACACATTACATTGGATGAATCTACCTTGGATTTTAGATCGTTGTAATAACCGCTTTGGCATGCAGAACATGCCTTTGATGTGGTGTCGTAATAATAGTTTGCGTCGCATATGGGCATGGACCAAGAACATCCGTTGGTGTGATATATCCCTGTTTCATCGCTTTTATATGTGCCAGCAGATGATTTATTGGTACAGTCGTCGCATTGTGCCTGACCTGTTTTGGTTTGATATGTGCCAGATGGACATGCTGTGCGACCTGACGGTTCTGACGATGGTGTCAGAGCGCCACCTATACACATATGCCCCACTTCACACAGTGTACAGCCGTTAGCATTGATGGCGCCTGCATGTAGATAGTACCCCGACTCACAGTTTATTGTTGTATCTGCATAAATTGCTCTAAAGCTAAGTGTGTCTTCTGAGGTTTCTGTAAGAAATGTGCATAATTCAGCCGGGGTTACTGCCTTTGTGTCACCAGGATCAACCCTCCAAGTCACCACTTCTTTACCATTACATTTTGATACAGCCGATTGCGTGCAGTTTGCAACGGTTATGGACATGTTTTCACATATTTTGGTCCCTTCGATTGATGTATAAAAACTGAAGCGGTCTTTGTCCGTTTCTGGGGTTGTGGTGCCGCCACCATTTGTGCCGCTACCATTTGTGCCGCTACCAGAGGTATTTTCCTTCAATTGGCAAGTAAGGAGCGAACTATTCCATTGACATTTCTCATTATTGCGACATTCTTCTTCATAATCAAGCGTGTATTGTTCGCATTCATCTTCATCAGCGGCAAATGACGGTATTGATGCAAACATTGTCAGTGACAGTGTGATGATAATTTGAAAAATCTTTTTTAAGATATGTATGTTTTTCATTGTTTATGTGCCTGTTTAACGGTTCGGTGTGCCAACCATTGCACCATCTAGTGGTGCAGTGTCGTTAAATGATGTTGGGGCTGCGTTTTTTTCATACCGGAATGTTTTACTGACGGCAGTTGTTGGCGTTTTGTACATATGGCCTGTTGTGCGATCAATTGTTACCCATGTGCCATCGCATGTAAGTTTGTTGTCTTTATAGCTAACATTACCGCCAGCACAATAATAGTCAACATCATTCGTGCTTAGTGCCAGCTCTGCTTCGTCAGAAACAGATTGATCCGTTTTGCATATTGATGTGCGTGCTGATGCGTCGACATAGGTTCCATCTGAATTTTTGGCGGCTGAATATTCAGTATATGTACTGGCTGATACTTGAATTGTACCGTCTACGCAACATGTTGTACCAATTGGTTCTGCGTTTTCATCATATTGTACGCTGCAACAGTTGCTTGTTCTGTTGATATTAATTCGCGTAAATCCGTTTGTGTCGGTCGGACAATATTTTCCATCTTGTGTAAAGTCCTTGGCGTCTACGCATCGGCCATCAACATCTGTCATGCCATATCCGCATGTGGTGTCACGACAGCTGTCGCTGATGTTTGCGGTGTTTGTGTTGCGCGCAAACCATGATAACAGTGTTTCATTGCTGTTATCATCAGCGTTTTTGTCGTAATTTACAATAATACGATTAGTGCAGCTGTTTTTGTCTAATTCTGTCGTGGGGGCGGTTTCGCAGTTGCCCCAAATTTGTTCTGTTAAACGATATGTCTGCCAATCAAATGCGTTGTTAAATGTTTGGCCTGTGGACCAGTCATAAATACTTCTGTAATTTGTGTCTGTGGTGCTGCATGTGATTGGTTCTTCTTCGGTTTCGTCCACTGTGCTTGCAATAGATGCCAGTTCGGCAATTTCTGTGCCGTATAATGCTTCATATTGATGTCCGTTTGATGTATAGTATGTTACAAAATCATCCGGATTTTCTGGGGCGCGACCTTCTTGGGTCATGATTTTTGCAATCGTATCAGCACCTGCATCGCGGATACATTGTTCCACTTCGGCCCAACAAGCACGACGACTGACGATTGATTTGCGGTTGATAGATGTGTCGATATTTGTACACAATCCAAAGTTTCCAGAAATGTCAGTGCACGCCCTGATAATACAGTTTTTGCCCACTTCACGACATGTTGACAGAATTGTTTCGTATGTTTTGTTGGCTGTGATTTCTGTCATGCCATCTGTCCAATCGTTGCTGGGGGTGCCAGGGGCCTGTGACGATTGCATCAATGCAGTACATGTGTTTTTTATGTCTGCGCACATGGCATTTACAGTCACATCTGCCTTGACCCCAAAGATTGATAACGCGCGGGCATCAAAATCTGTGACAGATTTGTTCGCGTCGTTCAAACACTGGGTTGTCAATGTTGTGCAAGATTGACGTACTTGTTCCAATTTTGATTCTTGGGCCAGTTTGATTTGTGACAGTGCGTCTTCGATAAATGAATCCCAAACATATGCAGATATGTCTTGGCAATTTTCCATCGCAGGTTCCAAATATATCCGTTTCGACTGCAAGAATAATACAAATTTGTCGTTGCCTGGGGCCTTGGTCCATGTTTCATCAGGGGCAGGGCGCGAAATCAATGTGTTCAGATCTGCTAATTTTTCTGTCAAGAACGCTTCGCCTGTGGTTGGGTCAATATATTGGCCGGTAATGTCCAGACATTTTGTCATGTCTGTGCCACATACTGTTGTGTCGGTCAACATGTCCAACATTTTTGTCTTGCATGTCAATATGTCATCTGAATTGCGTTCTTGATGAATGTTCAGGCGCGACATGTCCAGTAATGCACTGCTTTCTTTAATCTTGGCGCGGGCCTGATCTGTTTGGGCTTCGTATGATTTCGCAACAGTATTACAATCCTGTGCGATTGCCATCTGATAACCGCTTTCTGCAATGTCAAGGTCATCAGAACTGCAAATTTCCATCGCCATTTCACGACATACAGGTAATGCGGCACGATACAGGTCTGTGCCAGATTTTGTTGTTGTAGATGCGCCCATCATTGAATCAATGTTGTCAAATGCTGCGTCTGTGTTTAGCGACAAGGATATCGCGTTTAATCCTTGATCAAAATTACTGTCATTAAAGCTGGTGTTTAACTTTTTTGCAATCTCGTCCAGCATTTTTTTAGATTTGCTGGTGTCGTCAACGGCGTATGCAATTTCGCCTTCGGTGGCTGTGTTTAATGCCATTGCATCTTCTTTGTCCATGCTGACTGTCAATAAACGTTGACCAAAGTCTAATAATTTATCTTCGATTTGGTTCAATTGTTCTTTGGCGTTGTCAAATTCATGTATGCGTGATGAACATGCACATCGTTTTAATGTACTGTCTTTGTTTGCGCAGAATTCATCCATACACGCATAAAATACATCACGACATGCAGAAAAATTGCGTGATTGTATTGTTTCAATCGTTGGTGTTATCGTGCCAGATCGTGCCAGAGATGCACTGCGTGCGCGGGATTGGTTTCTGGTTGTGCCAGTTAAAGGTGTATTAGATGCACGAATTGCAACCCCAGCACGCGATAGTGCAGATTTTGGTGATGTGGCAGTACGCACAGATACGCGTGAATTTGTGTTGGTTTGCGCACGTTGTTGTACGGTTGCAGCAGTACGCGCAGATACAGATTTTTGTGGCGATGTTGCACCAGAACGATTGACAACATTTCCAGAACGGTTAGAAACCTGCTTGGTAGTGGTCCGTTCACGGGACTGAGCATCGTTTGTATTGATATTTGTCAATCGTGATACAGAATTTGTTTGTTGATTATTGATTTTGTTATCAGATTGGGGGCTTTTTTTACGATTCGTAGACACTGTATTTGTCGCACCACGACGCGTTGCGGCACGCGAAGTGTCGATTTCGTCGTTCGCAAATGCCGCCTGAAAAGCAAGCGGTACAAGCAGTACAGCAAAAAGTTGTTTTAATCCCTTCATCCTATATGTGTAAATGTTAGCAAATTTTTGAAAAATGGGGCAAGCATAAAATATATGTGTTTTTTCTTGTTTTGTAATAATTGTGAAAAAAAAGCAAAAATGTTCTGAATTTCGCGTTGTTGGTAAATGTCAAGAAAAAAATTTTTCAAAAAAAGTCAAAATTGACAAATAAATTTCTTGAATCTGTTTTGTTGGTTAGAAAAGGCGAGTTTTTAATTTGAAAAACAATGACAAAAAACATGTTTTGTGTGATAAAAAAATGAAAAAAATCGTATTGTTTTTAGCTGTAAATTTTTTGTAAAAAATATCTTGTATATACACCGGAAACCCTAAGAAATCAGCCTTTTTTAATGTCAAGAAAAAAGATTCCTAAAAAAGTAAAAAAATAAACAATATTTTGTTTGTCTTATTTGTGTTTGTGTACTATGATAACACCAGAAGTCAAGGTAGAATTTGTAGGAAAGGTCGGAAATGCTTATGTTTGCAAAGTATATTAAAAAAGTAATTTGTGCAGTATTTGTATTCTGTGGGGTGGCGCTGTCGTCTGTGTCGGCATTTGCTGCGGGGGATGTTTATATTGAATTTTATTGTAACAATAGCATGATTGCGTCGTTTGGCGATCCGTCTGAGTGTTTGGTCGGATCGACAGTGCCGACGGCATGTGGTGGTCAAACAGTTGCCAGCTGGGAAGAATATCTAAATACTGGTGAAACGGTCCTTGTCGCGGATCTGTGTGATATGATTTCATATTATGTTAATGATGAAGGTGTGGAACATCTGACTTTTCGTCCAAAAACATATAGTACTGCGACAACATACACTTGTGCTGCTGGTTATTATTTGCCGGCGAATTCAACGACTTGTTCAGCGTGTCTAAAGGGGTATAAATGTACTGGTGGTACATGGACAAAATCATCCAGTAATCAGGGTTTAACACAATGTACAGGTAATACGTATCAGGCGTCCACAGGTCAATCGGCGTGTGTATCTTGTGTCAGCGGATATACCATATCTGGTACGGCGGTATCGAACCATGATGCTGCGTCTGACTGTAAGCGATCTATTTCTGCGGGATATTATCATACTTCAAGTAATACAGTGGTGGCGTGTGCGGCTGGTAAATATAAAACCGCGCATACTGCATCCCAGGGTGTGGCGACATCATGTACGAATTGCCCAATTGGTTCGTATACATCGTCTGCGACATCACCAAAATCATCTTGTACTGTTTGTAGCGGTGGTAAAACGACCAGTGCCGCTGGACAGACATCATGTAATGCGGATTGTAGCAATGCTGCTGGGGTTGCCACATGGACAACGCCATCGTGGTCCAGTGGCGCACAAAATGTTTGCGCAATTGCAACATGTAGTACAGGTTATACACGCACAGGTTCAACCGGCACAACATCGTCATATGCGTGTACGGGTAATAAATATACGGTCACATTAAACAGAAATGGTGGTTCTGGGGGAACCGCCAGTGTTTCTGCAACATATGGCAGTGCGATGCCTTCAATGACAATACCAACACGTGCTGGATATGTTTTCCAAGGTTATTATGATACATCAGCTGCATCTGGTGGTACGCAGTATTATACAGCTGCTGGCGCATCTGCACGCACATGGAACAAGACAGCAGCGACAACATTGTATGCGCGTTGGACAGCCAGAACATATACGATCCATTATCAATGTACATCAGGGACAGATACATCAACAAAATCATGTACATTAGATGACAGTGCGTGTAAATTAGATTATACGGGATGTAATGCGACAGGGACAACCGTTGATACATGGAACGTTAGTGCAGGTGGCACGGGGACAGATTATGATACTGTTTTTGGTGTTGGTACTGATTTGAAAGGGGAAGGGTATTTAGCAGCGCTCGGATCGGAGTCTGCATTTTGGAGTAATGGTGGTCATATTTATGTTACAAAAGCGAGATTGACGTGTTCGGCTGGGTATTATTTGTCAGCAAATGCGGTTGGTTGTTCACGTTGTTCAGCAGGATATGCGTGTGCTGGTGGAACATATTCGATATCAAGCAGTGTGCAGGGGCGCACACAGTGTACAGGCGCAACATATGCTGGTGACGGTGCATCCAGTTGTACAAACTGTCCAAGTGGTTATACCGCTAATACAACAGCTGGTAAAACTGCTGCGTCATCATGTCAGATATCTTGTTCGGCTGGTACACGTGTAGATGCTGCAAATGCGGCGTGTTCAACACCAAATAACAGTGGATATACATGGGGTTGGTATACAGCGCAACATGTTGTAAACTATGGCAAGACATCTGCAAACAGCAGCAAGGTATCAACATGTTCAACTGGTTACACAACGCCAAATAATACAACTGCATCCAGCCACGATGCATCCAGTGATTGTGCGGTTATAACATATACAATTACATATAACCTGAACAGCGGTACAAACAGCACAAGCAACCCAAGTTCATATAATGTAACGACTGCGACTATTACATTGGCAAGTCCAACACGCACTGGTTATACATTTGCTGGTTGGTATACAGAATCTGGATTTACAAACAAGGTAACTCAGATTGCCCAAGGCAGCACAGGTAATAAAACATTTTATGCGAAATGGACTGCAAATACATATACCGTATCATTTAATGCAAATGGTGGTTCTGGTGGGCAAACTTCATCCGTAACAGCAACATATGACAGTGCGATGCCAACAATCAGCACTACTGCACCGACCCGTACAGGTTATGTATTTGCTGGTTGGTATGATGCGACATCTGGCGGTACACAGTACTATACAGCTGCTGGTGCATCTGCACGCACATGGAACAAGACTGCAAATACAACATTGTATGCAAGATGGACACAATGTAGTGCTGGTTCTTATTGTCCAGGGGATAATACAAGCAAGGCATGTCCAACAAATTACACCAGTGACGCTGGTGCAACAGCACAAAACAAGTGTTATATCAAAACAACCGCTGGTAATTATGTTGCGACTGCGAACGCAGGTCAGGTAACATGTGCGGCTGGTGGATATTGCCCAGGTGGAACAACTGTCTATTATGGCAGTACAGGCGGTCGTACGGCGTGTTCCGCAGGTACAGCCAATGGAAATACAGGTTCTAGTGCATCTTCTGCATGTGTAACATGTGCGGCTGGAACATATACATCAACCACAGGTCAAACATCATGTGCAACATGTCCAGCAAACAGTTACTGTCTTGGTGGTTCGGATGTCAGAAAATGTTCTGATTATGGCACTATCCCAGATGGTCAGGACGAATATGTATATGGTCAGTATCCATACAGTGCCGCGGGTTCCAAGGAATTGAATTCTTGTTACAGAACAATTACAGCAGGATATTATATTCCAAGAGCAGGTGCAGGTGAAACACCATGTTTGGCTGGTTCTTATTGCCCAGGGGATTCAACGACCAAAATATATGTTGGTGGTTCAGGTACAACATCAGGTGGTATGTATGCATGTGCCAAGGGGTCATATACATCAACCACAGGTCAATCAGCATGTGCTGCATGTAATAGTGGTAAAACAAATAGTGGTACAGGCAAGACATCTTGTTCTGACACATGTAGCAACAGTACAGCTCAGGTAAAATCATGGACAGCTGCGACATGGAACTCTAATAATACAGTGTCTAATAATTGTACGATCAGCACATGTACAGATGGTTATCATGTCAGTGGCAATGTATGTGCTGCGAACACATATACAGTTGCATATAATGCAAATGGTGGTAGTGGTACAACATCGTCCAGCAGTCATACATATGACACATCCAAGGCCTTGACAGCAAACGGCTTTACAAACGGTGTAAAGAAGTTCCTTGGATGGTCAACCAGCAGCTCTGCAACAACTGCGACATACATAGATAAAGCAAGTGTTAAAAATTTGACTACTACAAATGGTGGCACAGTAACATTGTATGCAATTTGGGGTACATGTACGGCGTGTGCTGCTGGTACAGGGGCAAATTGTACACTAAGTGCACCATTGGGCGTATGTACATACACGACAACATGTAAAGATGGGTATAATACAATATCGAATAATGGTAAATATAATCCAAGTTGTAAGGCGAATACATATACTGTTGCGTATAATGCAAATGGTGGTACAGGTACAACGGCATCCAGTTCTCATACATACGATACTGCCAAGGCCTTGACAGCAAACGGCTTTACAAACGGTGTAAAGAAATTCTTGGGGTGGTCAACATCCAGTACTGCAACCAGCGCGACATATACAAACAGTCAAAGTGTATCTAATTTAACAACCACAAATGGTGGTACAGTAACATTGTATGCGGTTTGGGGTACATGTACTGCATGTTCTGGTAATACAGGGGCAAATTGTACGCTAAGTGCACCATTAGGTGTATGTACCTATACAACATCATGTAAGGGCGGTTATGGCACATTGGCTAATTCTGGCAAATATAATGCGACATGTACACAGTGTGCAGCTGGTACATACAGTGCTGACAAGTCAAATACATGCAGTAGTTGTACAGGTGCGACATATTCTGGTGCCGGTGCGGCCAGTTGTACAGACTGTCCAAGTGGTTATACCGCTAATACAATTGCTGGTAAAACAGCTGCGACATCATGTCAGATTCAGTGTTCTGCTGGTACACGTGTAAATTCTGCAAATGCGGCGTGTTCAACACCAAATAACAGTGGATATACATGGGGTTGGTATACAGCGCAACATGTTGTAAACTATGGCAAGACATCTGCAAACAGCAGCAAGGTATCAACATGTTCAACTG